>NZ_JBHZBG010000004.1:0-289918 GCF_042754695.1 Nocardia sp. NPDC059195 | reverse complement strand
GTGTCGGTGCCTGATTCGGAAGCGAGGGCGGGGGAGTGGGTACGTCGCTGGGCGAACTCGTCGGCCCCTGGCTCTGCGGGGCGGGCGGTTCGGTCGGCGGCTTCGGTGCAGGTGGGTTCGAATCCTGCTGTGTCGGTGCCTGATTCGGAAGCGAGGGCGGGGGAGTGGGTACGTCGCTGGGCGAACTCGTCGGCCCCTGGCTCTGCGGGGCGGGCGGTTCGGTCGACGGTGCAGGAGCTTCAGTGGACGGCGCAGGCGGTTCGGGAGCGGGGGCGGGCGCTTCGGAAGTCGGCGCGGGCGCTTCAGTGGACGGCGCAGGCGGTTCGGTAGTTGGCGCAGGCGCCTGAGTGGGCGGTGCAGGCTGCTCGGGTGTGGGGGCGGGCGCTTCGGAAGTCGGCGCGGGCGCTTCGGTAGTTGGCGCGGGTGTCTCCGGTGTCGGAGACTGTGGAGTAGAGCCCTGGCCTTGGGGCGCAGGGCTTTCCGCCGGTGCGGGCGTCCGGGGTGCGGGGTCTTCGCCCGGCGTCACAGTTGCGCCGGGAGCCGGAGCGTCACCGGGAGCCGAGCCGGATTCCGGGGCCTGTGGCGATTCCGGCGAATTGCCCTGTGGCGCGGAGGGGTCCGTGCCAGGGCTCGGCGTCGACCCGTTGCCCGGTGCGGGTGAACCACCGCTGCCCGCGGGCGATTCCGTTTCCCCTGGTGCGGTGGGCAACGCTGGGACACCGCTTCCGGCAAGCGAATACGCCGGCTTGTAGATCATGTTCATCGCCAGCACGGCTTCCTGGCGCAGCGCCTCGGCCGCCATCTGCGCGTCGATCACCTGCGCGCTCTCCAGCAGGCGGGCGATCGCCCCGATCGGGCCCGACCCGCCCGGCGCGACAACGGCCAGCTTCACGGCTTCGGCGGCCGCGGCGACACCGCCGAGGCGGGCGCCGACTTCGGCCATCACCACCGCGAGTTCGTCGATGGATGCGGCGAAGCTGCGGGTACTCGCCGCGGCGGCGTCGGCGGCGGTACCGGACCAGCCGGTGTCGTTGATCACCCGGTCGGCGCCGGATTTGGTGAGCGGCATCGAGGTGGTGAGGGTAGCGGCGGTCTCCAGCCAGGTCATCGACGCGCCGAGAATGGCACCGGCGTCGATCTGCTGGGCACGCGTGTAGATCTGTTCGTGCGGCATGGATTCGAAATGTTCCATCGCACTGACGTAGGTCGGGTCGGTGCTCATCCGCGCACCCTCGTATCGACGGCGCGCAGGGCGGCGGCCGCGGCGGCATCGGCTTCCTCGTAGAGGCCCGCGCTGAGCAGGAACGCCTCTTTCATCCGGTAGGCCGCCTCGATGTAGCGGTCGAGCAGTTCGGCGGCGTCGCGTGCCTTGTGCGCGAAGCCCGCCTGTAACTGCTGGGCGGAGACGAACCCACCGAACCCCGCCGCCTCGGCAGCGTTCTCGAGCCCCTGCCGCAACTGAGCGAGGTGCTCGGCCTGCTGTTCGTACAGGTCGGCGCACCGGCGCGCGGCATCGGGGTCGAATGTCAGTGTCCCCGCCGCGGCGGCGCTGCGGAACCGGGAGATCTCGGCTCTGCTGCTCTCGATCGTCATCGCGTCTCCCCTCCAGATGATGCGGTGGAGTCCAGGTTAGCCGGACCTTCTGCTGTGCGAACTGTGCGCCGGCACCAACCTGCGCTGTAACTGCGCGGCGAGTTGCCCAGTGGACGCGGGCACCACGTGCACGGTTTCACCCGCGCGCAGCAGGTATCGACCATCGTTGGCCACGTCGATCCAGCTGTAGTGCACCGGCGGGCTCGGCACCGGACGGTCGAGCCCGGTCTCGATCCGAATGTGGCCCTCGGCGGTATGCGGCCTGCGCAATAACCGCTGGATACGCGGCACCGCGGGATGGGTCGCGAGCACGGTTTCCTCGTCGCGTACCGCGTCGGTCGCGGCCTCGCGCGCGGGTTCGCGTCCGGGCGGGGTATCGGGCAGACAGGCCGCCACGCGGGCGCCGATCCCCGCGGTATGCCCGATCGAAACACGCACGCTGCCACCGTAATCGGGCCGGGTACTCGGATCTTGCACTACCAGCACGGCATGGTCGTAGACCGCGCAGGCGAGTAGCCGGATTTCGCTGCCGGGGGTATGGGCGCCGCCGACCAGTACGACTCTGGCGTGCGGTTCGGCGATGATCCGCAGGCAGGCGGCGAGGTCGGGGTCGCCCCCGGGTAGTCGATCGTGCAGCCCCGCGCGCAATCGGGCCGCGTCGTTCTCGGTGTGCGGTGACTCGAGCACGCGCAGCGGAAACGGCATGCGGTCCTGACCCGATTCCCGCCAGACGTGCGCGAATTCGTCAGCGGTGAAGGTCCATCCCATTGCCGATCCCATCCTTACCGAACCAGGACGGGGACAGCCTAACCCGCGGTGTCCGATTCCGGCGTGCCGATCATGCCCATACCTCCGAATGGAAACTTTTGCCGCTGATGAGTACCTCAGATGAGTATTTCGGCGGACGCTCGGGTCGGCAAACCCTTCTACGTTCAGGACTGACCCCGTCGAAGGGAGCGGTCATGTCCGATATCAGGCGGCGCGCGCGAATACTCACGACGGCGCTGGCGGCCGCGCTCGTCCTCGCCTCCGCGGCCGCGTGTAGCGACGATTCCGGCCCGAAGACCTATTACGGCGACGAACGATCCATGGGCAACGGCCAGATCCGCACCTACGTGACCACCGACAAGGACGGCCATCCCACCGAACTCGGTCTGCGTATCCAGGAGTCGGCGCTGGAAGGGCTGCCGATGCCCGCCACGATGCCAGAGGGCCCGCCACCGGCCAGCCCCGGCCTGGCCCTCCCGGCGGAAGCCGAGGGCACGGTGATCAACCACCTCACCTTCGACTGGGTCCCGCACGGCCACCCACCGATCGGCATCTTCGACAAATCCCATTTCGACACGCACTTCTACTTCATCGACGATGCCGCGGTGCAGGCGATCAACCCGCAGGACCCGCAGTTCCTCGCCAAGGCGGGCGTCAAGCCCGACCTGAAGTACATGCCGACCGGTTTCACCACCCTGCCCGAGCCGATCGAGGTGCAGGCGGTGCCCGCGATGGGCGTGCATTGGGTCGACGGCACGAAACCGGTGGTTCCGGGCCAGTTCGAGTTCACTCAGACCCTGATCAACGGTGCGTGGGACGGCCAGTACATCTTCACCGAACCGATGTTCACCAGGGACTGGCTGCTCACCAAGCCCTCGTTCACCGGCGACATCACCCAACCCCAGGCCTACCAGCACTCGACCCGCTATCCGACCACCTATTCGATCAACTTCGACGATCAAGCGAAGGAGTACGTAGTATCGGTCGGCGGCCTGACCGAGCGCACCGCCTCATAGCCCCTGTTATAGCCCCTCACCTGCGAGTATGCTCTGATACTCGGAGGTGAGGTGTGGCGACCGAGTTGATCGGACGTGACGGCGAACTGGCCGATCTGCTGGGTCGGCTCGACGACGCGGTGCACGGCGCGCCGCAACTGGTGATCTGTTCCGGCGAGGCGGGCGTCGGCAAGACCAGCCTCGTCGCCGAACTGACCGTGCGCGCGCGGCGCGACGGAGTGCGCACCCTGTGGGCCCGTGCCCTCGAACTGCCCGACACCCCACCGTTCTGGCTCTGGCACCAGGCGCTCGGCACCAGCACGCCTGCCCCCGGCGCCGACCGCGTCGCCCTGTTCGACGGGTTCGCCGCGGGCCTCGACGGTGCCACCGGCGGCGTCCTGCTGGTCGTCGACGACATCCATTGGGCCGACGAGCCATCGCTGCAAGCGCTGCTCTATGTGGTGCGTGCGTTGCGCGAGCGCCGAATCATGGTGTGTGCCACCGAATGTTGCGGCACCGCGGGCACCGGCTGGACCACCATCAAACCCGACCTCCTGCGCGAACCGGTCGCAGGCTCGCTGCCCCTGCGCGGACTCTCGCCCACCGACTCCGCGCACTGTTTGCGGATCGAGGCGGGCCGTGACCTCCCCGACCAGTTGGCCGGCGAGGCCTTCGACATGACCGCGGGCAACCCCTTCTACCTGCGCGAACTAGGCCGTTCCCTGCGCGGATCCACCGATGACGCGCTGCGCCTGCCCACCAGCTTGCGCGAGGTGGTGCGCGGCCGGATGACACCCCGCTCGGCATCGGCGCAGGAGTTGCTCCGCGCCGCGTCGATCTTGGGCGAGCGGTTCACGATCGCGGTCGCCGCCCGGCTCGTCGAACGTTCGGTGCCGGACTGTCTCGGCGCGGTCGACGAGGCGATCGATGCGGGTCTGCTGGCCGCCGCCGATGAGCCGGGTACGGTGCGTTTCACCCATGCCCTCGTGCGCGCCGCCCTGCTCGACGGGTTGTCGCTACAGCGGCGTGTGCTGCTGCATCAACGCGCGGCGCTGGGTATCGAGGAGCTGTATCCCGATGCGGTGGAGGCGAATTCGGCGGCGCTGGCCTGGCATTGGGCCAATGCCGCGGTGGGCGGAGCCCCTGAGCCCGCGGTCCGCTGGGCGCGCCGCGCGGCGGACGTCGCGTTGCGGGAACTGGCTTTCGAGGAAGCCGTCCGGCTCTACGGGTTGGCCTTGACCCACGCGGCCGACCTCGACCCGGTCGCCAGGGGCGGCCTGCTGCTGCAACGCGCCGCAGCAGCCGCGCGTGCCGGCGTCCTGAACTCGGCGAAGTCGGATTTCCTCGCAGCACAAGCGATAGCGCGCGCCGCATGTCACGCCGGACCTCCGCACCGCAGACCTGAGGCTGTCGTCTTGCTTGCCGAGGCCGCGCTGGTGCTCGAGCCGATCGGCGACCGAAGCTGGGATCGCGACATCGCCGATGCCTGTGCCGAAGCGCTGGCGGCCGGTGTCCGGGATGAAGCGCGGGCGGCCGGTGTCCGGGATGAAGCGCGGGCGGCCGGTGTCCGGGATGAAGCGCTGGCGGCCGGTGTCCGGGATGAAGCGCGGGCGGCCGGTGTCCGGGATGAAGCGCGGGCGGCCGGTGTCCGGGATGAAGCGCGGGCGGCCGGTGTCCGGGATGAAGCGCTGGCGGCCTGCCCCCGGGACGAAGCGCTGGCGGCCCGCGCCCGAGACGAGGCGTTGGCGGCTGGCGCTCGGGCCGTGGCGTCAGCGGCTGATCACCCGCCCGACGGCACGCCCGCCGACGGGCTGAGCGGCGCGCCGCCCGCCGACGCGCTCCCCGAGTCGTTGCGGGCCCGGTTGCTCGCCCGCGCCACCGAGGCGGCGGTTCACCTCGGCAATCTCGACGGTGTCGATGAATCCAGCAGGGCCGCAATGCAATCCGCCGACCGCAGTGATGATCCCGTCGTCTTGGCTGCCGCGCTGCGCGCCCGTCGGCTCGCCTGCAGCGGACCCGAGCACCGCGACGAGCACCGGGTACTGGCCACCCGGATGATCGAAGCGGGCGAGCGTGCGCGTGATCCCGCCGTGGAGATGTGGGGCAGGTTGTGGCGCATCGACGCACTGTGGGAGCAGGGTGATCTGAGTGTGATCACCGGCGAATTGGCCTGTCTGAGTTGGTGTTCCGAGCGGACCGGCGGACCGATGTCGCGCTGGCGCCTGCTCGTCGCGCAGGCCGCGTCGGCTCAGGCGCACGCCGAATTCGACGATGCGCTCGACCTGGCCGGACAGGCACACGAGCTCGCGACAACACTCGGGCATCCGGCGGGGGAGGGGGCTTACCGGGCGTTGCTCGGCGTCGTCGGACACCATCGCGGCCATCGCCGCGAGGTGCTGACGGCGGCCGCTGCGGTGACGCGCGGACCGGTGAGCAACCTGCTGCTCGCCGCGCTCGGCACCGCGTTCCCGATGATGGACAGCGGGCTGAGTGCCGAAGCCGAACCGCTCTATCGCAATCTCGGGCCGCCCCAGAAATGGTCGGTGCCGCCGTATTTCCGGCTCAATGTGCTCGCGGTCGGTGGGGCGATCGCCGCAGCGCTGCGCATCGGCGACGACGTCGCGTACTTCCGCGAGCAACTCGGTCGATACCGTGGCATGCACGTCACCGGCGGCGGCAATGCCAACTACCTCGGCCCGGTCGAGCTCTGGTTGGGCAAATTCGCTGTGGCACTCGGTGATTCGGACGTCGCCCGCATCGAACTCGCCGGTGCCGCGCAGACCGCGCGCATGATCGGCGCCCCCGGGTTCGCCGTCGAGGCCGAGTGCGAACTCGCCGAGCTGCTGTTGCTGCACCGCGACACCGCCGCCGCGGTCGCCCTCGCGAAAAGGGCATTGCCGACGGCGATCTCCCTCGCCATGCCCCCGTGGACCCATCGGCTACGCGTGGTGGCCGCGCACGAGATCACCTGCGCCGCACTGACACCACGCGAACGCGAGGTGGCCGACCTGGTCGCACGCGGCCTGACCAACCACGAAATCGCCGCGGCTCTTGTACTTTCCGACCGCACCGCGCAGAACCACGTTCAGCACATTCTCACCAAGCTCGGCTTCGCCAAACGCAGCCAGATCGCCGCCTGGGTGAGCAGTCGGATCCCTCAGTAACCCCGGGAGGTGTCGATCATCGCCTCCAACGGCTCACCCGTGACGAACCGCGCCACGTTCGCGCCGACATGATCGGCGAACGCCGCCAACCGCAGCTGCGGTGGGTTCGAATCGTGCGGGGTGATGATCGCGTTCGGCAAGGTCCACAGTGGGTGCCCGTCGGGCAGTGGTTCCGGGTCGGTGACGTCGAGTCCGGCGCCACCGATCAACCCGCCGGTCAGCGCGTCCACCAGTGCGTCGGTGTCGATCAGGCTGCCACGGGCCACATTGATCACCCACGACGACGGCTTGAGCCTGGCCAATTCGTCGGCACCGATGAGGTGGCGGGTCTGCGCCGTCGCCGGTGCCGCCACCACCACATGATCGGTATGCGAATACACCCGTGCGAGCTGATCGGTGGGCACCGTCTCGACATCGGCGGGAATCCCATGACCGCTCACCGGGCGTCCCGACCGGTTCACCGCGATCACATGGGCACCCAGCGGGGCCAGCATCGGGATCAGCGCACGCCCGATCCCACCCGCGCCGACGATCGTCACGGTCTTGCCGCGCAACGACCCGATGTGCGGGAAGAACTCGCGTTGCTGCCACGACGTAGCCCGCAACTGCTCGGGCAGATACCGCACACCCGCCAGCAACATCATCAGCGCGTGTTCGGCGACACTGTGCGAGAACGCCCCGGCGGCGGAGGTGAACAGCACGTCCGGGTGCGCGGTGAATACGCCTGCGTCGAAGAAGTCCTCGATCCCCGCGGCGGGCAACTGCGCCCAGCGTACCGACGACGGCAGGGTCGCCGGAAAATCACCGGGTTTGCCGGTCCAGATCAGTGCGTCGGCCTCCGCGAGCTCACCGACCCGAGCGCCCGCTCCGACGACCGCTTTCTCGAGCAAGCGCGGCGCCGGCTGGTCCGGGGCGATCGCGATCGTGGTCGCGGATTCCTGCACAGAGACCTCCTGGGTCGATCGGCTTTCTGCGCCGCACTGCGGCTCGAGCGCTGTCGTCGGCACCGCGCGCGGTCCCGGACTCTGATTCTTCCTGGTCGCTATCGACGGCGCCGCCGCACCCTCCCAGTCTCGTCCCCAGCGCGCGTCGTTCCACCATGGTTTCTCGTCCCGGTGCACACGCTGGTCGGCTGGTCGTGACACTCATCCGTCGGCGGCCCGCCGCATCGCGGTCTCGTGTAGTCGTCGGCGGTGTCGTCCAGGACGGCTCATTCTTCGTCGAGGTCGACGAGTTCCTCGACGCCGTGCCGATCGGCCAGTTCCAGCAGGGGTGCGATGTCGAAGACGGTGTTGTCCATGTCGGCCTGCAGGTCGCCGAGCTCGGCGTAGCGGGCGGGCACGGTCGCGATGGTGAAGTCGCGCGGCACGATGTCGTCGATCTCGGTCCAGCGAACCGGGGTCGACACGGTCGCTTCCGGTACGCCCCGCACGGAGTAGGCGGCGGCGATGGTGTGGTCGCGCGCGTTCTGGTTGTAGTCGACGAACAGCTGCGCGGGATCGCGGTCCTTGCGCCACCAGGCCGTCGTGACGTCCTCGGGCGCGCGTCGTTCCACCTCCTGCGCGAACGCGAGCGCCGCCCGTCGGACCTCCCCGAACCCGTACTCCGGCGCGATCCGCACGTACACATGCAGTCCGGAACCACCGGAGGTCTTCGGCCAGCCGACCGCTCCGAGTTCGTCGAGCACCTCGTGCACCACCCCGGCTACCCGCCGCACCCGCGACCACGGGCAGTCCGGCATCGGATCGAGGTCGATGCGCCATTCGTCCGGCGACTCGGTATCCGAGGCCCGCGAATTCCAGGGATGGAACTCCACCGTGGACATCTGCACAGCCCAGATCACGTCCGCGAGCTCACGCACGCACAGCTCGTCGGCATGCCTGCCGTAGCGCGGAAAATGTACGCGCACCGTCGGAATCCAGTCCGGCGCACCCGCTGGCACCCGCTTCTGGTGCACCTTTCCACCGGGTAGTCCCTTGGGAAATCGGTGTAGCATGCAGGGCCGATCCCGCACAGCGTTGACGATCCCGTCCCCGACGCTCAGGTAGTACTGCGCCAAGTCGAGCTTTGTCACGCCGAGCTCGGGAAAGTACACCCGGTCGGGATTGCTGACCCGCACCGTGTGCTCACCCACCGATAGTTCGACCGCGGGCGCCGCAGACTTGGCCACCCGCCCAACGATAGACGAGCAGGTCCGCTCCCGACGGGGAGCGGACCTGTGTCGTTGTGTGTCTGTTCGCTACCAGCGGCTGTGCTCCGTCGGCGGCGTGTAGTAGCTCTCGGCGTAGGAGTGCGCTGCCCAGCGCGACTTCTTGTCCTCGTCACTGTCACCACCGTGGCCGGGCCACCACGCGCGGCGCCCGAGGAGCGCGGTCACCGCGGGAGTGAAGAACAGTGCCATCACGAACGCGGCGATCGCGATACCCACCGAGATGGCGAAGCCCATCTGCGACAGAGTGCTGTTGCCCGCCAACATCATCGAGGCGAAGGTGCCCGCCAGGATGAGACCGGCAGCGGCCACCGTCGGCCCCGTGTGTCGCACGGCCAGCGCCGCCGCTTCCCGTGGTGTGTGCCCCTCGCGGGCTTCTTCCCGCAAGCGGGCGACCATCAGGATGTTGTAGTCGGTACCCAACGCGACGACGAACAAGTACATGATCACCGGCAGCGTGAAGATCAGGCCGTTCTCCCCCTGGATCTGCTGGAACACCAGCACCGTCGCGCCGAGGGTCGCGGCGAAGCCGAGGAACACCGAGGCCATCAGGTACCAGGGTGCGACGAGACTGCGCAGCAGCAGCGCCAGTACCAGCATGATCAGGATCGCGGCCACCGGGAATACGATCGCGTAGTCGTGGTTCATCGCGTCCTTGAAGTCCACGAACACCGCGGTCATGCCACCGACCGCCGCCGTGGCCCCCGCGGGCGCCGCCTGATGCGCGACCGCACGCAGCGGACCGGCCACCGTGTCGAGCGCGGCGTCGGATTCCGGTGCGTCGGCGAGCGTCACCTGGAAGTTCGCGATCGTCCGGTCCGGCGACAGCTGCGCGGGTCCGACCTGGCCGACACCCGCCACCTGGGTCAACGCGGTTCGGTAGGCCGCGAGCTGGTCATCGCCGAGCGGCCCGCCGGGCGAGTGCAGCAGCACATCGGAGGGCTGGGTCGCGCCCGCGGGCATGCCCTTGAGCAACTCGGTGGTGAAGACCACCGACTCGGAGGCGTCGGAGGTGGAGCCCGAGCTCAGATCGAAGGTCGGATTGAAGCCGATCGCGAACACCCCGAGGGCCACCAGCACGCCGCCGGAAGCGACAGCGAACACGCCGGGCCGCCTGCCCATCGCCGCACCGATCGCGCCGAATCTGGCACCCCGCGGCTCGACCTGCCAAGACTTCGACGGCCAGAACACCTTGGTGCCGAGCAGCGAGACGATCGCGGGCACCAGCGTGAGACCGGCCAGTAGTGCCACCGCGACCGCGATCGCCAGCGCCGGACCCATCGCCCGGAACATCCCGAGGCTCGACAGTGTCAGTGCCATGAACGCGATGATCACGGCCGCCGCCGCCGAGGTGATGGCCTCACCGACGCGGGCTACGGCATTGACCATCGCGGTCTTCGGGTCATCGCCCGCCCGCAGCCGTTCCCGGTAGCGGAACATCAGGAACAGGATGTAGTCGGTGCCGACACCGAACAGCACCACCAGCAGGATCGCGCTGATCGAGGTGTCGATATCGAGGTCGAATGCCTTGGCGGCCATCGCGATCAGGCCGCTGACGGTGCTCGAGATCGCACCGATGGTGATCACCGGCAGCAAGGCGATCACCGGGCTGCGGAAGATGATCAGCAGCAGCACCAAGATCAAGATGATCGTCGCGATGCCGATGATCGCCATACCCTTCTCACCCTCTTCGGTCTGATCGAGGGTCTGTGCCGCCGTGCCGGTGATGCCTGCCTTCAGCCCGGAGTCACGCACCTGTTCCGTCAGCTGCTCGCGCAGGCTCTTCACCGCCTCGCCTTGGGTCTTGTCGGCGGCGTCGGTCAGTTTGGTCATCTGCACCGCGATGACCTGGACCAGACGGTTGTCCGACGGTGGCGTCACCTGAATGCCGGTGACGCCCTTGATGTTGCGTGCGGTCAGTGCCGCGGCGGCCGCGCTGACCGCCGTCGAATCTGCGTCGGTCAGCGCCGCGCCGTCCGCGCGGACCACCACGATGAGGGCGGCGGGTGCGGCATGCTGCGGAAATGCCCGCTCCTGCAACTTCATCGCCTGGATCGACTCGTAATGCGAAGGCAGGAACTCGGATTGATCGGTCGTCGCGGTGAGCGTCGGTGCCGTCGCCAACACGGCGACGATCGCGAGCACCCACAGGCCGATCACTTTCCAAGGATGGTGGACGACGACGCGTCCCAGTCCGGCGAACATAGTGGTAGGTCCTTTCCTGGCCTGGCGGGTCAGACGTCGAGGTCGTGGTTGCGCGGGTGCTGGACGCGGTCGACGACCATCAGGTGGACCTTCGGCGAGACCAGTGGGCGCAGTGCGTCGAGCGAATCGACCACCTCGGTGGTGTAGTCGCCCCAGCTCTGCTCGCTCTTGCCGAGGATCGAGCGCCAGTTCTTCCAGTCCTCGGTCCAGTCGCCGAGCTCGTTGTAGTCCGACCACGCGGCGGTCTGCTTGTGCACCAGGAAGTTGCCCTTGCGGGTGAGGTAGACCCGGACGGTCTCGATGGCCTTGCGGGTTGCCCGGCGCGATTCGCCGACCTGTCGGCCGGTGAAGCGCTGGGTGCGGCCGCCGCCGGGGCCGACCTTGACGGTGATCGGGGCGAAGCCGTCGGCGTCGGGGCTGGTTGGCTTGGTGGTGTCAACGGCAACCAGGTCGGTGTCGTGCGTGGGGAGGGGTTCGGTGGACATCGATCGCTCCGATTCGATAAGGCAGTGCGCATATGGGCATGGGTGTACGAGCGGCGTGCCCCTCGTTTCGGGCCGTCGTCGTGGGTCTGTGTTCAGTTGTGCGGTGACTGTGTGCGTTCCGTCCGACTCACTATAAGTAGATGTATACGTATAGAGCAAGAGGCAAAAAAAGTCCGCACGGATCGACTCCGTGCGGACCGCTCAGTTCGGGGTGGAACTACAGCTCGTAGACGCCGAACGCCCGATTCTGAATGCACATCGGCATCACGTGGACCCGGTCGGTCCATTCGAATTTCGCTGCCGCCTCAACGGTTTCGCGCTCCGCGACGCACACGCTCGCGGTGCCCGGCATGGTCAGCGGATTGAACACCGCCAGTGGGATGCCGGCGTGGACGCCGCTGTAGAGGCCGCCGCTGAAGCACAACGGTGTGATGGCGATGCCGCGGATGGCGCTCTCGCGGTCGGCCGCGGCCTGGGCGCCGGGGACGCCGGCGCAGTCGAGGGGGTTCTCGTTCGACGCCTGGGCGGGAACGGTCAAAAGGGTGAATCCGGCCGCACAGCCCGCGGCAACGGCCATCAGGGTTCGAGCAAATGTGGTCCTGGTCATAGGCGCATTCAAGCACTGGTGGTGGAGGGCGCACACAATCCGGGCGGCGTGTTGGGTTTTTTGGGGTGGGTCGGGGATTCGGGGGGTTGGTAGTCCCAGGAGGTTTGACGCTGTGTTTATTGGCGCGCTGGCGCGCGCGTGTCCGTGGCCCTGAGGGGCCGCCGGTTAGCGCTCGAGACTAGCGCCTTCGGCGCAGCGCTTTCGAGCGCTAACCGGCGACCCGGCCGCGGACCGGCCACTTCGTGGCCGCCGCTCCCTATGGGTCGCGGGTGCGGGGTTGGGAGTGCGGTCATGGCGGACCTGGGGTGCACGGTGGGGCTGGGAGTGCGGTAGGGCTGCGGGCTTCGGGGTGTGTGGTGGGGCTGGGAGTGCGGTAGGGCTGCGGGCTTCGGGGTGTGTGGTGGGGCTGGGAGTGCGGTAGGGCACTGCGGACTTCGGGGTGGGTGGTGAGGCTGGGAGTGCGGTAGAGCTCTGGTCTTCGGGGTGCGGTGTGGCTGGGTGGGGCGGTTAGGTGGGGGTGGCCAGGGCGAAAGGGAGGATTGCGTCGGCGCCGCTGGTGCGGAGGGCGTGGGCGGCGACGGTCATGGTCCAGCCGGTGTCGGTGAGGGTGTCGACTAGCAGGATCGGGCCGTTGACCGCGGCGAGGTCGGGGATCTCCCAGGAGTCGAACAGTCCGGCCACTCGGTGGGCGGAGTTGGCCGCGGAGACCGGGGGGCGGTCGGGTCTGGTGTGGAGGGTGCCGAGGTTGTCGAGTCTGCCGATCTGGGCCAGGCGTGCGGCGAGGCTGGAGGTGAGCTGGGGGTAGCGGGGGGATTCGAGGGCGAGCACCGAGGTGGGGCGGGTGGTCCAGGTCCAGTCGCGGAGCACAGCGATGCAGGCGTCGAAGACCGCGTCGGGTACCGGTGCGTCGGGGGCGTCGAGCAGGGTGCGCAAACGCATGCCCCAGCTGAGGTCGGTGAGTCGACCCAGTACGCGACCGGTCTCGGCACCGCCGGAGATCTTGCCCGACAACGGGATTCCCAGCTTCGCCATGCCGCTCGGCCACTGTTTGCGGGGGGCGAGGTCGAGGCCGGGGCGGTCGAGGCGGGCCCGGGTTGCGGCGATCGCGGCGTCGTCGACGGTGGTGTCGGGGCGGGTGCCGGTGCAGTTGTCGCAGCGGCCGCAATCGAGGTCGGCTGTTGCCAGCCCGGCCATGCCTGGGTCGTCGAGTTGGCGGCGCAGGAAGGTCATCCGGCACGTCGACGTCGACTGATAGTCGATCATCGCTTGTTGTTCGGCGTCGCGTGCCGCGGCCAAGCCCTCGTAGCGTTCGGTGTCGTAGGCCCAGTCCTGGCCGGTCGAGAGCCACCCGCCGCGCACCCGCCGCACGGCACCGTCGACATCGAGCACCTTCAGCACCATCTCGAGCCGCGATCGGTTCAGCTCGACGAGCGGTTCGAGCGCCACCGTCGACATCGCCCGGTCGGTATCCAACGCGGCGAGCACCGAGCGCACGATGTGCTCACGCGGGAAGGCGACGGACGCGAAGTAGCTCCAGATCCGCGCGTCCTCGGGGCCCGGCAGCAGGACAACCTCGGCGCGCTCGGTGCCGCGGCCCGCACGACCGACCTGCTGGTAGTACGCGATCGGCGAGGACGGAGCCCCGACGTGCACAACGAAACCGAGATCCGGCTTGTCGAAGCCCATACCGAGCGCCGACGTCGCGATCAACGCCTTGACCTCGTTGTTCAGCAGCGCGGCCTCGAGCACCTCGCGTTCGGCGGGGTCGGTTTGGCCGGTGTAGGCGGCGACGGTGTGGCCGTGCGAATTCAGCAGGTCGGCCAGATCGTTGGCCGCGGCGACCGTGAGGCAGTAGATGATGCCCGAGCCCGGCATCCGATGTAGCTGTTCGCCCAGCCACGCCGTGCGCTGCACCGCGTCGTCGAACCGCACCACCGAAAGGTGCAGCGACTCGCGATCCAGCGTGCCGCGCAACACCAGCGTGTCGGTGCCGATCTGCCCGGCCACATCGGTGACCACCCGGTCGTTGGCGGTCGCGGTGGTCGCCAGGACCGGCACCTCCGACCCGAGGTCGGCGATCAGCGTTCGGATGCGGCGGTAATCGGGCCGGAAGTCGTGGCCCCAGTCCGACACGCAGTGCGCTTCGTCGATGACGACGAGCCCGGCGTCGGCAGCCAGACGCGGCAGTACCTGATCGCGGAAGTCGGGGTTGTTCAACCGTTCCGGGCTCACCAGCAGCACGTCGACCGCACCGTCGGCCACCCGCTGATGGATCTCGTCCCACTCGGTGACATTGCCCGAGTTGATCGTGGCCGCCACCACCCCGGCGCGCTCGGCGGCCGCCACCTGGTTGCGCATCAACGCCAGCAGCGGCGACACGATCACCGTCGGTCCACGCCCCGCCCCGCGCAGCAACTTGGCCGCGATGAAATACACCGCTGACTTACCCCAGCCGGTCCGCTGCACCACCAGCGCCCGCCTGCGCCGCACCACCAGCGCTTCGATCGCGATCCACTGATCCTCCCGCAACCGCGCGTCGGGCCCGGCGAGCTCACGAAGCAACTGCTCAGCTCGTTCGCGCAGGTCAGGGTCCGTCAGGTCGAGCACATCGTTGCCTGCGGGTGAGGTCATGCGCCTATCGTGCCGCACACCTCCGACAGGTAGGTACCGCCTCTCCGCGATTCTGGCCGGATTCGGGTGCGCAGGGAGCAGGGGGCGCGGCCGTGGGAACGTCGGGGGCGCGGTTGGCTCGTGCCCGGTGGAGTTACCCATGTTCGTGCGAGATCAGGCGTCGCCTCGCACAGCCAGATCGGCCATTCAGTCGGCGAATAGTCCTGCGGGGGAGGAGAATAGGGCTATTGCCTGACCGCGGGAGGGGCGTTATGTCGAACAGATTCGACTCGCCTGCCGGGTGGACGCCGCCCGGTTCGCAATTCCAGACGAATTCGAACACCTCCCGCACGCTGATCGGCGCGTTTCTCGCGCTGATCGTGACGCCGGTCGGGATGGGGCTCGCCGCACACGGGGCACTCGACACCAGCCGGTGGGTCATCCTCGGTGACGCCGCCGACCGGCTCGGCTCGACCCTGCAGATCATCGTGGGCGCGCTGCTGCTCCTGCTGGTGAGCGCGCTGGCCGGGTTCACTCCCGTCGCGACCGTCCTGGCCGGACTGGTGTGGGGCGTGCTGCCCGGCCTTGTCTACTTCGTCTCGCCGGAGAGCACGTGGCGGATGGTGGGTGATCTGCCGCTGATGACCGATGAAATGCACCTCGCGCTCCACGCGTGGATCACCAGCGGCTACACCTTCGTCGTCGGGTTGCTGCTCGTCGGCGCGGGTGTGGCGGGCACCCTGCGCCGACGATGAATCAGCCCTTCACACACAGCACCTGACGCAGCGTCGCCACCACATCGACCAGATCGGCCTGTGCCGCGATCACCTGATCGATGTCCTTGTACGCGGCCGGGATCTCATCGACCACCCCCGCGTCCTTCCGCGATTCCACACCCTCGGTCTGCGCGACCAGATCCGCGACCGTGAACTGCCGTTTGGCGGCCGACCGGCTCAACCGCCGTCCCGCACCGTGCGAGGCCGACTGGAACGAAGCGGGATTCCCCTTGCCCCGCACCACATACGACCGCGTCCCCATCGACCCCGGAATCAACGCGAGTTCACCGGATCCGGCCCGCACCGCACCCTTACGGGTCACCAGCATCGGCTCGCCGTCGATGATCTCCTCGGCCACATAGTTGTGGTGGCAGGAAATGGGCTCGTCGAAACGCACCTCGCGCCCGGTGAATTCGTCGCGCACCGCACGGCACACCAGCGACAGCATCACCGCGCGATTGCGCGCGGCGTACTCCTGCGCCCAGGTGAGATCACGCCGGTAGGCGTCCATCTCCGAGGTCCCGGACACGAAGACGGCCAGGTCCCGATCCGGCAGCGACTGGTTGTGCGGCAGCGCACGCGCCACCGCCATGTGCCGCTCGGCCAGTTCCTTGCCGATATTGCGCGAACCCGAGTGCAGCAGAATCCAGACGGCATCGTCGGAGTCGAGGCAGACTTCGATGAAGTGATTGCCGCCGCCAAGCGACCCGATCTGCTTGTGCGCCTTGGACTCCAGCTGGGAAACCCCGGGATGCAGCTCACCGAACGAACGCCAGAACCGCTCCCACCCGTTGGCGCGCAAGGCGGCCTGCCCGTGTGAACCCGCGAGCTCGGCACCGAGCTTCGTCACGTTCACGGCATCCTTGTGCGCCTGGAAGCCGACGGGCACCGCCTGCTCGATCCGGCTGCGCAGCGAGCGCAAGTCGTCCGGGAGATCGGCGGCGGTGAGATCGGTCTTCACGCTCTCCATCCCGCACCCGATATCGACGCCGACCGCTGCGGGCGCGACCGCATCACGCATCGCGATGACCGAACCCACCGTCGCGCCTTTACCCAGGTGCACATCGGGCATCACGCGCAGTCCGTACACCCATTCCAGGTTCGCGATATTGCGAAGCTGGCGCAGCGCTGACTGCTCGATCTCGTGCTCGTTGGCCCACATGAGCGTCTGCGCTCGCGTACCGCGCAGCTCGACGGGAAACATGGTCGGTCCTCTCCTAGATGAAGGACCAACGGTAGGGGTGGGACGGATGTGGCGCACCTGATTTTCACCGCGCCCGGCAGGTCAGCCGGTGGTGATCGCCGCCGCGATCTGTGCGCTGCTGGGAATCGACGAGCTTGCGCCCAGGCGGGTGGTCGCCAGTGCGCCGGCGGTATTCGCCCAGTTCAGTGCGGTCGGCGCACCCTGATTCCAGGTTGCGACCAGTGCGCCGGTGAATGCGTCACCCGCGCCGGTCGTGTCGACCACATCGACGGCGAGTCCCGCGACGGAGAGCTCGGTCCCGTCCTGGCCGCGATACACCGCCCCGTCCCCGCCGAGCGTGCGCACCACGTGGGTGACCTCGGTCAGTTCGGCCGAATACTGTTCGGATTCCAAGGAATTCACAATCGCGAGGTCCACGGCGGTCCACAGTTCAGTGGGCAACGACTGAACCGGCGAGGGATTCAGGGCGACGACCGTGCCCGACGTGCGAGCGTGTCGGGCGGCGGCGAGCACCGTGTCGATCGGAATCTCCAACTGGCACAACAGGATGTCGGCAGCCGCGATCGCTGCGAGTTCGGCGGTCGACAGATCCGTCACCCGCCCGTTGGCTCCCGCTACCACGATGATGCTGTTCTCGCCGGCCCCGTCGACGACGATCGAGGCGATCCCGCTGGCACCATCGACCCGGCGCAGCGAGGTGGTATCGACGCCCGCGTCCGACAGCGCCGCCGTCAGTTCGGCCCCGAACGCGTCATCGCCGATCGCGCCGAGAAACCGCACCCGCGCGCCTGAGCGTGCCGCCGCGATCGCCTGATTCGCACCCTTCCCGCCGGGGACTGTCGCGAACTCGGACCCGAGCACGGTCTCGCCCGGTGCGGGCCTGCGCGCGGTTGTCGTGACCAGGTCCATATTGACGCTGCCGAGGACGACGACGGTGGGCGAATCGGTGCGGTCCATAACGCTGAATCTAGCGGCGAGGGCGCCATCGGTTCGGGCATCCCTTGCCGCCGTGGGAGTAGGGGGCAGCGGATGTGTATGCACTGGTCGGCGGCTGTGACGGAGAGGTTGCCATCCTCGCTGGGGCGAAGGTGCTGATGCGTGCCTAGAGCGTGGTGACGGCGCCGGTCAGCGGGTGTGCGCGCCACACGCAGTCCCTGCGTCGGCGTCCTTGGGGACAACTGCGTCGATAGCGTCGCCGAACCTGTGGACAACTCGGTCCCGCCGCCGGTCGGAGCCGTATTTCGGGTGCTGGGTGGCGTCGAGTGCGCGAGTCGGACTGCGTACGCTGATACCCATGACGGTAGAAGTGACCCCCGAGCTGGACATCCGCGCAGCGGTGCACGACGCCGCCCGCAGGGCTCGCGTCGCGTCCCGTGTGCTGGCTCAGCTGACCACGGCGCAGAAGAACGACGCACTGCACGCGGCGGCCGACGCCCTGCTCATCGCCACCGATCGCGTGCTCGCGGCCAACGCCGCCGACATCGCGACCGCGCAGGCCGCCGGTACCGAGGAGAACCTGCTCGACCGGCTGCGGCTCACCAAGGCCCGCATCGACGGCATCGCCTCGGGTCTGCGTCAGGTCGCCACCCTGCCCGACCCGGTCGGCGTCATCGTTCGCGGCTCCACCCTGCCGAACGGTCTCGAGATCCGCCAGACGCGCGTGCCGCTCGGTGTGGTCGGCATGGTCTACGAGGCCAGGCCCAATGTCACCGTCGACGCGTTCGGCCTCGCTCTCAAGTCGGGCAACGCGGCGCTGCTGCGCGGGTCGTCCTCGGCCGCGAATTCCAATGCCGCACTGGTCGAGGTATTGCGTGAAGCCCTTGTCGCCCAGGGTGTTCCGGCCGATGCCGTGCAGCTGCTGCCGAGCAACGACCGCTCCAGCGTCACCCACCTGATCCAGGCCCGCGGCCTCGTCGACGTGGTGATCCCGCGTGGCGGTGCTGGCCTGATCAACGCTGTCGTCCGCGACGCCCAGGTGCCGACCATCGAGACCGGCACCGGCAACTGCCACGTCTACGTGCACTCGGCCGCCGACCTGGCCATGGCCGAGGCCATCGTGCTCAATGCCAAGACCCGCCGCCCGAGTGTCTGCAACGCCGCCGAGACCGTCCTCATCGACGCCGCCGTCGCGGAGACCGCGCTGCCTCGCCTGAGCAAGGCACTCGAAGACGCGGGCGTCACCATCCACGGCGATCTGCCCGGTCAGGTCCCGGCCACCGATGCCGATTGGGGTGAGGAGTACCTCACCATGGATATCGCGCTGAAGGTCGTCGACGACCTCGATGCCGCCGTCGACCACATCAACACCTGGGGGACCGGCCACACCGAAGCCATCGTCACCGCCGACCTGGCCGCCGCCCGCGAGTTCACCGCCCGAGTCGACGCCGCCGCGGTGATGGTGAACGCGTCCACCGCGTTCACCGACGGTGAGCAGTTCGGCTTCGGCGCCGAGATCGGCATCTCCACTCAGAAGCTGCATGCCCGCGGCCCGATGGCACTGCCCGAACTCACCTCCACGAAGTGGATCGTGTGGGGCGACGGCCAGACTCGGCCGGTGTGATCGTGACTCTCGTACAGGAACCGATCTTCACCTCGGTCGACGATGTCATCGACCGGCTCGCCACCACCGGCTACCTGGCCGACAAGGCAACGGCCACTTCGGTCTTCCTTGCCGATCGGTTGGGCAAACCGCTGCTCATCGAGGGCCCGGCCGGTGTCGGCAAGACCGAACTCTCGCGAGCGGTGGCCCAGGTCGCCGACGCCGAACTGGTCCGCCTGCAGTGCTACGAGGGCGTTGACGAGGCCCGTGCGCTCTACGAGTGGAACCACGCCAAGCAGATCCTGCGGATCCAGGCGTCGAGTGAAAACGATTGGGCCGAAACCAAAGCCGACGTCTTCACCGAGGAGTTCCTGCTCTCGCGCCCCTTGCTCACCGCCATCCGGCGCTCCGAGCCGACGGTGCTGCTGATCGATGAGACCGACAAGGCCGATGTCGAGATCGAAGGCCTGCTGCTCGAAGTGCTCAGCGATTTCGCGGTGACCGTGCCCGAACTCGGCACTATCACCGCCACCCGCAAGCCGTTCGTGGTGCTCACCTCGAACGCCACCCGGGAACTGTCGGAGGCACTCAAACGCCGCTGCCTGTATCTGCACCTGGACTTCCCCGACGAAGACCTCGAGCGCCGCATCCTGGCCAGCCGCGTACCGGAACTCCCGAGCACCGTGGCCGAGCAACTGGTGCGGGTCGTGCACGTGCTGCGCGGAATGCAACTCAAGAAGCTGCCCTCGGTCGCCGAAACGATCGACTGGGGCAACACCTTGCTCGCCCTCGGCGCCGCCGACCTCGACGACGCGACCGTGCGCGCCACGCTCGGCGTGGTGCTCAAGCACCGCAGCGATCACCAGCGCGCGCTGGCCGAGCTGAAACTGGCCTGATCATGACCGCGCCGACACCGCACGGAATCGGTGGCCACGTCGCCGGTTTCGTCGGTGCGCTCCGAGCCCGCGGCGTGCCGGTCGGACCGTCGGAGACCGTCGACGCCGGGCGGGTATTGACCGTGCTCGACCTGCTCGATCGCGAGGCCGTACGCGAGGGACTGGCCTGTGCGCTGCTGCGCAGGCCCACCCACCGCGCCACCTTCGACGGACTGTTCGACCTGTGGTTCCCCGTCGCCGTGGGTGATCGCAGCGCCGAGACTCCAGACCTGCCGCGCACCCCCGATGGACAGATCGACCTGGCTGCCCTACGCGAGCAACTCGCCGAACTGCTCGCCGCCGAGGACAGCGGCCCCCAACAGCAATTGCTGGCGGGGCAGGTGGTCGAGCAACTCGGGCAGTACCAGTCCGCGCGCGGGCCGTCGTTCTCCGCGTACCAGGCGCTCAAAGATCTTGCGCCCCAGTCGTTGCTGGCCAAGGTGCTCGCCGGCCTCGCCTTGCCCCCCGACGCGAGCGAGCGAGACACCGAGGTCGCCCGCCGCGTCGCCAGGGAACGCATCGCGGGGTTCCGGGCGAGTGTGGAAGCCGAGACCAACCGGCGCGTGGCCGAACAGATCGGGCGCGAACGCGTCGCGACCTACGGTGTCGCCCGTCAGGCCGAGGACGCCGACTTCTTACGCGCCTCCGAACGCGAGCTCACCGAACTGCGGCGCGGTACCCAGCGATTGGCCCGGATCCTGGCCTCTCGGCTGGCGGTGCGGCGCAAACGGGCTCGGCGCGGCGAGATCGATCTGCGTAAAACCCTGCGCGCGTCGATGTCGACCGGTGGGGTGCCGATCGACCTGGTGAACCGCAAACCTCGTCCCGGCCGGCCGGAACTGGTACTGCTGTGCGATATCTCGGGCTCGGTGGCCGGGTTCAGCAACTTCACGCTGTTGCTGGTGAGCGCACTGCGTGAGCAGTTCTCGCGGGTGCGGATCTTCGCGTTCGTCGACCGCACCGACGAGGTCACCGGGTTCTTCGAGCCATACGCGGGCCTCGACGACGTGATGACCCGGATCTTCACCGAATCGCGCATCATCGACGCCGACGGGCACTCCGACTACGGTTACGCGCTGACCAGTTTCGCCGAGAACTTCGGCGAAGCCGTCACCAGTCGCAGCTCGCTACTGGTCCTCGGTGACGGTCGCACCAACTATCGCAACCCACAACTGGACACCCTGCGCGAACTGGTCGGCACCGCCCGGCACGCGCACTGGCTGAATCCCGAACCCAAAAACCTTTGGGGGACAGGCGATTCAGCGGCTCGCGACTACGGTTCGGTGATCGAGATGCACGAATGCCGATCAGCTCGGCAGCTGACCGAGGTGGTCTCCAGGTTGTTGCCCGTCTGAAGGAGCTGACGATGAGTGTTGACGTCTCGGCCTACTGTCTGGCCAAACCGGGCGCTTGGGAAGACGAGCCGTGGGAGGGCGACACCGTCGCCAAGGTCGGCGACAAAGTGTTCGCGTTCCTCGGTGCCGGCACGTCGATCAGCCTCAAATGCGGTCGCGACCGCACCGAAGCCGATGAACTGGTCAACATCTACCCCGACGATGTCACCGTGTCGCCCTACATCGGCCGCTACGGCTGGAACAGCATCCGCGTAAGCGGCGCGGTGCCCGACGACGAACTACGCGAACTGATCGACGCATCCTACGACGCGGTCGTCGCCAAACTCCCGAAGTCGAAGCGCCCCACTGCCTGAGCACTTCAGCCGACGTTAAGCGCCTCACATGGCACGGCAACCAAGATCACGCCCATGCTGGCAGGGGCGTCGCGCGACGACGAGCGATCCGATCGACGGATATCGGACGTAGGGATGGTGCGGTCGGGCTACGTGCTCGGTCGGTGGGCGCGGTCCGCTCGGTGACCGATCCGTTCGCGAACGACAACGATCGCCCCCGCGTCGAACCCATCATTCCGGGCGGTCCCGCTGAAGGTTCGGGAGATCGACCCATCGCCGGGTCGGGCACGGCCGTAGCCGAAGGAGGCTCCCCGCAACCCGCGACGGGTTCGGGGCAGGGCACCGTTGCCGAGCCGGGCACGGCGAGCCCGCTCGGTGTCGCGGCTCGGCATCTTGCGCCGGGTGCAGGGGCCCGTGCGGCACGGCGCCTGGCCGGGATCGCCGCCGCGCGCCTGGCCGACGCCCCCGCGGCGGCGGAGGAACAGCTGCGTAGGGCGCTTGTCGTCGGCGCCGGTGAACTGGGTGGGCGAGAACTCGCCGCGATGCGTACCCAGCTGGTCACCGCCGTCGCCGCCCAGCCGGGCCGCGACCGTGATGTGGCTCGCGCCGCCGCCTCGGCCGCGGCTTGTTGGCGCCCGATCTCCCAGGCCGACTCGGTACACCTGTGGCTGGTCGCCGGTCGTGCCTGGCATCGGGCCGGCAAGCACGCAGAGGCGGTGGTGGCGTTCGACCGGACCCTGCTGAGCGGCGCCGTCGGCTACCCACCCGGTGAGCTCGCGCTGGTGCGCGCCCAGTTCGCCGAATCGCTGAACCACCTCGGTCGCTACCGCCAGGCCGCGTGGCAGTTCGCCGAGGCGGCGCGGCTGATCGCCGGTTCGCCCGAGCAGCGGCGCCGCCATGCCGATCTGGTGTGGTCGGAGGCCGTTGCTCGTGAGTGCTGTGGGCAGGAGTCCGAGGCGCTCGGCGGCTACCTGCGTGCCGCGGGGCTGTGGGGCGAACAGGACAAGATCGTGCCGCGGGCCCGCTGCCTGCGCGCCGCCGCCTGGCTGCAACTGCGCGGACCCCGGGGGCGCGTGCGCGGGCCGTGGTGGGTGACGATCGACGTGTTGCTGATCGAACTGAATCGCCGGGTCGCCGCCGACCCGGCCGCGCACCTCGTCGAAGAGCTGAAACGCACCCGTGCCCAGTTCGCCCAGATGTGCGCGCAGGCGTCGGGATCTCGCGAGCGCCGCGATGCCCCGGAGTAGTCCGGTCCGCCCCGGTCCCGTCGGCCGGATTAAGCTCAGACCTCATGCACGAAACAGCTCGGCCGCGTCGCAAGCTCGGTGTAATGGGCGGCACCTTCGACCCGATCCACCACGGCCACCTGGTCGCGGCGAGCGAGGTCGCGAACCGGTTCGAGCTCGACGAAGTGATCTTCGTACCTACCGGCCAGCCGTGGCAGAAGGTCAACAAGCAGGTCAGCCCCGCCGAGGATCGCTACCTGATGACAGTCATCGCCACCGCATCCAACCCGAGGTTCTCTGTCAGCCGGGCCGACATCGAACGCAACAAGGTCACCTACACCGTGGATACCCTGCGCGAGATGCAAAACGCGCACCCCGACGCGGAGCTGTACTTCATCACCGGTGCGGACGCGCTGGCCAACATCCTGACATGGCAGGATTGGACCGAACTGTTCGAACTGGCGAAGTTCGTCGGGGTGAGCCGACCGGGTTACGAACTGAACACCGATCATCTCGAGGAGCATCTGCGGGACCTTCCCGCCGACGCCGTGACGATGGTCGAGATCCCCGCACTGGCCATCTCGTCGAGCGAATGCCGCCGCCGCGCCGCGGAGGGTCGGCCGGTCTGGTATCTCGTCCCCGACGGCGTGGTGCAGTACATATCGAAGCGGCACCTCTACGTGCCCGCAGGAACGGAAGGTAGCTGACGTTGAGTCACATGAGCGAGGGTCTGACCCTGCAGAAGGAGATGGCATGAGTGCCTCAACCGAAGCGATCGAGATGGCCACGGTCGCCGCACTCGCGGCCGACGACAAGCTCGCCACCGATGTCGTCGTGCTCGACGTGTCCGAGCAGTTGGTGATCACCGACTGTTTCGTGATCGCGTCGGCGCCCAACGAGCGCCAGGTCAACGCGATCGTCGACAACATCGAGGACAAGCTGCGCGAAGCCGGCCACAAGCCGGTCCGTCGCGAAGGCACCCGTGAGGGTCGCTGGGCGCTGCTCGACTACGTCGACATCGTCGTGCACGTCCAGCACAACGACGAGCGCAATTTCTACGCACTCGAGCGCCTGTGGCGTGACTGCCCGGCGGTTCCCGTCGAGGGCATCGCCGCACTCCCGACTCCGGCCGCGGACGACGACGCGCAGGTAGAGGGAATCAACGAGTGAGTAAGTACGCCCATGTGCGCAACCTGATCCTGTTGCGGCACGGGCAGACCGAATGGAACGCGGCCGACCGGATGCAGGGCCAGATCGACACCGATCTCACCGAACTCGGTCGCCAGCAGGCCAAAGAGGCTGCGCGCGAACTGGGTTCACGCAACTCCATCGCGATCCACGCCTCCGATCTGCGTCGCGCCAAGGAAACCGCGCAGGCGCTCGGTGACATCACCGATCTGCCTGTCATCACCGATCCGCGGCTGCGCGAGACCAACCTGGGTGACTGGGAGGGCCTGACCCACCTCGAAGTCGACGCCGACTACCCCGGCGCTCGGGTGCAGTGGCGTCTCGACGCCACCTACACACCGCCCGGTGGCGAGAGCAAGCTCGAGGTCGGCGCGCGTGCGCTGCCCGTGGTGCGCGAACTGTACAACGAGCGGCAGGATTGGCCCGGTCGGACTATCATCCTGGTTGCGCACGGCGGGTTGATCGCTGCTCTGACGGCCGCGTTGCTGGAACTGCCACCGGAGAACTGGCCTGCCCTCGGCGGGCTGGCCAATACCAGCTGGGTGCAGCTTTCCAGTCACGGCCCGGATATCGACCGACCCGGCTGGCGCCTCGATGTGTGGAACGCAGCGGCGAAGGTAGCTCCCGATGTCCAATGAAGAGCCCGACCGATCAGTACCTGATGAGATGTTCCAGCAGGTGACGGCGAAAGCCGGACGGCAGTTGCCGGACGCGCTATTCGGCCCGCCACCCGCTCGGCCCGCGCGCGCAGAGCGCGAGGAGCCGATCCGTTCGGTACCGGACGAACTCTTCAAGCAGGTCACCGCGCGCAGCGCACGATCGCTGCCCGATGCCCTGTTCGGCCCGCTTCCCGCGCCGGTCGTCGCTGAGCCCGAGCCGGTCGACTCGGCGGCAGGCGCCGTCGAGTCCGGCTCGGGGACAGCGGATTCCGACTCCTCGGCCGCCGATGTTTCCCCGGACGGCAGTATCGACGGCGATAGTGCGGTGACCTCGATCGGTGACAATGCCGAGGGTGCACACGACGCTGTCGACGTCGCATCCAGTTCTGCTGTGCAGGAAGCCGACAGCGAGACTTCCGGTGTCACGGCATCGGTGGACGTTGCCGCAGATGACGGTTCGACAGACGAACTCGTCGATGCGGATTCCGGTGCGGTACAGGCTGATACCGTCGAGTCCACTGCGGAATTCGCTACGGCGGATGCGGATGCGGTCTCCGGCAGCGAACTGTCCGCGGAGCAATCCGTCGATGACCCGGCAGTCGTCGAGTCGATCGCGGATACCGCCGGACCGACGGATCTGGCTGCGCTGCAACCACTCCGACCGGATGCGACTGGTCCGGTTCAGTCCGACGCCACTACCTCGTCCGAAGTTTCTTCGGCTGAGGTGACGGCCGCCGCCGAAACCGGATCTGCTGATGCGCAGGCCGATCCTCCCGCCGCACTCCCCGGCGTGGACCTCGATACCGCGGACAGCTTGCCGGCATCTTCGCCTGCCACTGACGCGGATCTCGCAGTCGAGGCGGCCGCGAACCCTGCTGCCTCGCATGGCGAATCGGTCGTTGCGAAGCCAGCCGGTTCGCTGCTCGTTGAGGAAGCCGTGTCGCCCAGGCCGGTGGAGTCTGCCGCGCCGCGTCCAGTGCTGCTCGTGATCGCCGACTCGCTCGCCTACTACGGGCCGAAGGGCGGGCTGCCTGCCGACGATCCGCGGATCTGGCCGAATATGGTCGCCGCGGAGCTGGATTGGGATGTCGAGCTGATCGCGCGGATCGGCTGGACCTGCCGCGATGCGTACTGGGCACTGATCGGTGATCCTCGGGTGTGGGCCGCGGTGCCACGCGCCGGAGCGGTCGTGTTCGCCGTCGGCGGCATGGACACTCTGCCGTCCCCGCTGCCCACCGCGCTGCGGGAGATGATCCGCTACATCCGTCCGCCGCGTTTGCGCCGTGGCGTGCGCGCGTCCTACAACTGGTTGCAGCCGAAGCTGTCGAAACTCGGTCGCCCGGTTGCCCTTCCGCCGCGGGTGAGCGTGGACTACCTGGAACAGTCGCGTACCGCGTTGAACCATCTGCGTCCTGAGCTGCCCGTCGTGGCGGTGCTGCCGTCGGTGCACAAGTGCGATGCCTACGGGCGGGTGCACCGGGGTCGGGCACGGGCGGTCAAGGCCTTGCAGGCGTGGTCCGGTCGCACCTCGGTGCCGCTCGTCGACCTCGGTGAGGCCGTCCGTGACGACATCGAGTCGGGGTCCGCGAACCCGGATGGCATCCACTGGGGCTGGGCTGGGCACGCGGCAGTGGCGACGGCGATGACCAAGGCGCTGCAGGAGGTCCGGTAGTCCGTGGCCGTTGTGGTGGTCACCGATTCGGCGGCGGGGTTGTCCGCCGATCTGGTCGCCGAGCTCGGTATCGAAGTGGTGCCGTTGCATGTGCTCGTCGGTGAGCGTGAGATCCGGGATGGCATCGACCCGATCGAGATCGATTACACGGCGGACTCGGTCACCACCTCGGCCGCTTCGCCCGGCGAACTGCGCGAAGCCTACGAACGCGCGTTGAGCCACAGCGATGGTGCCGGCGTTGTCGCGGTGCACTTGTCGCGCCGGTTGTCGGCGACCTGGGAATCGGGTCGCCAGGCGGTGCGCGACATGGGCGCCGAAGATCGAGTGCGCGTGGTCGATTCGCTCGGCGCCGGTCTTGCCACCGGTCTGCCGGTGTTGGCCGCCGCGCGCAGGGCGACGGCCGGTGAACCGCTGGACGACGTCTACGAGTGCGCGGTGTCGGCCGCGACCCGTTCTCGCACGTTCATCCTGGTCAACCGTACCGAGCAACTCCGCAAGGGCGGCAGGCTCAGCAGCGCCGCCGCATTCTTCGGCAGCGAACTGGTGACGAAGCCCCTGCTGCAACTGGTGGAGGGCAAGCTCGAAATGCGCGAGAAGGTGCGAACCAGATCGCGCGCCTACGCCAAGCTGGTTGCCGCCGCGGTCGACGCGGCCGCGTCCGACGGCGCGGCCCTCGGCATCCAGCACCTCGGTGCACCCGAGGCCGCCGAGAACATCGCGGCGCAACTGCGTGAGCAGCTGCCGGAGGTTCAAGAACTTTACGTCGCCGAGTTCGGCCCCGCACTCGGTGTACACCTCGGTATCGGCGCACTCGGCGTCGCGGTGTTGCCGGGCGGATGTGTCTGATCGGTGCCGGTTCAGAATCTCGCTGAGGGCAATCAGTCCGGTGGCGATGATCCGGTGCCTACCGTGGTAGTCATGGCTGGCAACACTTCTCCACAGACCGACCTTTCGCCGCGAGTACTCGTGGTCGAGTGGGACGACCCGGATGCCGAGCTGCTGCGCGCGGAGATGTCGGCGGAGGTCGGTCCCCGCTACGCGCACCTCGAGCTCACACTGCGCGGCCCCGCGCCCATGTCGGTCGATTCTGAGACCGTGCACCGAACATTCGTCGCGTACTCGGGCGCCGAGCCCGTCGGCCACGTCGCGTTGCGCTGGAACGCCGGTGACCTCGAACTCAAGCGGATGTTCGTCCGCCTCTCCTACCGGGGCACCGGAACCGCGACCGCGCTGCTGCAAGCCGCCGAAGCGTCTGTCCGCGCGGCCGGTCAGCCCCGGATCATCCTGCAGACCGGCCATCTGCAGCCCGACGCGGTGCGCTTCTACGAGCGCAGTGGCTATCACCGGATTCCGCTGTTCGCGCCCTATCACGTCCTGCCGCTGTCGAATTGTTTCGCGAGGAACCTGCACTGAAGTGGTGATCGCATGGGGATCTACGATTCCCCGATGACCGGATACGACGACTTCGACCACCTCGACGCCGCGAACCTGCCTCCCCGCAGGCAACACATCCTCGCCGTGATCAGGGATTCGGTGCTCGCCAACGGCTACTCGCCGAGCACACGGGAGATCGCCGACGCGGTGGGCCTGCGCTCCACATCCACGGTCTCCCAACACCTGAAGGCGTTGGAGGAGGACGGTTTCCTGCGTCGCGCCGCCACCATGACCCGCCCCATAGACGTGCGCCTGTTCCTGCGTGGCGCCCCCGCCGCCGATTCCGACGCCTCGGTGTCGGTGCCCGTCGTCGGCGACATCGCCGCGGGCACCCCGATCCTGGCCGAGCACAACCCCGACGACGTCATGACCCTGCCGCGTGAACTGGTCGGGCGCGGTGAGGTTTTCGGCCTGCGGGTGCGTGGTGACTCGATGATCGACGCCGCGATCTGCGACGGCGACCTCGTCGTGGTCCGCAGTCAGCGCGAAGCCAACTCCGGCGATATCGTCGCCGCCATGATCGGCGAGGAAGCCACGGTCAAGGTGTACCGCCGCCGCAACGGCCACGTCCAACTCGAACCACGCAACCCCGCCTACTCCGTGATCGACGGCGACGAAGCAGTCATCCTGGGCCGTGTCGTGTCGGTGATGCGCCGAATCTGAGGTCGCTACGCCCGGCCGAACCAGTCCAGCGACTGGCCGTGCGGCCCGGCGAAAGCCAGCGGCTCGTCGTCGAGAGCGAGTACCAACCGAGCCGCCGCCGACTCGCGCGCCGGCAACCGGTCGACGAGCGAGGCGAGCACCCCGGGGCCCTCCTGCGAAACCCAGTGGCAGGGCAGCTCCCGCACCGTCGCCCGGAAGTCCGCTCGTGCCCGCGGCGAGAGATAGCTGAGCACCGCGCTGTGGAACACCACCACCGTGC
This sequence comes from Nocardia sp. NPDC059195, assembly GCF_042754695.1. Classification (NCBI taxonomy): domain Bacteria; kingdom Bacillati; phylum Actinomycetota; class Actinomycetes; order Mycobacteriales; family Nocardiaceae; genus Nocardia; species Nocardia sp. NPDC059195. The sequence goes on along the minus strand of NZ_JBHZBG010000004.1, from coordinate 261,040 downwards.
TGTCGAGTGGTGCTCCGTGTACCAAGTCGATGATCTGCTCGTTCAGGTCGCCGGTAACGACGGTCGGAGGATCCGCGGCCGCGATCGAACAGGCCGCGCGCAGCCGAGCCAGCCGCTCGTCCTGACCCGGCCAGACGAGCGCGGACAGCCACTGCTGGTCGTCCTCGTCGCCGGCGTCGAGTGGGTTCAGATCCACTCCTGCCCGATGGACGACTCGGGGGAGCCGGTCCGGGATCGGCACCGGACCGGTTGTCGTGCAGGACAATACAACTGGCGACGGACCGTCGAACGGATCCAGCGCGGCTGCGTCGTACCGATAGCTGAAACGGTCCGGGTACAGACACAATCCGGCCGAGGCGCCGACCTCGATGAGTGACAGCGGTCCGGGTAGCCGGGCCAGCACCGGCAGTAAGGCCGCCGCCCGGCCCGCCTCGTTCGTCTGCGTTCGCCGGGTCAGTGCTGTGGCCGAGATCGCCGGCCAGTTCTCGCGTAGTTGTTCGCTGAACTCGCTGTAGGGAACCGCGGTCGCACCGTTCACTCGCGCGGCGGCCAGGATCAGGTTGGGTTGTTGCTTGTCCGTGGGCAATTGGGCGATCAGCGCCAACACCGCCGCGTCCGCGCTGATATCCAGTGCTCGTCGGTGATAGAGCGGGGAATTGTCGTGCGCTTCCCGGAGTGCGAAGTCGCGGAATCGTTGTGCGAGTTCCATGGGTACCTGAATACGTCGAATCGGCCATGAGCGCACGGTATCTATTCGGGCAGGCCGGATCCCGGGTACGAGGTCTGTTGAGCGGTGAGTTATCCACAGGGCAGGAGTTATCCACAGGTTTCTTTCCTGCCCAGGTCAGCGTGGGTTCGTCAGGTCGGCGTCGGCATAACGTCGCTGCCATGTCACGACACGAAGAGCACGAGCGGGTACGGCAGCGGCTGGGTGGTCTGGCGGTCCGCGAGCGAGAGCGGCCGAGCCGTCAGCCGCTGCGCGAGTCCGGGATGGGTTCCGGGACGGTTGATTCGCGCACTGATGACGACCGAGGGCACTGGGACGACGACGAACTCGCACCGTCATCGGGACCCGCGGGAGCGGTCGGGCCGCCGGTGTGGCTCGACGACGGTGTCTCGCGCGGGCGAAAGCGGCTGGTGCCCGAGCGCTTTCGTGAAGCGCGGCTGGATCCGGGTCGTCGCGGTGCGCTGGTGCTCGGCCTGGTCGGTGTCATCGCGGTGGTGCTGACCGGCGTGATGGTGCTGCGTGATCAGCCCGTGGCCCGGGCGGTGCCGCCGGTGCCGGTACTGCGGGCGGAAAGCATTGCGGTTCAGCCCGGCCCGACCACCGTGGCGGCGGCGATGGCCGGTCCGGGCCCGACCGCGAGCGCTGATGTTGTCGTCAGTGTGGTCGGTTTGGTCGAACGGGCAGGGCTGCACCGATTGCCGGACGGCTCTCGGATCGCCGACGCACTCGAGAAGGCAGGCGGCACCAGAGAAGGCGCTGACCTGGCGGGCCTGAACCTGGCCCAACGGCTCTCCGACGGAGACCAGGTTGTCGTCGGCGCCACCGACCCCCAGGTCGGACAACCCCGCCTCGGCAGCATCATGATCGGCGCGGGTCGCGCACCCGCCGCAGGCCCGAACAACGCGAGCTCGAACACGGCCGGATCGAGCACGGTGGGTTCGAATACCGTAGGCCCCAGCTCCGGGGGCGGTACGCCAGGAAAATCTCGCATCGATCTGAACACCGCAACCGAAGCCGAACTGGACGCGCTACCCGGCGTCGGCCCGGTTACTGCCAAAGCGATCCTCGCGTGGCGCTCGACCAACGGTCGCTTCGCCGACGTCGCTCAACTCGGCGAGGTCGACGGCATCGGCCCCGCGCGCTTGGCCCGACTGCGCGACCTGGTGACGACATGATCCTGGGGACATTTCGCAGCAGCGAGCGTGAAAGTTCATGCACCGCCGACGATTATCACCGGAGTGCCGCGTGTGTGGCGGCGATGGCATGAGCTGCCCGATGTGGCCCTGCGCGCGGCACGCCACAGATCAGACCTTGCAGGCGTCGGACGACTGCGCACCCCGATCGGACGACATCGTCGGGCCGACATGTCTGAGCACGCTGGGCGAAACCCGTTGTGCCGCAGATCTGCCCGCGGGTAGCACGGGCAGTGGTACGCCCGGATATGACGACGTGGCTGACGGATGACGGTCGCGCCGGGCGAGGGAACGTTGCTGGAGGCGTTGGCACGGCACCGAGCAACAACCGTGGTGCAACGTGTAGGAGCTGAACAGCGAGAGGCGCGGGGGCGCACACGGGCGGGTGCGGAGGAACGCGAGGGCAGGTCGCAGGAGGAACGCGAGGACAGGTCGCGGGAGCAGTCGGGGCAGAGTCGACGGACGTGGTCGGCGTGGCTGCCGGTGGCAGCGGAAAGACGGGCGCATGGCCGGCGGACGGCCGCGGAGCAGCACGAAGCGGTGGGGGAGGAGCAGCCGGGGCAGCAGGTGCTCGATATGCGGCTGGTGCCCGCGGCGCTCGGGTGTTGGTTGGCGACGATCGTCGCGGTGACTATGGGGTGGGTCGCGGGATCGGTGGTGGCGGTCGGCGCCGTGGTGGTGGCGATCGGGCTGTGGGTGGTGCTGCTGTGGGCGATGGCGCATCGGCGGGAGCGGTGGCGGGTTGTCGCGGTGACCGGGTTGGCGACGATGTTGCTCGGGGCGGGCTTCGGGGCCGCGGGTGCTTGGCAGGAGCATCATGTCCAGTCGCACCCGCTGCGAGAGTCGTTCGGTCGATCGGTGAACGTGCTCGCCGTCGTCACCGACGACGCGAAGCCCATGCGCGCCGGTGGGTTCGGTGGCGAGCGGCGGTGGATTGTTCGTGCAGGTCTGCACGAGTTCGGTCAGGGCCCGGCGTGGACGCAGGCCGGCGGTTCGATCGTGGTGCTCGCGCAGGGTCGCGAATGGGCCGAGTTGTCGCCTGGACAGATGGTGCGGTTCCGGGCCGAGGTCAGCGAGCCGAACCGCGCGGATCTGACTGTTGCCACCCTGCACGCCACCGATGCACCGAAGCGGATCGGCGAGCCGCCGTGGTGGCAGCGGCTCGCGGCGGGCGTGCGATCGGATCTGGTCGAAGCGTCCGCCAGAGCATTGCCACCTGCCGCGGCAGGGTTGCTGCCCGCGCTCGTCGTCGGCGATACCGTCGCATTGTCAGAAGAAGTGCGCGACGCGTTCGAAGTTGCTGGACTGCAGCACCTCTGTGTCGTCAGCGGTGCCAACTTCACGATCTTGTTGACGGTCCTGTTGGCGCTCACTCGACTGCTCACGGCTGGTCCGCGAACCAGTGCCACCGCGGCGGCGGGAGTCGTCGTACTGTTCGTCGTCATCGCGCGTCCCGACCCGAGTGTGCTGCGCGCGGCGGCGATGGGCTCGGTGACAGTGCTGGCTCTGCTCACCGGAAGACGCAAGCAGGCGCTACCGGCGCTGTGTGCAGCAGTGATCGGATTGCTCGCTGTCGCACCACAATTGGCGGTGAGCGCGGGATTCGCACTGTCCGTTCTCGCCACGGCGGGGCTGATCTTGCTGGCGCCCAGCTGGGCCGACTGGTTGCGAGCGCGCGGGTGGTGGCGCGCACCCGCGGAGATCGTCGCGGTGTCGGCGGCCGCGTTCGTCGTCACATTGCCGCTGATGGTGGCCCTGTCGGGGCGGGTGAGCCTGGTGGCGATCGTGGCGAATGCGCTCGTCGCACCGGTGGTAGGGCTGATCACGGTGATCGGTGCGGTGGGCGCGGTGGTGGCGTGCGTGTGGGGCGATGGTGCGGTGTGGGTGCTCTGGTGTGCCCGACTACCGATGTGGTGGCTGCTCGGCGTCGCCGATCGTGCTGCCGCGGTGCCGGGCGCCACGATCACGGTGCCGGGAGGCGCGGTCGGGGGAGTGGTCGCAGCGGTGATCGTCGTTGCCGTCGTGGCGGCCTTGCGTTGGTCGCACACCCGCAGATACCTCGCCGTAGTGGCGTTGGGCGTGTCGATAGTGCTGCTCCCGGTGCGCTTCTTGCAGCCGGGTTGGCCGCCATCGGGTTGGGTGCTCGCGATGTGCGACGTAGGCCAGGGCGATGGGTTGGCCTTGTCGGTCGCTCCTGGTGCCGCGGTCGTCATCGACGTCGGCCCCGACCCTCGCCCGATGCGGGCCTGCCTGGACCGCCTGAGAATCACCCACATTCCCCTGCTCGTCCTGACCCACCCCCACGCCGACCACATCAACGGCCTCGCGGGCGCACTCCGCGGCCGCACCGTCGACGCGATAGCCACCGCCCCAGGCGAACTCCGCCCAGCTATCGCCCGAACCTGTGCCGTCGCACACCGAACCCACGAGCCGGCGTCGGTCTCGGTGCCGACACCGCCGAACCTCGCGGCGCCAACCGGAACTCCCTCGCGTCCAACAGCGGCCGCGGGAGAGCCACCGCATCCTGTGGAATCGTCGGTATCGCCACCGGGTGTAATCGCTGCGCAGGTGCCCCCGGCGGACGTGGCGGTTTCACCATTGCCGCCGGACGGCTTGGTCGGACCGCCGTCGCACTCGGCGACATCGACCGCGCCATGGGAACCGGAGCCGACGGCGGCCTCACATCCGGCGGAGCGAGCGTCGGCTGTGGACGCTGACGCGCGGCCGCGGACGGGAGGTGATCAGGTCGTGTGCCCGAGTGGGACCCCGGGGGAGAGGCTGGCGACGGGCGATAGCCGGTCAGCGGATCACGGTGTTTCCCAGCGGGAATCGCATGGCCATAGTGATGACACTGGTGGAGTAGAGCGGGTGGCGGAACTCGCCGGCGCGGCCGGTATTCCGCTGATGGAACTCCACGCAGGGCATGAGATGACCTTCGGGACAGTCGGATTACGTGTGCTGACCCCGAGCCGGGAGGTGCCGACATCATTGGCGGCCGATGAGGCCAACGATCGGTCGCTGGTGATGCGGGCTCGTACCTCGGCCGGGACGATCCTGTTCACCGGGGACATCGAGGCCGAGGCGCAGGACCGGATTGTGCGTGGCGGTGATGTGCGTGCCGACATTCTCAAGGTGCCGCATCACGGATCACGCACCACCACACCGGAATTCCTGCGTGCTGTCGGCCCGCGCCTGGCGTTGATCAGTGCCGGGTCAGGCAACACCTTCGGTCATCCGCACCCAACGGTGACTACCACCCTTGCCGCGCTCGGCACATCCGTGGCTCGGACCGACCGAAATGGTGATGTCGTGATCGTGGGTACCGCCGCTGACCTACGGATTGTCACGTCCCGTCGAACCGCACCGCGTGCGCGGCACGGACCAGCGCCTCGATGGCGTGGGCAGGGGTTCAGGGCAAGTCGCCGGGTGCGGCGCGGGAAGGCGGCGCGTGTCCAGGTTGTCGGTGGGCGTACGTAGGATCGGCTGGTGAGCGAACGCCCTGCCTCGGTGCATCTGGTCCTCGGCGACGAGGAACTGCTGGTCGAACGCGCGGTTGCGAAGGTGACCGCGCAGGTGCGGGCCTGCGCGCCCGATCCGGACTCGGTGCCCGTCGATCGACTGCGCGCCGGTGACGCGAGTACTGCGGAGCTGGCAGAGTTGCTCAGTCCGTCGCTATTCGCCGAAGACCGCGTGATCGTGCTCGAGTCGGCCGCCGAAGCAGGCAAGGACGCGGTCGCGGTGATCACCGAGGCTGCCGCCGATCCGCCCGACGGCGTGGTGCTGATGGTTCTGCATTCAGGAGGCGGGCGCGCCAAGGCGCTGGCACCCGCGCTGCAGAAGAAGGGCGCGACCGTCCACGAGTGCACGAAACTCAACAAGGGCGCCGAGCGAGTGGAGTTCGTGCGCGGCGAGTTCCGGGCGCTCGGGGTCAAGGTGCCGACCGAAGTCGTTCAGGTCCTGCTCGAATCCGTCGGTTCGGAACTGCGCGAATTGGCCGCCGCCTGTTCGCAATTGGTGTCCGACACCGGTGGCAAGGTCGACGCGAACGCGGTCCGGCGCTACTACTCCGGCCGAGCCGAGGTCACCGGCTTCGACGTGGCAGACCTGGCCGTCGCCGGCGACCGCCCCGGCGCGATGGAGGCCCTGCGCTGGGCCACCGACCGCGGCGTCCCCCACGTCCTGCTGGCCGACGCACTCGCCGACTCCGTCCACACCATCGCCAAAGTCGGCTCGGCAGGTCGCGGCGACCCGTTCGCCCTCGCCCAGAAACTCGGCATGCCCCCCTGGAAGATCAAGAAGGCCCAGGCCCAAGCCCGCGGCTGGAACCCCACCACCATCGGCACCGCCCTGCGGGTAGTCGCCACCCTCAACGCCGATGTCAAGGGCGGCGCCGCCGACGCCACCTACGCCGTAGAACACGCCCTCGCCCGCATCCTGGACCTTCGCGCCACCGGCTGAACCAGGTGCCCCGTCTGATCGGCTGGTACGGGCGGGCCGTCGACGCGGTCGGGGTGCGTCAGTTCGCGGTGCAGGATCCGGACGGCTATCTGCTGCGGATTTCGCAGGACCTCGGCATCCGTCCCCACTGAACGGGCGCGCCGCACCTCCATCCAATCGGGATCCAATCGCGATGTCTGCTCGCTATCGCGGCTGGCACAGTTGATCATGAGATGGTTGAGCCGAGTGGTAGCCGGGATGGACAAGGCGGGCGCGGTCGACGCGGTCGGGGCTCGGCGGGGCGAATAGCGCGGCAGGTGGTGAAGGTTGTCGCGGCGGTGCTGTCGGCAGCGGTAGTCCTGGTGACGGCGTATGGGTGGTCGACGGCGGGGACTTTCGACGCGGGGTTCCTGCGGTCGCGGGCGATCGGTGACGACGCACCGCACTCACTCGGCGGCGATCTCAATATCCTGCTGATCGGGTTGGATACCCGGCGCGATCAGAACGGCAACGAACTGCCCCCCGAGGTACTCGATCAACTCCACGCGGGCGACGGTGACGAGGGCGGATACAACGCCAATACGCTGATCCTGGTGCACATTCCGGCCTCGATGAACAAGATCGTCGCGGTGTCGATTCCGCGCGACGACTATGTGCCGGTCACCGGCATCCCGGGCTACACCCACGCCAAGATCAAGGAGACGTACGGGTTGAAGAAGGCGGCCGTGCAGGACCAGCTGATCGCACGAGGAATCACCGATAAGCGCAAGCTGGAACAGGCGGGCAGGGAGGCGGGGCGGGCCTCGACCGTGGCCGCGGTCCGGGACCTGACGGGGGTGCCGATCGACCGGTTCGCCGAGGTCACCCTGGCAGGCTTCTACGATCTGGCCGCCGCGCTGGGTGGCGTGGAAGTCTGCTTGAACAAGCCGGTGAAGGACACCGAGTTCTCCGGCGCCGATTTCCCCGCGGGCCGCCAGCAGCTGAATCCGGCGCAGGCGCTGGCCTTCGTCCGGCAACGACACGGGCTGGAGAACGGCGACCTGGACCGAACCCACCGTCAGCAGGCGTTCCTGACCTCGGTAGCTCGACAGTTACGTAGCGCGGGCACGCTCACCGACCCTGGCAAGCTCTCGTCGCTGATGGATGTGGCGCATCGCAATATCGTGCTGTCGGACGGCTGGAACATGACCGAATTCGTCCGCACCCTCGGTACCGCCGACGATCCGCAGGTCGAATTCCGCACCCTGCCGGTGCTGCGCTACGACGTGATCAACGGCCAGGACGTGAACATCGTCGACCGGCCCGCGATCCGCCGCGAGATCGCCGCGGCCTTCGGTATGCCCGTACCGACCGCTACCACGGTCGAGCGCACGGGACAACGCACCGAACCGCCGGCCGCGTGGTCGTCGGAGTCGACCGCGGGCGCTTGGCAGACCAGCACGACCGCGTCGGAGCCGGAGACTCCCGACGCGGGCACGCCGGTCCGCAGCGACATCACCTCGGGGCAGGTGCCCTGCGTGAATTGAGCTACTCGCCGGCGACGACGAGCGAGATGTCCACATCCTCGTCGTCGTCGAGGTCGTCGTAGCGTCCCTCCCACTCGTCGTAGAGGGGAACCTCGTCCTCACGGGTGACGATCCACGCGGCGCCGTAACCACCGTCCTCGTCGGGCACCATCACATTTTCGACCTTGAGACCGATGCCGAGGATCTCCGCCGCGCGGATCACCTCGGCCAGGTCATCGCCTCGTACCACCGTCTGATTCGCGTACACCGTCAACATGGCGCGAATGGTAGCTGGTGGAAGGGAACGACAAAAGCCGCCGTGGTCATCGAGGCCACGGCGGCTGCGTCTTGCGAGGTATTACCAGCGAGCATTAGCTCGCCGACGATCAGATCTTGTTCAGAGCCAGCGCGAGCGCGGACTTCTTGTTGGCCGCCTGGTTGGCGTGGATGACGCCCTTGGACGCGGCCTTGTCGAGCTTGCGGCTCGCGAACTGCAGCTGCTCAGCAGCCTTTTCCTTGTCGCCGCTGGAGGCAGCCGCACGGAAGTTGCGGATCGCGGTGCGCAGCGCGGACTTGACCGACTGGTTGCGCTGACGCGCTTCCTCGTTGGTACGGATCCGCTTCATCTGGGACTTGATGTTGGCCACGCCTGTATCCTCTGGTTTCCTGTCGCTGGGTGGTGTTCCTTGAAAGCTCGTCGGGCGCGCGCCCACGATGCAGCAGTTGGTGCTGAACTACGGGTAACACCGCGCCGAATATCGAGGTTACCAGCTCGGCACCCCCCGGCGAAATCGGCCCTGGATCCACCGGACCGGGGAGACGACGCCGATTTCACCCCTTTCAGGTGATGCAAAGAATTTACCTGTGTCACACACGACGCTGCTGCCGGGTGATGCACAGTTTTTGTCATGACCTCCACCACTGCGCCGGGTACGGCTCGATCTGCATCACCGGCGATGGTGAGAACGAACGGACATCCAGCAGCCACGCACACCGGCTTGTTCGAGGGGTACGGCCCGGGACGCTTCGCCGACGCGTTCGACGAGATGTTCGACGGGTCGGGAAAAGTGCGGGCGCCCTACAAGGGCATCCACGCCGCGATGGCGGCCAATGACGTCGATGACCTGGCCAAACGATCGGACGCGCTGGACCGCGCGTTCATCGACCAGGGCATCACCTTCTCCCTCTCGGGCCAGGAGCGGCCGTTTCCGCTGGATCTGGTGCCGAGGGTGATCGCCGCCGCGGAGTGGGCCAAGCTCGAACGCGGGATCAAACAGCGGGTCACCGCGATGGAGTTGTTCCTGGCCGACGTCTACGGCGAACAGAACATTCTGCGCGATCAGGTGATCCCCAAGCGGCTGGTCACCTCGTGCGAACACTTCCATCGCGAGGCCGCCGGGCTGGTACCGCCCAACGGTGTGCGCATCCACGTCTCCGGCATCGACCTGGTCCGCGACGAAAAAGGCGACTTCCGGGTGCTGGAGGACAATCTGCGCTCGCCGTCGGGAGTGTCCTATGTGATGGAGAACCGGCGCACGATGGCCAGGGTCTTCCCCGATCTGTTCTCCTCGCATCGGGTGCGCGCGGTGGGCGACTATCCGGGCCACCTCCTGCGCGCGCTGCGGGCGTCCGCGGCGCCCAACGAGGTCGACCCGACAGTGGTGGTGCTCACGCCGGGCGTGCACAACTCCGCCTACTTCGAGCATTCCCTGCTGGCCAGGCAGATGGGCGTGGAACTGGTGGAGGGTCGCGACCTGTTCTGCCGCGACAACGTCGTCTACATGCGTACGACGGCCGGAGAGCGTCAGGTCGACGTGATCTACCGGCGCATCGACGACACCTTCCTCGACCCGATGCACTTCCGCCCCGACTCCGTGCTCGGCGTCGCCGGGGTGCTCAACGCCGCCCGCGCGGGCAATGTGGTGATCTCGAGCGCGGTCGGCAACGGCGTCGGCGACGACAAGCTCATCTACACCTACGTACCCAAGATCATCGAGTACTACCTGGGTGAGAAGCCGATCCTGCCCAATGTCGACACCTTCCGCTGCTGGCTCGACGACGAGCGCGAGGAAGTGCTCGATCGGGTCGGCGACCTGGTGGTCAAACCGGTCGAGGGCTCCGGTGGCTACGGCATCGTGATCGGGCCCGACGCGTCGCCGCGCGAGCTGGAGGCGATCAAGCGCAAGATCAAGGCCGACCCGCGTGGCTGGATCGCCCAGCCGGTGGTACAGCTCTCGACGGTGCCGACCAAGATCGGCGACGATCTCGCGCCCCGCCACGTGGATCTGCGCCCGTTCGCGGTCAACGACGGCGACGACATCTGGGTGCTGCCCGGCGGTCTCACCCGGGTCGCGTTGCCTGCGGGGTCGCTGGTGGTGAACTCCAGTCAGGGCGGCGGCAGCAAGGACACCTGGGTGCTGGCCGGGCGCTCGGGGACCGAAGACCGGGAACTGGCCGGACCCGAACTCGTCAGCGAACCGCCGCAAGCGGATTCGTTCGAGATCGGTCGCGAACTCAGCACGCCGCAGGCCAATCAGCAACAGCAGCAACAGCAGCAGACACAGCGGCTGATCGGGGAATAGAGACATGCTTGCGCGAAACGCCGAATCCCTCTACTGGATCGGCCGATACGTCGAGCGCGCCGACGACACAGCGCGCATCCTTGACGTGGCAGTGCACCAACTGCTCGAAGACGCCACCGTCGACGCGGACCGCACCTCCCGCGTGCTGTTGAAGGTGCTCGGGATCGAACCGCCCGAGGGCCTGCGCCTGGACGTGTGGTCGGTCACCGATCTCGTCGCCTACAGCCACGACCACGGCGTCTCGATCAGTGACTCCATCACCAAGGCCCGCGAGAATGCCCGCGGCGCACGCGAAGTCACCTCGAGTGAGATGTGGGAGTGCCTCAATGCCACCTACAACGGCATGGCCGCGGCGGAGCGGGCGGCACGTGGCCTCGGCCCGCACGAGTTCTTCTCCTACATCAAGGGCAGGGCGGCGATGTTCACCGGACTGACCGACTCGACCCTGAGTCGCGATGACGGCTACCGCTTCCTGCTGCTCGGCCGCTCCATCGAACGCGTCGACATGATGGTGCGGCTGCTGCTCTCGCGTGCCGGTGACAAGACCTCCTCGCCCGCCTGGGTGACGGTGCTGCGCTCGGCGGGCGCGCACGACACCTACCTGCGCACCCATCGCGGCGCCCTCGACGCCGCCAGGGTCGCCGAGTTCATCCTGATCGACCGCCTGTTCCCGCGTTCGGTGTTCCACACGCTGCGGGTCGCCGAGGCCTGCCTGACCGAGCTCGATCAGCGACCGGGCAGTCGCGTCGGCGCGCGGCACGAGGCGCAACGGGTGCTCGGACGCGCGCGCAGCGAACTCGAATTCCTGCCGCCTGGAGTGTTGTTGGAAGATCTGCAGAGCCGCCTGCTCGCCCTGCAGAAATCGTGCCGTGAGCTCAGTGAAGCCGTGTCACGCCAGTACTTCCATGCCGCCCCGTGGGTGGCGTGGACCGATGTGCGCAGCAAGCAGGACGGCCGCGTGCAGGTAGAGGGAGAGCTATGAGTTGGCGGATCAGGGTGGTGCACACCACCGGTTATGTCTACGACGCGCCCGTGACGCGATCGTTCAACGAGGCCAGGCTCACCCCGCGCGCCGACAGCAGGCAGAACGTGATCCTCAATCGCGTCGAAACCGTGCCCGCCACAAGGGCTTATCGCTACACCGACTATTGGGGCACCGCGGTCACGGCCTTCGACCTGCACGCACCGCACACCGAACTCGAGGTGACCGGGTCCTCGGTGGTGGAGACCGAACCGTTCGCCGAACCCGCCGAGGAACTGAGTTGGGACGAACTGCAGGGCGGGCGTGTCGTCGACCGGTTCGACGAAATGCTCAGCCCCACCGCCTATGTGCCGCGCGATCGCAAACTCGCGACCGTGGCGCGCCAGCTCTCGCGCGGTGAGGAGCCTGCCAAGGCGGTGGTGCGCGCGGCCGAGTGGGTGCACAAGGAAATGGACTACATCGCGGGCACGACCTCGGTGCACACCTCGGCGTTGCAGGCCTTCGCCGAGCGCCGTGGTGTGTGCCAGGACTACGCCCACCTGACGCTGGTGTTGTTGCGCAGCATGGGTATTCCCAGTCGCTACGTGTCCGGTTACCTGCATCCGAAGCCGGGCGCGGCGATCGGCGAGACGGTGGCGGGCCAGTCGCACGCGTGGATCGAGGCATGGACCGGACAGTGGTGGGGATATGACCCGACCAACAATCTCGCCGTGAACGAACAGCACGTGTCGGTCGGTGTCGGACGTGACTACGCCGATGTGCCGCCGTTGAAAGGCGTGTTCTCCGGCGGCGGCTCGACAGACCTGGAGGTCGTTGTGGAGGTCACCCGCCTCGCGTAATGTCCGAGAGGCTCGTGCGGACCCCGCTCGCCGCGGGGATGATTCCTCCCGGAGAGGTGGCAGCCGATGTCTCCCACTGCACAGGAACTCGTCGAAATCGAAGTAGTCCCCGAGCCGAAGAAGTGGGCGGCCGAGGGGCTCGGCACTTTCATCCTCGTGATCTGTGGCGTCGGCACGATGGTGCTGGCGGGCGATCGGGTCGGCGCGCTCGGCGTCGCCTTCGCCTTCGGGCTGTCGCTGATGTTCCTGGTCTACGCGATCGGGCCGATCTCGGGCTGCCATGTCAATCCGGCCGTCACGCTCGGGCACATGTTGCTCGGGCGGATCAGTGCGATCGGCGCGGTCGGCTATGTGATCGCCCAGCTGGTCGGCGCGTTCCTCGCCGGACTGGTGCTGTTCGCGCTGGCCAACAATCTGCCCGCCTACGACCGCCCGGTCGACGGTCTCGGTGCCAACGGCTGGGGTGCGCACAGCCCGTCGGCGGTGACCGGGCCCCTCGGTGAGGTCGTGGTGCAGAACGGGTACGGCTTGGCGGCCACCATCATCATCGAGGTGATGCTCACCGCGCTGCTGGTGTTCGTGGTGCTCGCCTCGACCGATCAGATCTCCGACGTGCCGCTGGCCGGGCTCTCGATCGGCGTCACTCTCACGGTGATCTACCTGGTGTCGCTGCCGATCGACAACACCTCGGTGAACCCGGCGCGCAGCCTGGGCGTCGCGCCGTATCAGGACGGTGCGATGGCGCAGGTGTGGGCGTTCATCGTGTTCCCGCTGATCGGCGGGGCGCTGGGGGCGCTGCTCTACGGCCTGATCTTCGGCCGGTCCAAGGACGTGCACTCCTAGCTACGAACCATCGAACCCCGATCCGGTGTACCCGGGTCGGGGTTCGATTGTCGTTCAGCTCCAGCTGTATTCGGCGACCAGGCGGTGCGCGACCAGGTCGAAGGTCTTGCGCTCGACGATGGCGCCCTCGCGCCGGATACCGTCCTCCGGCACGTCGAGTACCCGGTCCAGCCGCACCCAGCTCGGCCTGCCGTCGTGATCCCACGGCCCGGCGCCGATCCCGACCCAGTTGCGGTCGTGGGCGCGGTCGGCCTTGGACGACAGCATCAGCCCGAGCAGGGTCTTGCGGTCGCGCCCGACCACCAGGACCGGGCGGTCCTTGCCATTGGTCGGGTCTTCTTCGAACGGCACCCAGGTCCAGACGATCTCGCCGGGGTCGGCGCGCCCGTCGAGCTGCGGGCAGTAGACGATCTGGCGGGCGCGATGCGCCGTCGGCACGGGTGTCGAGGCTGTCGGACGCACCGCGACGGCGGGTCCGGACTTGGTCGCCAGTGCGTCCACCAGCTTCTCGAGCAGTCGCGGCCCCTGCTTGCGCACGATTTTGGGCCCCTGCTCCTTGGCGATGACGCCGAGCTGCTTGCCGAGACTGTTCCAACTGCTGGCCATCTCTGAAATATAACGCCGACTCGCACTTCGGTGCACCGGTGACAGGGCCGTCGCCGCGCGAAATGAGGGGTCGACGCACGGTCCGGTGCACCGGTGGCAGGGGTCTAGCTGGGCGAAATGTGTCGTCGACTCACGGTCTGGTGCACCGGTGGCAGGGGTCTAGCTGGGCGAAATGTGTCGTCGACTCACGGTCTGGTGCACCGGTGGCAGGGGTCTAGCTGGGCGCATGGGACGATGGGCGCAGTTCGCCTATACCCCGCGAGGAGTGGAGTGGCTTCCAGTTTTGCCGATACGACGTTCACCGATCCGTCCCGGATCCGGAACTTCTGCATCATCGCCCACATCGACCATGGCAAGTCGACCCTGGCCGATCGGATGTTGCAGCTGACCGGTGTGGTCGAGGAGCGGGCCATGCGCGCCCAGTACCTGGACAGGATGGACATCGAGCGCGAGCGCGGCATCACGATCAAGGCGCAGAACGTGCGGTTGCCGTGGACGGTCGACGGCACCGAGTACGTGTTGCACATGATCGATACTCCGGGCCACGTCGACTTCACCTACGAGGTCTCCCGCGCGCTCGAGGCCTGTGAGGGTGCGATTCTGCTGGTCGATGCCGCGCAGGGCATCGAGGCACAGACCCTCGCGAACCTGTATCTGGCGCTGGAGAAGGATCTGACGATCATTCCCGTGCTGAACAAGATCGACCTGCCCGCCGCCGATCCCGATCGGTACGCGGCCGAGATCGCCCACATCGTCGGCTGCGAGCCGGACGACGTGCTGCGGGTCTCGGGTAAGACCGGTGTCGGCGTGCGAGAACTGCTGGACAAGGTGATCGAGGCCGTTCCCTCTCCCGTAGGCGACGCCGACGCACCCGCTCGCGCGATGATCTTCGACTCGGTCTACGACACCTACCGCGGCGTCGTCACCTACATCCGCGTGGTCGACGGCAAGATCTCGCCGCGCGAGAAGATCAAGATGATGTCGACCGGTGCGACCCACGAGTTGCTCGAGGTCGGCATCGTCTCGCCCGAACCCAAGGCCACTCAGGGGCTCGGCGTCGGCGAGGTCGGTTACCTGATCACCGGCGTGAAGGACGTGCGCCAGTCGAAGGTCGGCGATACCGTCACCAGCGCCCGCAACGGCGCTCCCGAGGCACTCACCGGCTACCGCGAGCCGCGCCCGATGGTCTACTCGGGTCTGTACCCGGTCGACGGCTCCGACTACCCGGATCTGCGCGACGCACTGGACAAGCTGCAGCTCAACGATGCCGCGCTCACCTACGAGCCGGAAACCTCGGTGGCGCTGGGCTTCGGTTTCCGCTGTGGCTTCCTCGGTCTGCTGCACATGGAGATCACCCGCGAACGCCTGCAGCGCGAGTTCGATCTGGAGCTCATCTCCACCGCGCCCAACGTGGTGTACCGGGTCGAGATGGAAGACGGCACCGAACACGTCGTCACCAACCCGTCGTACTGGCCCGAGGGCAAATCGCGGCACGTGTACGAACCCATCGTGAAGTGCACCGTCATCTCGCCGAGTGAGTTCATCGGCTCGATCATGGAGCTGTGTCAGCAGCGCCGCGGCGAGCTGGGCGGCATGGACTACCTGTCCGAGACCCGCGTCGAGCTGCGCTACACGATGCCGATGGCCGAGATCATCTTCGACTTCTTCGACCTGCTGAAGTCGCGCACCCGCGGCTACGCCAGCCTCGATTACGAAGAGGCGGGCGAGCAGGAAGCCGATCTGGTGAAGGTCGACATCCTGCTCCAGGGCGAGGCCGTCGACGCGTTCAGCGCGATCGTGCACCGCGACGCCGCGCAGGCCTACGGCCACAAGATGACGACCAAGCTGCGCGAACTGATCCCGCGCCAGCAGTTCGAGGTGCCGATCCAAGCCGCGATCGGCGCGAAGATCATTGCCCGCGAGAACATTCGGGCGATCCGCAAGGACGTGCTCGCCAAGTGCTACGGCGGCGATATCAGCCGTAAGCGCAAGCTGCTCGAAAAGCAGAAGGAGGGCAAGAAGCGCATGAAGACCATCGGTCGCGTGGAGGTCCCCCAAGAAGCCTTCGTGGCGGCACTGTCCTCGGATTCGGACAAGCCCAAGAAGTAGGCAAGCCCTCAGCGCGACAACTCAGGCGCCGGTGCTCACCGGCGCCTGAGTTATTTCCACCCGCAGGCGGGCGCCGCCGAGCGGACTCCGGTCGAGTTCGGCTGTGCCGGAATGCAATTCGGCCTGCTGGCGAACCAGTGCGAGGCCGAGGCCGGAGCCGGGGGAGCCCGGTCGTTTGGCGAAGCGGTCGAAAGCGGTGGGGGACAGGTGTTCCGGAATGCCTGCGCCGTTGTCGTCGATGGTGATCGACGCGCCGTTGCCGGTGGCCCGTGCGGCGACGGTGACCTCGGTGGCGTGCCCGTGCAGGACCGCGTTGGCTACGGCATTGGTCACGATCAGCATGATCCCGCCGGGCAACCCGTGTACCGGGACCGGATCGCACGCGGTGAGCGTGATGTCGACGCCGGGATTCGCGCGGCGCGCGTTCTGTACCGAGCGGTCGAGGATTTCGCACAGTTCGAACGGTTCGAACGCACCGTGATCGGTGAGCTCGCCGACGGCGAGGCGTTCCAGATCGGTGAGGGTGCGCTCGATCTGGCCCTCGGCGGCCAGCACGTCGGCCAGGACGGCGCCGCGCTGGTCGGCGGGCAGTTCGGTGCCCGCGAGCACCTGCAGGTCGGTGCGCATGGCGGTGAGCGGGGTGCGTAGTTCGTGGGCGCAGACGGCGGCGAAGTCGCGGGCACTGGCCAGCGCCTGCCGTGTCTCGCCGTGCGCGGTCTCGAGGCGCGCGAGCATCCGGTTGATCGCGTCGGAGAGTTCCTCGGCTTCCTTGGCGCCACGTCCCGACAGCGGTGGCAACTCGTCGAGTGTGTCGATTTCGTGGGTGGCGGTGGCCAGCCTGCGCAGTGGTCTGGCGGCGAATCCGGCCAGTACCCAACCCAATACGGCGGCGGCGAGCACCCCGGCCACCCCGATGCCGAGTCCGATCAGCTGGCTGCGGGTGATGGCGGCGTCGACGAGTTCGCGATCGGGATCGAGCCGGACCACCAGACCCGGCGCGCCCTGCACCAGCGCCAGCGATTCGTTCGCAGCTGTGCCAGGGACCACGATCGTGTGTTCACGAGGGATGGTCGGTGCGAGGACCGCAGGCCCGGGTACGGCAGGAGCCCCGAGCTCGGACGGTGGACTCGGGCGATCACCGTCGAACCGCTGCGCGACCTGCACCCGCATGCTGGACACGGTCTGATCGAGCTGGCTGGTACCCGCCACCTTCAGCAGCGCGCCGTAGGTCAGGCCGAGGGTGACCGCCACGATCGCGGCGACCACGGCCGATACCAGCGCCACCCGGACCCGCAGCGACCATGACGCCTTCACGGCTGATCCCGCAGCACGAACCCGACCCCGCGCACGGTGTGCACCACCCGCGCGACACCGTCGGCCTCCAATTTGCGTCGCAGATACGAGACGAACACATCGACCACATTGGTGTCGGTGGTGAAGTCGTAACCCCAGACGGCCGACAGGATCTGCTCGCGCCCGAGCACGATCCCGGTATTGCGGGCCAGCATCGCCAGCAGTTCGAACTCCCGTTTGGTGAGGTCGACCGGCGCCGAACCCGCGTGCACCCGATGCCCGGTCAGATCGATCACCACCTCGCCGACCTGGATCGTGTCGGTCGAGGCGGTGACGGTTGCCGGCCTGCGCCGCAACAGCGCGCGCAGCCGCGCGACCAACTCGCCCAGATCGAACGGTTTGGTCAGATAGTCGTCGGCGCCACGCTCGAGCGCGGCGATCCGGTCGGTGACCGCACTGCGCGCGCTGAGCACGCAGATGGGGATGTCGTTGCCCATCGCGCGCAGTGCGGTGACGACGCCGACACCGTCGAGTTCGGGCATGTTCACATCGAGCACCATGGCGTCGGGCGCGGCGGAACCCACCAGGGAGAGTGCACGGGCGCCGTCGGGCGCGGTGATCACCTCGAAGCCGGAGAGCTCCAGGCCGCGCCGCAGCGACGCGAGCACGCGGACCTCGTCGTCGACGACCAAGATCTGCTGTCCCGTCATGCACTCACCCTAGTGTTTTCCTTGTTAGCGCTGGTCAGAACGGTCGTGCGGGCTGGGTGTCGGCAGAACCGGTTGCCGGCGCAGGGACGGCATCGGTGAAGCCACCGGGCGCGGGGACGCTGGTGCGCACCCCGCCGGGGTGGATCTGCTGACATTCCACCGGACCGTCCATCGGCGGTGCGGGGTGTCCCGGGGCCGGCGCCGCGCGTTCGATGCGGATCTGACCGGACTCATGGCCGGGCCGGCCGGGAACGGTGTGCTCGAAGTGCACACGAGGCCCGTCCGACAGCGGGGGCATTCCGGGAACGTCGCCGCCGCCCGGCGCGGTGCAGATGATCGTGGTTGCCCGGCCGTCGTCGGGACGGTCGCCCGGATCGGCGGAGGCGACGCCGGTGACAGTGGCGGTGATCACGGCGGCGCCGCCGAGTAATGCGGCGGCCTTGACGCGATTGCGGGTGGCGAGTGCGGTCATGATCGGGCTCCTGACTATGCGTTTCACCGACCTCCTCGGCCGGCGAGCACCGACGTTATGGCGCCGAACTTCAGGCGCCGTTGAGCAATCGTTAGAGTTCTCTTGGGATCGTCGGCGCCCCTGATTCCCCGGGCTCGCCGAAAGATGTTGCTCGCCATAAGGTGAGTACCAACCGGCCTGGACGAAATGACAGGCCGATGTCCGGGAAATAGTGTTGGATGGGCCTCACTTCGCCGCTGTTTGTGGTGGGGAACCACAGCGATGCGATGTTGGAGCTTTGATGACGCGTGATCTGCCTTTCGATGACGGTGCCGCGCGCGCAGAGGGGTCGGAGGGGTCGGACACGGCCTACCGGATCGCCAACGGCGTGGCCAGGGTGGCCAGGGCAGGCGCCTACGTCACCGGTGGCGCGTTGGTCGCGGCCAACGGGACCACGCGCGAGCCGGGCACCAGCAATGCCGACAGCCGGTACGCGGGCTGGTCTCAGCAGACCGTGCCCACCGATCCGAGCCCGGACGCACCCAGCCCCATCGTGACCTTCCCCGACTTGGCCGTCGAGCCGACGCCTGCCCCCGTCGTGCCGCACACGCCGTTCTTCGCGCCGCCGAAGGCCGACGCCTCGATGGTCGCGGCGCCGGACGAATCCGGGTGGCGCCCAGAGATTCCCGGTTCCGATGATGATCGCGAATTCCGGATCCCCGGCAGCGACGAGCCGTCGAGCGGTATCGGCATTCCGGCCTACGGGCACGCACCGGCCGGACCCGGCTACGGCGACAACGCCTTCCCGCTACCCGGCACCTCCCCGGACCCCGGCTTCGACCTCCCCGGTTTCGAGGGTCTGCCCGGCCAGGGCAACCTCCCCGGCTTCGACCTCCCTGGCACCGGCAACGGCCTGCCCGGTTTCGACGGTCTGCCGGGCGGTGGCATCGGTATTCCGGGCTACGACGGTTTGCCCGGACAGGGTTTCGGCATCCCCGGCTATGACAGCGTCGGTATGCCCAGTGGCGACCTGGCCGGCTCCAACGGCATGTTCAACGGAATCGGCGATCTCGACGGTGCGTTCGACGGTGTGGGCGGCATGTTCGACGGCGTCGGCGCGATGGTGACCACCGACTGGCAGGTCGACGTCCACGTCGGGCTCGACGGGGTATGGGCCACCTCGCAGATGAAGGTCGACGTGCAGGTCGGCCAGGTCGGCGATCAGCTCGACGACTACGGCCAGTGGCTCGGTGACGGGCTGAAGGTTCCCGGCGACCCGGCGGCCACCTCGCCGACCGGGTCCGGCCTCGGCACCTCGCCGTCCGGCGGTTCCGGCCTCGGCAACTCGTCGTCGGGTGCTCCCGGCCTGCCCGGATCGTCGTCCTCGGGCGTCGGTCTGCCCGGCACCGCGGCGCCCGCCCCGGCGATCGCAGCGCCTGCCCCCGCCATCGCGGCACCTGCCCCCGCGCCCGTCGCCGCGACGCCGTTCGCCCCGGCTCCCGCGCCCGCCCCGGCCCCGATCGCCCCCGTGCCTGCGCCGATCGCGCCCGCCGCGCCCGCGCCGGTCGCTGTCAACCCCGTGGTCAGCACGCCGTTGCAGACCACCATCCAGCCCGACGTCGCGACCACCCCGATCGCGAATGTGTTCGGCCACCAGGCCGTTTCGCCGCTCACCGCGCCAGCTGCCTCGGTGCCGGCCCTGTTCACCCCGCCCACGCCGACGAAACCCGTTGTGCTGCCCGATGTTTCCGGTGGCGGCAGCACCCCGACGACGGTGCCGGTGACCGTTCCGTCCAAGGTCCCGACGGTCGACATCGACACCCCGACCACAGTGAAGCTGCCCGTCCCCTCGGTCACGGTCCCGACCGCGCCCGATGACACCAAGGTGCCGATCACGGTGTCGCCGACCGGGCCGGCCAAGCCGACCGTCCCTGACGACGACATCACCACCAAGCCGGGCACCACCGGCGGCGTGACGACACCCTCCACCGGTGGCGTGACGACACCCTCGACCGGCGGGAGTACCCCGACCGTCGACGTGCCGAGCCAGACCGCACCCCACACGACCGCGACGGTGCCCACCCAGCAGCCGACCGCGCCGACGAAGCAACCGACCATCGATCAGCCGACCAAGCAGCCCACCGTCGACATCGATCCGCCGACCGTGGTCACCCCACCGCCGGTGGTCACCGTGCAGCCCACCGTCGCGCCGGTAAAACCCCCGGTCATCGAGACCAAGCCGATCGCCGCCGAGTTCGACCAGCACGACGGCGGTTACCATGGCGTTTCGGCCGGATTGTTCGATACGGGCATGGGTGGTGGCGATTTGCTCGCTGCCGCGTTTCCCGTCGAGCACCATGGGTATGACTTCGTGGTCTGAAACACGACGATTTCGGCCGTGTTCGATGCGACGAGAGTGAGGAACAGTTGTCTGCCGCAGCCGGACTGCAGACCGCGACGGTGAAGCATCCGGATGTGATGGCTCCCGTTGTCGCGCTGGTCGACGAACTGCGGGAACTGGTCCGCTCGGGCGGCCGCAATGACCTCGATGCGCGCCTCGGGATGGTGCGGGCCAGGCTCAGCGATCCGCGGGTCCGGATCGTTGTCGTCGGTGAGCCGCAGGCGGGGATGAGCACGCTGGTCAACAGCATGGTCGGGTCCCCGGTCAGCGCCACCGAGGGCAAGCCGAGCGTTCCGGTGATCGTCGAATACGGCCAGGCGCCGAAGGCGACGCTGGTGAAATCGGCGCCGGGCGGCCGGGTCGAACGGGTGCCCGTCGATCCGCTGAACCCGCTGCCCGCCCTGACCGCCCTCGGCGTGCTGCGCGCCGAGTTCGCCGAGCCGAGTGCGCTGCTGGCCGACGGTCTCGTCGTGATGGACGCGCCGGGTTCGACCGCCCACGAGGCGGCCGCCTGGTCGATGATCGCCGCCGCCGATGTGGTCCTCTACGCCGCGGATTCCGCCGCCGAACTCACCGAGGCCCAGCTGGACTACCTGCGCCGGGTCGAGCAGGTGTGCCCGGCGGTGGTCTGCGTGCTCACCAAGATCGACCGCAACCCGCACTGGTCGCTGACCCAGCGGCGCAATCGCACGCTGCTCGACGGTGCCGGGCTGAACTTCGCGGTGGCGCCCGTCTCGGGTCTGCTGCATCGGGAGGCCACCGAGCGCGGCGACCAGCAGCGTGATGCCGAGTCGGGGGTGCCCCAGCTCATCGATCATCTGAGTGAATATGTTGTCGCCCAGGCTGATTCGGTGGCAGTGGCGGCCGCGGTGCGCGATATCGCGCTGATCACCGACCA
Organism: Nocardia sp. NPDC059195; assembly: GCF_042754695.1. NCBI lineage: Bacteria > Bacillati > Actinomycetota > Actinomycetes > Mycobacteriales > Nocardiaceae > Nocardia > Nocardia sp. NPDC059195. The sequence continues at coordinate 239,464 of NZ_JBHZBG010000004.1, read as the reverse complement.
GCTCACCGTCACTCTGCGGGCCGAGTCGGATACGCTGCGCGACCCGCGCAGGCGCGCCGAGATCACCCAGCGTCTGGCCGCCGCGCGCACCACCGCCGACCAGTTGCGCCAGCGCACCGCCACCTGGCAGGTCACCCTCGTCGACGGCAGTTCCGAGCTCAGCGCCGATATCGAACACGATCTGCGGCACCGCTTGCGCACGCTGGTCCGCGAGGCCGAGGCCGAGATCACCCGCACCGACCCGGTGCGCAAGTGGGCAGACTTCGCCGCCGAACTCGACGCGCGCATCTGCGAGGCGGTCGAGGAGAATTTCGTGATGGCGCACTATCGTGCCGTCGAACTCACCGAGCAAGTGGCCTCGAAATTCCCGCCCGACAACCGCACCCCGCCGTTACCCGAACTGCGCCTGACCGATCCCGGCGAGGTACTCGAGCCGGTGCAGTCGTTGGAGACGCTAGAAAGCGCCAAAGTCGTTGTCGGACAGCAGTTTCTCTCCGCGTTGCGCGGTTCCTACGGCGGCATCCTGATGGTCGGTCTGGCTACCAGCCTGTTTTTCGGTATGGGGCTGGTCAACTGGTATTCGGCGGGCGCGGGCGTACTGCTCGGCGTGAACGCCCTGTGGGACGAACGCCGTTCCCGCAAGCAACGCAGACAAGCCGAGGCGAAGGTTGCGGTGGCACGCCTGGCCGACGATGTGATCTTCCAGGTGGGCAAGGAATCACGCAACCGCCTGCGCGCACTGCAACGAGTGCTGCGCGACCACTACACCGAGATCGCCGCCGAAGTGGGCCGCACCGCCGACGAGGCACTGCGCGCCGCCGAGGAAACCGGCCTGCGCTACGGCGACCACCGCGAACTGCGCATCACCGAGATCGATGCGGGCCTGCGCACCGTGGCCGGGCTGCGAGCCCGCGCCGAGCGTCTCGCCTACTGAGCGGCCATCGGACCTTCACGGTCGGTGTGACGGTGCGACGGTGCGTGCGCGGGCTGGAACTGACCAACGTTGCGCTGGTCCTCTGCCCGGATCACGTGGGTCACGGCGTTGATCAGTGCCAGGTGGGTGAACGCCTGCGGAAAGTTGCCGAGGTGACGCCCGGTGCGCGAGTCGATCTCCTCGGCGTAAAGGCGCAGCGGGCTGGCCAGTCCGAGTAGCCGCTCGCACAGATTGGTGGCCCGTTCGAGTTCGCCGATCTCCACCAGCGCCGAGACCAGCCAGAACGAGCAGATCGTGAACGTGCCCTCCTCGCCCTCCAGCCCGTCGTCGGTGGTTTCGGTGCGGTAGCGCAGCACGAGCCCGTTGACGGTGAGATGGTCGGCGATGGCGAGCACGGTCGCGCGGATACGCCGATCGTCGGGCGGCAGGAAACGGGTCAGCACCGCCAGCAGCAGCGAGGCATCGAGAGTGTCGCCACCGTAGGTCTGCGTGAGGATGCCCTCCTTGCTGACACCGAATTCGAGGACGTCGGCCCGGATCTCCTCGGCGATCTCGAACCACTCGGCCGCACGCTCGTGCTGGCCGTGCAATTGCGCCAGCCGGGCACCGCGATCCAGCGCCACCCAGCACATCACCTTCGACGAGGTGAAGTCCTGCGGTTCACCGCGCACCTCCCAGATCCCGCGATCGGGTTTGCGCCAGTTCGCGATCGCCGCGTGCACGGTGCGTTCGAGCAGCGGCCACAGCGATTCCGGTATCTGCCCGCGCGATTTCACGTGCAGGTACACCGCGTCGAGCATGGTGCCCCAGATGTCGTGCTGGTCCTGGTCGTAGGCGGCATTGCCGACGCGGACCGGGCGCGCGCCGTCGTAGCCGGAAAGATTGGGCAGCTCGTATTCGGTGATGCGACGTTCGCCGCCGATCCCGTAGAGCACCTGCAGGGGGACCGCTTCCCCATTGTCGCCGGTGGTGACGTCATCGAGGAAGGCGAAGAAGTCGTTGGCCTCGCGGTCGAGTCCGAGGGTGTAAAGGCCCCACAATGCGAAACTCGCGTCCCGCACCCAGGTGTAGCGGTAGTCCCAGTTACGTTGTCCACCAGGGGTTTCCGGAAGTGAGGTGGTCGAGGAAGCGAGCAGTGCACCGGTCGGCGCGTAGGTGAGTCCCTTCAGCGTGAGCGCGCTGCGCTGCAAGTAGCTGCGCCACGGATGATCGGGGAAGTCGCCCTGGTTGATCCAGCGTCGCCAGCATTCGGCGGTCGCCCACATCTTCTGTGCCGCGTCGTCGAAGGTGGCGGGCGCGGGCAGTTCCGACCAGGTCAGCGCGACGAACACCTGGTCACCCTCGGACATTCTGGTGCGTGCCCGTGCCTCTCTGCCCTCCAAACCGAGACGCAGGTCGGTGGTGAGTATCAGCGACGGCCCGACAGCTGGATCGCTCGTCGCCCGCGCGGTCGCCTGCTCGTAGACCTTGCCGGTGTACTCCCATTTGGCCCCGCCCCGGTGGTAGTCGAACGAGGGCTGACAGCTCATTTCCAGCTCCACAGTGCCGCTCACGCACTTGACCGTGCGCAGCAGCATGTGTTCGGCATCCCAGTCCATCGGGGTGCGCCGGTGGGTTTTCGACCGGGCGATGTTGTTGTGCCACGGGCCGAGTACCAGCGCATCGCGCACGATCAGCCAGCCGGTTTCGGTCTGCCAGGTCGTTTCCAGGATCATCCCGCCCGGCAGATACCGTCGCGCCGCCGGCACGTTCTTGCCGTAGGGGCCGATGCGGAAATGTCCGGCGCTACGGTCGAGGACCGCGCCGAAAACGCTGGGGGAGTCGGGGCGTGGCACGCACATCCATTCCACCGAGCCGCTGCTGGCGATGAGGCAGCTGGATTCACAGTCGGACAGGAAGGCGTAGTCGTCGATGGGTGGAAACGCACCGCGACGGCCGCTGGAGGAGACCGGGCTCAGAATCGGCAGGCTGTCCACGCTGGGAGACTCCATACCCCATCATCACGGCGGTGCGGGCGCGCGTCCACCGCTGTGGGCAGCGATATCGGTTGATCCGCTGGTCGCGGCCCGGGAATTCGCTTGCGCCGAGTGGACGGCGAGGGCGTTCACGGTGACCGACTAGGCTGGTCGGCGTGCAACGCATCGCAGGTTGGTGGGACGGCTTCGAACTCTGGGTAGCCGGGCTGCCCTTCATTCCGCAGTTTCTCGTGGTGCTGGTCGGCATGGTCCCGATCAGCTTCGCCATCGCTTTCCTACTCGACCGCGGCTTGCGCATGGCCTTCCGCGTCCTGCGCCGCGACGATCGCACCGAACCGCCGATGCCGGTCACCCTCGCCGAACGCCCGACCGTCGGCAGCGGTGCCCGCTGATGCCACGTTCTCGCGTTCAGCTCGCTCTCCTCGCCCTGCTCGTTCTCGTCGTCATCGCCTGGTTCTTCACGCGGTGACCGGCGCGAGCACAAGCCCGCGCCGGCGCCGCGGCTAGTTCTTACGCCAGTCGTCGAAGCGTTTGCCCAGGTCCGATACTGTGCGGCCGACTTCCTGACCGACCGTGTTCACCGCTGAGCCCACATCGCGTCCCAGGTCGCGCACCGTGCGAACCAGCATGTCCTCGGACTGATCGAACGACTCGCGATAGTGCCGGGCCGCCTCCTTGACCTCCTCGCTGATGCGCGCGTTGCGGTCGTGCTCACGGCGCGGGTAGGTGCCGCCGAGCACCCGGTCGTAGTCGCCGGACTGGATCCAGCGACGCAGCTCGGCCGCGCGCAGCACCGAGAACGGGTGCGACTGCAATTCCAGGTTGAGCAGCTTGAGCACGCCGTCGCGCAGGTCACCCGAGCGCAGGTAGTCGTCGGCCTGGTCGAGGAACGCGCCGTGGTTCATCTCGTGCAGCCACGCGCCACCCGCGGTCTTCATGTGCACGCGCACCGAGGCGTCCACGTCCTGGCAGCACAGCAGCCCCGCCCGGTCGCCGGACAGCTCCGACTTGCGGCTCCACTCCATCAGAGCCGCCACGATCGCGCGCAACGCCCAGCCGCCCACCGGCATCCAGCCGACCGAGGCCGACAGGCGCATCAGGTGCATGAGCATCGTGCGATACACCGCGTGCCCCGACAGCGCGTGGCCGAGTTCGTGGCCTACGACGAACCGCAACTCCTCGGTGTCCATCAGTTCGAGCAGCCCGGTGGTGAGCACGATGAACGGCTTGTCCATCCCGATGGTGAACGCGTTCACCGACGGGTCCTGCAGCACGAACATCTCCGGCGTGGATTGCGCGTCGAGCACGCCGACGCAGTCCGCGCGCAACTGGTGCAACGTGCGGAACTGCCGATCGTCGACCCGCACGGCCGTCGCCAGATACATCAACCGGTGCTGACGCTCGCGCAGCAATCCCGACAGCGCCCGCAGCACCGTGTCGAAGCCGCTCAGTGAGCGCAGTGCCACGAGCGCGGTGCGGTCGGCCGGGTGTTCCCAAGCGCGCGTGCTGATCTCCGGAAAACGCGTGCGAACCCGGTCTGGAGCCATGGTCATAGAATGAAATTCCCCCTGGTTGATGAACTCTCGTCGATTGCGACCATCATGTCGCAACCTGCTACAGTCTGCCTGTGTCGTCGAGTGTCGCCCCGCAGATCCGCCATGAGTTGGCGTTGATCGCTGTCGGCAACCTCGCCGTCGCTGACATTCTCTGTCGATGATCGGCCACCGGACTCGTCTGCGCGTTTCTGCCCAGTAGACTGGCGCGCGCTTTCCCTTTCGCAGTCGAAGTCCGTCACTGTCGAGGCCACCGGCCCGAGTCGCGCCAACTGTCGTGCATTCCGCACACGGCAGGTCTACCGATCGATGAGCGTAATCCTGCCGCCACGAAAGATGTTGCGCCGCAGGTCCTTCCCGAAAGGTTCACCCCGATGTCTCGCAATACCTGGATCGGCTCGCGCCGTCGCGCCGCCGCCGTCGCTCTCACTGCTGTCGCCGCGCTCGCGCTGACCGCTTGCGGCGGTGGGGCCAGTGACTCGACCGACGGCAGCGACATCGTGGCCGACGGCAGTGGGGGCACCATCAACCTCTATGCCTATGCCGTGCCCAAGCCGGGATTCGACCTGGTCACGTCCGCGTTCAACGAGACCGAGGCAGGCAAGGATGTCGCGGTCCGGCCGTCGTACGGCGCCTCGGGCGACCAGTCGCGCAAGGTCAAGGACGGCGCCGAGGCCGATGTCGTGAACTTCTCCGTCGAGCCCGATATCACCCGCCTCGTCGACGCGGGCCTGGTCGAGGAGAGCTGGAACGCCGACGCCACCAAGGGCATCCCCTTCGGCTCGGTCGTCACCCTGGTGGTGCGCGAGGGCAACCCCAAGGGCATCAACGACTGGGACGACCTGCTGAAGCCGGGAATCGAGGTTGTCACCCCGAACCCGTTCAGCTCCGGCTCGGCCAAGTGGAACCTGCTCGCCCCATACGCCGCCAAGAGCGACGGCGGCAAGAACCCGCAAGCAGGTCTCGACTACCTGTCGCAGCTGATCTCCCCCGAACACGTGCGGGTGCAGCCCAAGTCTGGTCGCGAAGCCACCGAAACCTTCCTGCAGGGCACCGGTGACGTGCTGCTGAGCTACGAGAACGAGGCCATCTTCTCCGAGCGCAACGGCGACCCGATCGAGCACATCAACCCGCCGACCACCTTCAAGATCGAGAACCCGGTCGCGGTGCTGAAGAACGCCAAGAACCTGGCCAAGGCCACCGCGTTCCGCGACTTCCTCTTCACCGCCGAAGGTCAGAAGGCGTGGGCGCAGGCAGGCTTCCGTCCGGTTGACCCGAAGGTCGCCGCCGAGTTCGCCGAGGACTTCCCGACCCCGGCCAAGCTGTGGACGATCGACGACCTCGGTGGCTGGAAGGCCGTCGACAGGGATCTGTTCGCGCAGGGCACCGGCAAGGTTGCCGTCATCTACGACCAGGCCACCAAGTAGTCGGTGACCCGGCTCACACGCGATACTGGACAACTGTGACTGACAGCAGTGGGCCCGCCGGGACCGGGGAAACCCCCGATCCCGGCGGCGCCGTGAAACTGGACAAAAAGCCGCCAGCCCCGCGCCGACCTCGCTGGTCGTGGCTGCGCGTTACCGGCTCGGTGGGCCCGTTCGGCATCGGTGTCGCCGTGATGTGGCTCAGCGTGATCGTGCTGCTGCCGCTGGCAGCGCTCACCGTCAGCTCCTTCGAAGAAGGCTGGTCGGGCTTCTGGGACGCGGTCACCGCGCCCTCGGCGCTCGACTCGCTGAAGGTGACGATCGGCGTCTCGGTGATCGTGGCCGTGATCAACATCGTGATGGGCACCCTGATCGCCTGGGTGCTGGTGCGTGACGAGTTTCCTGGCAAGGGCATCGTCAACGCGCTGATCGACCTCCCGTTCGCGCTGCCGACGATCGTCGCCTCGATCGTGCTGCTGGCGCTGTACGGCCCCAACAGCCCGGTCGACATTCAGCTCAACGCCACCCAGCCAGGTCTGGTCGTGGCGCTGGCCTTCGTCACGCTGCCTTTCGTGGTGCGCTCGGTGCAACCCGTGCTCATCGAGGTCGACAAGGAAGTGGAACAGGCCGCGCTCTCACTGGGCGCGAGCAACTGGACGACATTTCGCCGGATCGTGCTGCCCACGCTCACGCCCGCGATCATCTCCGGCGGCGGGCTCGCCTTCGCCAGGGCGATCGGTGAGTACGGTTCGGTGGTGCTGATCGGCGGCAATATCCCGCGCGAGACGCAGATGACCTCGCAGTACATCCAGCAGCAGATCGAGGTCGACCGGCCGGTGAACGCGGCCGCGGTATCGGTGGCGCTGCTGGTCATCTCCTTCGCCACGCTGTTCGTGCTGCGGCTGCTGGCAGAGCGCGCGTCCCGAAAGGAGAGGGCGGACCAATGAGGCTCTCCGTGTTCACCCGCCTTTCCCTGCGGACCGTTGCGCTGGGCTACCTGTTGATTCTGTTGGTCTTGCCGCTCGGCGTCATTCTGTACCGCACATTCGAGCGTGGGATCGGTGCGTTCATCGATTCGATCACCACGCCCGCAGCGATCTCGGCGTTCCAGTTGTCGATGATCATCGTGGCCATCGTGGTGCCGCTGAACGTGATATTCGGCGTCATCACCGCGCTGGCGTTGGTCCGGAGCAAGTTTCCCGGCCGCAATCTGGTCCAGGGTCTCGTTGACTTGCCGATCGCGACGTCGCCGGTCGTGGTCGGTGTTGCGCTGATCCTGCTCTGGGGTGCGGGCGGCTGGTTCGGTGCGATCGAGAACACCGGCTTGAAGGTGATCTTCAGTTTGCCCGGCATGGTGATCGCGACGATCTTCGTCACGCTGCCGTTCGTCGTTCGCGAGGTCGAGCCGGTGCTGCACGAGATCGGTGAGGACCAGGAGATGGCGGCGGCGACTCTCGGCGCCAATCGCTGGCAGACGTTCTGGCGGATCACTCTCCCCGCCATTCGCTGGGGCCTCACCTACGGCGTCGTGCTCACCGTGGCTCGTTCACTCGGCGAATTCGGCGCGGTGATCATGGTGTCGACCGCGCTGCCCGGCAAGTCGCAAACACTGACTCTGCTGGTGCACGGCCGCTACATCAACGATCACAACACCTTCGGCGCCTACAGCGCGGCCACCCTGCTGATGGGCATGGCATTGGTGGTTCTTCTCCTGATGACTCTTCTCGAACGCAAACGGGGCCCCGAATGATCACCGTGACCAACGCGCGCAAGAACTACGGTTCCTTCGCCGCTCTCGACGATGTCAGCATCGACATCCCATCCGGCGAATTGACCGCCCTGCTCGGCCCGTCCGGTTCGGGCAAGTCGACCCTGCTGCGGTCGATCGCGGGACTCGAGTCTCTCGATTCGGGCATCGTCATGATCGCGGGCAAGGACGTCACCCGCGTCTCACCGCAGAAGCGCGACATCGGCTTCGTGTTCCAGCACTACGCCGCGTTCAAGCACATGACTGTGCGTGACAATGTCGCCTTCGGCCTGTCCATCCGCAAGCGGCCGAAGAAGGAGATCGACAAGCGCGTCGACGAGCTGCTCGGCATCGTCGGCCTCGACGGTTTCCAGCACCGTTACCCGGCGCAGCTGTCGGGCGGTCAGCGTCAGCGCATGGCACTGGCTCGTGCGCTGGCCGTCGACCCGCAGGTGCTGCTGCTCGACGAGCCGTTCGGCGCGCTCGATGCCAAGGTGCGCACCGATCTGCGGCAGTGGCTGCGCAGGTTGCACGACGAGGTCCACGTGACCACCGTGCTGGTCACCCACGACCAGGAGGAAGCCCTGGATGTGGCCGACCGGATCGCGGTGATGAACAAGGGCCGCATCGAGCAGGTCGGTTCGCCCGAGGAGGTCTACGACCGGCCCGCCAACGAGTTCGTGATGTCGTTCCTCGGCGCGGTGGCCCGGCTCAACGGCCATCTGGTCCGCCCGCACGATATCCGCGTCGGTCGCGATCCCAGCATGGCGATGGCCGAACACGAGGGCACCGCCGAATCGGCGGGCGTCACCAGGGCCACGGTCGAGCGGATCGTGCGCCTCGGCTTCGAGGTGCGCCTGGAACTGCGCAATGCCGCGACCGGCGACCAGTTCGCCGCCCAGGTAACCCGCGGTGACGCCGCGGCGCTCCGCCTGACCGAGGGCGAGACGGTCTATGCCAGGGCGACCCGGATTCCGGACCTTCCGCACGCCTGATCCACCCTGCTACGAACGGGGCCCCGCGACATCCGTCGCGGGGCCCCGTTCGTGTTGCCGAGGGATTCGCCGACGGTACGAAACCCTCGTTGGACGCGGATCGGCGCAGGTTAACCGGTACCGGCGGTTCGCAGGCCGGAATGACGCGCTCGGCGGACAACTATTTTCCGCGTCTTGCCGCAGACCCTCGAAGACTGTGCACGACGCAGTGTCACAGGTAGAAGCACTTTTACTGGCGAGTAGGTTCCTCAACAGGGCTTTCGGTGCGCCGAGCACGCGAAATTCGGCAATGCGAAGAGTTGACGTGACTCCGTGTAGGTGTAACCATTGGAAACAGTAAACGTCCCTAACGGAGAGGCAGTGACGACGATGTCCGCGCCCACCACCCCTGACGTCGATCCTGTAGTCGCGGAGGCTCAGGCATACGCCGAGAAGTTGCTGATGCTGTCCGAGGCGTCGGTCGATCGCCACTTCGACCCGTTCGAGGACATCGACTGGGACGCCCCTGACTTCGACCCGAACTGCAAGCCGGAGCGCTGGGTTCTGGTGACCTCGGCTGACCCCATCGGTCGCCACCCCTGGTACCAGGCGCTGCCGCTGGAGCGCAAGATCGAGATCGGCAAGGTCCGTCAGGCCAATGTCGCCAAGGTCGGCCTGCAGTTCGAGGCCATCCTCATCGTTGGCATGATGCAGCACATCTTCAACCTGAAGAACAACGACCCGGAATTCCGGTACTGCTCGCACGAGATGATCGAAGAGCACAACCACACCCTGATGTTCCAGGAGATGGTGAACCGCGTCGCCGACGTGCCGGGCATGAACCCGCTGGTGCGCCAGCTGCGCCACCTGGTCTCCCCGGTCGGCGCCCTGATGCCGAACCTGTTCTTCATGGCCGTGCTCGCCGGCGAGGAGCCGATCGACCACATCCAGAAGGACATCCTGCGCTCGGGCGACGACATCCACCCGATCATGCGTGGTGTGATGGCGATCCACGTGGCCGAGGAAGCTCGCCACATCTCCTTCGCGCACGAGTTCCTGAAGAAGAACGTGCCCAACGCGCCCAAGTTCAACCGGGCCGTGCTGTCGATCGCGATGCCGACCATCATGTTCATCCTCGGCCGGGCCATCGCGACCCCGCCCAAGTCGTTCTTCAAGCAGTTCGACATGCCCGCCGATGTGCGCAAGGAGCTGTTCTACGGCTCCAAGGAGTCCAAGCGGGTCTTCGCCGACTACTTCATCGACGTGCGCGCGCTCGCCGAGGAGATCGGTGTGATGAACCCGGTCTCGAAGCTGGTGTGGAAGATGTTCGGCATCGACGGACCGTCGAGCCGCTACCGCTCGGAGCCCAAGCGCTCCGCCAAGAACGCCGCCTGAGACGATAGCAATATGCCATATGTTGTCACCCAGTCATGCTGTAGTGACGCCTCGTGCGTCTACGCATGCCCGGTCAACTGCATTCATCCCACCCCGGATGAGCCGGATTTCCGCACCGCGGAGATGCTCTACGTCGATCCGGCGGCCTGCGTGGACTGTGGTGCCTGTGCCACCGCGTGCCCCGTTGATGCCATCACCTCGTCGAAGAAGCTGACCGACGAGCAGAAGCCCTTCATCGAGATCAACGCCGACTTCTACCGCGTGCAGCGGGACCGGCCGACGTTGGCCGCACCGGTGATGCCGCCCGCGATCGACACGCGGCGCTCCCCGCTGCGGGTCGCCATCGTCGGCTCTGGCCCCTCGGCGATGTACGCCGCCGACGAACTGCTCACCCAGCCCGGCGTCGCGGTCACGATGTTCGACCGCCTGCCGCAGGCCTACGGTCTGGCCCGCCTCGGCGTCGCACCCGATCACAAGCACACCAGGAAGGTCGCCGACCTGTTCGACATCATGTCGAAGCAGGACGACTTCGGTACCTACCTAGACGTCGAGATCGGCAAGCACATCAGCCATGCCGAGCTGCTCGAGCACTTCCACGGCGTGATCTACGCCGTCGGCGCGTCCTCGGATCGCAAGCTCGGCATCCCGGGCGAGGGTCTGGCGGGCAATGTGTCGGCCACCGACTTCGTCGCCTGGTACAACGGCCATCCCGACCACGCCGACGACCGGTTCGATCTGAACCAGAAGCGGGTCGTCATCGTCGGCAACGGCAACGTCGCCCTCGACGTCGCCCGCATCCTGACCGTCGATCCGGCCCTGCTCGCCGACACCGATATCGCGCCGTACGCGCTGAAGGCATTGCGCGAGAGCAAGATCGAGGAGGTCGTGATCCTGGGCCGTCGTGGTCCGGCCGAGTCGGCATTCACGGTGCCCGAGTTCGTCGGCCTGCTGGCCGCCGATATCGACATCGCGATCGAGGGTGAGCTGCCCGCGGTCACGCCCGATCTGCCCTACAAGGTCGAGCAGAAGCTGCGCCTGCTGCACAGCGTCGCGAATCGCCCGTTCGGTGCGCGCAAGCGCATCGTGTTCCGTTACCTGTCCTCGCCGGTGGAGATCGTCGGCACCGACACGGTCACCGGGGTGCGGGTGGAGCGCAACGAGCTCGGCACCGACGCCGAAGGTCGCGTCGCCGCCACGCCGACCGGCGATACCGCGCTGCTCGAGGCGGGCGTCGTGCTCACCTCGGTCGGCTACCGAGGAGTGCCGACCGCGGATCTGCCGTTCGACGACGCGCGTGCGGTGATCCCGAACGACGCGGGCCGGGTGCTCACCGCGCCCGGTGGCGAGATCTTCCCCGGCGCGTATGTGACCGGCTGGATCAAGCGCGGCCCGACCGGTTTCATCGGGACCAACAAGTCGTGTGCGCAGGAGACCGTGCAGCAGCTCGCCGATGATTTCAACGGTGGCAAACTGCGCGAGCCCGCGCATAACGCGCAGGAGTTCGACCGTCTCGTGCGCGCCCGTCGCCCGCAGGCGGTCGCCGGTGGTGCCGCAGTGCCGAGGGAGCGCTCGATGAGGCGGCTGTTCGCTCGCGGCTGAGAACTGAAAACCGAAGGCCCGCAACGTCACTGGGAGACGATGCGGGCCTTTTGTTTCCTACTGTGCGGTGAACCCGCCGTCCGTGGCGACGGCCGCACCGGTGACGAAGGACGCCTCGCGGCTGAGCAGGAACGCGCACAGCGCGGCGATCTCCTCGGGCTGTGCGATTCGTCCCAGCGGGTGCAGTGCCACGATGGCTGCTTCGCCCTCCGGCGTCGCGCCCATCGACGCGCGGAACGCCGGGGTGTCGACCGCGCCGGAGATCAGCGCGTTGACCCGCACTCCCGCCGGGGCGGTCTCGAGCGCCACCGACTTGGTCAGTCCGACGACGGCGTGCTTGGCGGCCACATACGGCGCCACCTGTGCCATTCCGACCACGCCGAGGTTGGAGGCGTTGTTCAGGATCGCACCGCCGCCCGCGGCGATGATGGCTGGAACCTGGTGGCGCAGACCGTAGAAGACGCCGTCGAGGTTCAGGTCCATGTCGGCGCGCCATGACACGTCGTCGATCTCGGCGATCGGCCCGAAGGCGTTCACCGCGCCCGCGTTGTTGAAGGCCGCGTCGAGGCGGCCGTATTCGGTGAGCGCGGCCTGGACGAGTCGTTCGGCGTCGGCGTCGATGGTGACATCGGTCGCGACGAACAGCGCGCGTCCGCCCGCCGCCCTGATCTGGTCGGCGACCTGCTCCCCCTGGTCCTTGCCGCGGGAGCCGAGAACCACGGCGGCACCTTCGGACGCGACCCGCAGTGCGACCGCCTTGCCGATGCCGGAGCCGGCGCCGGTGATGAGTACGACCTGGTCGGCGAATCGAGTGGACATGCGTAGTGCCTTCTTTCCCTTGGTGTTTCGAAGATCCGGTCGGTGTCTCTCCGCTCTCTCAGTCAACCGGCGGGCGCCGGGCCGTGCTGGCGGGAATCGGTCGCTGCGTTGACGTGTCACTGAGTAGTGGGCCTACTCCGAAATCAGGGAATGTAATTCGCCGTCAGTGAACGCGCATCGGTAGTAAATGAATTGGTTACCGGTCGGTAAGTGCGCTTAATGGCCGGGATAACAAACTCGAAGAATGTATTTAATGGGGGCTCTGTCCGATTACTCGCAGGTAGCTGCCTCTCGGAGTCTGTGAATCGCCGGTGGGGCGTTCAGGGGGGTGGATATTCCATCTTCAACCTTCTCACCTGCGTGAATTGTGTTGCCATGGCTCATGGTTGCGGATTCCGTATCAATCCGGCAGCAATTCGCGGACGTGCCAGTTAATCTGGGCGAGCTGTTTGGAAGACGACCGCGGCCACATGGTGCGCTCGCGTGCTGGACGTGGTCACGGTGCGTTGACGGGATAGCAAAAACATGACCAGAGGTCTGGGCTTGAGTATCGGTGCGGTCAATGCGATTTCGGCGGTAGTCGCCGATGATCCAGCCAAACCGGCGGTGCGCACACGACGCACCGCACTGACATTCGACGAAGCGGGCAGGCCCCGCATCGGCGCGATCAACGAATTCGCTTCGGCGATCACGGATTTCGCGGACCTTACCCGCGAACCGGAGCCGATGGTGATGGGTGGGCGGTTCTACTCGGCGACCAATCTGATCGCCGCCGTGGTCACCGGTCTGATCGAGCTCGCCGAACCACCTGCCGGAATCGTCTTGACCTATCCGGCGGTCTACACCGACAAGCAGGTCTCGTTACTCGGCCAGGCGCTGCATCTCGCGGGCGCCGGTGAGGTCCTGCTGGTGCCCGAACCGGTCGCCGCCGCGGAATGGCTCGAGGTCGATCGCGGCCCACTGGAGCCGGGCTTCGTACTCGTCTACGACCTGGGTGCCACCAGCCTCGACCTGACCGTGCTGCGCGTCGGTCCCGACTGGCCGCATCACCCGATGGTCGGAACCCCAACGCGGTCCGCCGATTTCGGTGGCAAGCCGCTCGGTGAGATGGTGGCCCGTTACGCGGGTGCACCGGGTCTGGGTCGGGCGACCCAGACCCTCACCTCCATGGTGAACATCGACGCGCTGCGCGCCGAACACATCCGCGACACTTTCCCGCTGGTCAGCAAGAGTGTGGCCGCGGCGGGCCTGCGGCTGGCCGACCTGTCACGCATCCTCGTCGTCGGTGGTGCCTCGCGCCCACCCGAAGTCGCCCGCACCCTCGCCGAACTCGGCGTTCCGCTCGTCACCGTGGCCGACCCCGGCCAGGTGATCGCCTCGGGCGCGGCAGGTTTGGCGGCTCGCAGCTTCGCGCCCGAGCAGCAGACCGATGGCCCGGTGCCGCACGTGGCGGTGTTCTCCAGCGCGGCAGTCGTTTCCGCGCTCGCCATGTCGGCGATGACGGTGTTCGGCAGCCCCTTTGATCCCGGCCTGATGCCGGTCCTCGACCGGTTCCCCGCTCTGGGCGCCCCTGTCGACGCGCTGCTCTACGACATGAGCGCCGACCTCCTCGCCGCTCGAACCGCCGGGCTGGTCAGCGATGTCGACCCGGTCACCGGCCGCATCCGGGTGGCGGGCGTGGCCGCGGCCCGCAGCGCCTACGAGAACTTCATCGCCCCGGCGACCGCGCCCGGCGGCAAGTCGCGTCCCGGCGTGTCCGCGGGCAGCGGCGCCGACCGCGGCGGCCCCGGCCACCAGGACGTCCGCAACGACTGTAAGTCGCCGATCCTCGCCCGCACCACCTACGGCGACCCGGCCCGCTTCATCAACCCCTTACCCTTCGGCCCGCAGGCCGCCCAACCCCAGAACGCACCGACGAACCCCGGGGCGCCCGAACTTCCCCATGGCGGCCCGATCTCGGCCCCCGGCACCCCGGAAGTGCCGGGCACTCCGACCGCACCCGGCGCAACAGTTCCCGGCACTCTGCCGGCGGCCGGTACCGCGCCGGCGCCCGGCACGGCGCCGACGGACGGCACATCCACACCGTCCGGAGGTACCTCCACTCCGACCGGTGGTACCTCCACTCCGACCGGCGGGACATCAGCTCCGAGTACGGGTGGTGTCTCCGTAGAAACCGGGGGATCGGCACCGACCGGTGGAACTGGCACTGGCACCACACCTTCCGATCCCAGTGGATCGGGCGGCGGCACCTCGGGCGGAACACCGACGGGCGGTACCACTAACGGCGGTGCCACGGGAGGTTCGACCGGCGGTGGAACCACCGGCGGTACAGATACTTCCGGCGGCGCTGCGGGCGGTGGCACTTCAGGTGGCGGTGCATCGACAGGCGGCAGCGGAGGCGGTGCGTCCGGCGGTGGTGGCTCGGGCGGTGGTGCATCGGGCGGTGGAGGCTCGGGCGGCGGTGCGTCCGGCGGTGGATCTGACAGCGGTGCCTCTGGTGGGGGCGCATCAGGTGGTGCTTCGGGTGGCGGTGCTTCGGGCGGTGGATCCGACGGTGGTGGCTCGGGCGGTGGCGCGTCCGGTGGTGGTGCTTCGGGCGGTGGCGCGTCCGGTGGTGGTGCTTCGGGCGGCGGTGCGTCCGGTGGTGGTGCTTCGGGTGGTGGTGCGTCCGGTGGCGGATCGGACAGTGGTGCGTCCTCCGGCGGCACATCTTCCGGTGGCGCATCGTCTGGCGGTACATCGTCTGGTGGCGGCTCCAAGGGTGGCGCGTCTTCGGGAGGCTCCGCTGGTGGCGGTGGTGGCGGCGGTGGTGGCGGCGGCGGCGGTTCTCGCCGCTGACCGACCAGCCATGTCGGAGCTCGCGACGGTAAGTGCCGCACCGGATGTCGGGTCGTCCCGCCTAGCGCAGGTGGAACGGGGCGGTTCTCGCCGCTGACCGATCAGCCACGTCGGGCCAGCGACGGCAATCGCCACATCGGATGCCGGGTTGTCCCGTCTGGTGCCGGTGGTGAAACGGGGGTGGGTGTCGGTGGGGGCGGGCACAATAGGGCGGTGGCTGTACTTGGGGGAGCGCCGAAACTGATCGCGCTCGATGTGGATGGGACCCTGCTGGCGACAGGGTTCGCGATCAGCGCGCGGGTGGGGGCGGCGGTACGAGCGGCGGTGTCGGCGGGGGCGCATGTGGTGGTCACCACCGGGCGAACCCTGCTCACCACGCGCCCGGTGCTGAGCGAGCTCGGCCTCGCCGAGGGACATGCGTTGTGTTCCAACGGCGCCGTGCACATCGATGTGGCGCGTGGCGAGCCGGTCGCGGTCCAATCATTCGATCCCGGGCCCGCGGTGCACGCTCTGCGCGCGCTGTTCCCGGAGATGATCTTCGCCGCGGAACGGGTAGGCGTCGGCACCTGGGCGACCGGGCATGGGCCGGGGGAGTTCTCGATCGGCGATTTCCAGCTCGTCGACCACCTCGAACTGAGCAGTGTGCCGACGCCGCGCCTCAACGGCTGGTGGCCCGACGGCAGCCCCGACGAAATGCTGCGCCTGCTGCAAACCTTCGACGTTCCCGATGCGTCCTGGGTGCACGGTGAGTACGGCCCATGGCTTACCGTCTCGCGCCGAGGCGTGTCCAAAGGCTGGGCGCTGGAACAACTTCGGCATCTTCTCGGCGTCGAAGCCGAAGCGACCCTGGCTATCGGTGACGGCTTCAACGACCGCGAGATGTTGCGCTGGGCAGCACATTCGGTGGCCATGGCCGGCTCGCCCGATGCGGTACTCGCCCTGGCCGACGAAGTGACCGGCGACGTCAGCGAGGACGGTGTCGCCACCGTCCTCGAACGCTGGTTCGCCTGAATCCCTAGGACGTCATCGCCACATAGTGCGGGTTGGCCATGATCCCCAGCACATTGCCGAACGGATCGAGAACCGCGGCGGTCGCGAAGCCCGCGCCTTCGCCGCGCTCGGTGATCGGCTCGTACTCGGTGGCGCCCAGCTCGAGCAACCGGGCGAAGGTGGCCGCGAGATCGTCGACCTGCCAGAAGACCACTCCGCCCCCGCCCGGCGCGTTGCGCGCACCCGCCGGGGCGTAGGCGCGATTGATGATTCCCAGCTCGGCCTGCAACGGCCCGAGCCGGAACTCGTAGTATCCGCCGGGAACTTCGTAATACGGTGCGATGCCGAGGAATTCGCTGTACCAGTCCTTGGCGGCGGTGAGGTCGTCGGCGTAGTAGGTGGTGGTGGCCATTCCGCGCAGCATGTCTGCTCCATTCGGTTGTCGCTTCGGTGTGAATACGACTTTGCCAGCCAAAGTGCTCACCGAATGAGCACTTTGTTCGGCAGAATTGCCGAGTATGCGAGCCGACCGATTGGTAGCCACCCTCTTATTGATGCAGGCGCGGGGGCGGGTGACAGCCGCCCAGGTCGCCGCCGAGCTCGAAGTCTCGGTGGCGACGGCCCGGCGTGACCTGGAGGCCTTGTCGGCCGCGGGCATCCCGGTCTACCCGCAATCGGGTCGCGGGGGTGGTTGGTCGCTGATCGGCGGCGCCCGCACAGACCTGTCCGGACTCACGGCGGGGGAGACCAGGGCGCTGTTCCTGCTCGCGGGCCCGGCAGCACAGGCCGCCCCCGAACTGAAGTCGGCTCTGCGCAAACTGGTTCGCGCCCTCCCACACACCTTCCGTGCCGATGCCGCCGCGGCCGACGCCGTTGTCGTCGATCCGGCCCGGTGGGGGCGCCCTGATCCGCAAGCGCCCGCGGTACTCGACACGGTGCGGCGGGCGGTGGTCGATCGCCGTCGCGTCCGGATCGACTATCTGCGCAAGGGCGAACGCACCGTCCGCACGATCGATCCATGGGGCCTGGTCGAGAAGGAAACAGTCTGGTACCTCATCGCGGGCACCGACCGTGGGCAGCGGACCTTCCGGCTCGACCGCATCGCCGAGGTTGTCACCCTCGATGAAACAGCCGACCGGCCAGCCGATTTCGATCTTCAGGCGCAGTGGTCGCAGATTGTCGAGCGGATGGAGGGCCGTCGCGCCCGCGTCGCCGCGACGGTCCTCGTCTCCCCAGGTCTCGCCCCGATCCTGGCCGACCAACAGGGCCGCAACTGCACCCTGCTCGGCCCGAGTCCGGACTGCCGGGTGCGAGCTCAGATCACCGCCGACACCGCCAAGATGCTCGCCAGGCAACTGGCAGGCTGGGCCGGGGACGTCGAGGTCGTCGGCCCCGCCGAGGTCAGATCCGAACTGGTGGCACTCGGCACTCGATTGGTGCTCGACAACAAGTAGGTGCCGCGCCGGCGGACCAGCCGTTGCAGGCTCAGCGGCGGGTTGGGGGCTCTACCGGGCGACCCTTCGACCGCCCCGCAGCCACTACTACCTGTCGATGAGCGGGGCCAGCGACCTCACCACCTCACTGGCCACCACCGCGTGCCCACTCGTGGTGAAGTGGATGAGATCCGCGCTCATCAACTCGGGGCGCGACCGCAGCGGATGGTTCCAGAGCTCGGTGAGTACCGCTTCGAAGTCGGTGGCGAGCGACCGCAGCACTTCGTTGAGCGTGATCATCCGCGGCCGCATGCCTCGCATCGGCGCCATCCGCTCGACTTCCCACACGTCGGCCATGGTGAAAATCGACAGCTGTGCCCCGGTGGCGGCCAGCGCGGTGAGGATCGTCGACAGATTCTCGTGCAGCTGATCGACATCACCGCCCGCCGTGAACAGATCGTTGCCGCCGCAGCTGACATGCACGAGATCCGGCGCGAAATCCAGGATGTCGGACAGCTGCCGGTCGATGACCTGACCGCTGGTGGCCCCGATCCGGCCCGTATTCCGGTAGGTCAGTGTGGGATTCACCGCGGCGAGGTCCGCCGCGACCCGATCGGCCCAGCCGGTCGGGGCGTAACCGGGACTCCGATCGCCGGTCCCTGCGGCGATGGAATCGCCGAGCACCGCGAAGCGCTGCCACGGTGCCCCCGCGAGCAGCGCGGCCGTCTGCTCCGGCGCCAGCACCAGCGGGTCGTCGGCTTCGACGGTGAACTTCACGGATAGTGGTGTGCTGGAAGACATATCGTTCTCCTGGTTCAGTTGATCGAACGGGCCGGTGAAGGCAAGGCGAGTACCACGGCGACGGCGACGTTGATCCCCGCGCCCACGGCGAACAGAAGGTGGAAACCCCTGAGCGGGTCGTCGGCCGTCGCCGAGAAGATCGCCGCCAGAACGGCGATGCCGAGCGCCCCGCCCACCTGACGAGCGGTGAGGTTCATTCCGATGCCCGCCGCGAACTGTTGCGGTGGAACAGAATTCGCGGCTGCCGTGCCGAGCACCGTGACGACGATGCCGATCCCGCCGCCGCCGAGCACACCGGCGGGAATCCACGCCGTCCACAGCGCGGGTTCGGGACCGAAGGCGTCGGTGCTCATCCAGGCCAGCGCGGCCGTCGACATCAGACCACCGAGCACTCCCACCCACCGCTGGCCGCGCGCTGTCGTAATCCGCCCGGTGGCAACGGCGGTCACCATCGATGCCACCGCACCGACGGTCAGTGCCGCCGCCGACTCGAGTACGGAGTAGCCCCAGATCGCGTTCAGGAACAGCGGCCCGGCCAGCAACCACGCGAACATCGAGGCGCCGAACAGGAACGACCCCGCGTTCGCGAGCGCGAATTGCCGCTCACGCCACAGCGATACGGCGACAGCCGGGTTGACATGCCGACGTGAGCGAGCCAGTGCGAACACCGTCAGCGCGATACCACCGAGCAATGCGACGAGGGTGCCGGGCGCGGTCCAACCCCATGACTGACCTTCGGTGACGGCGGCGACGATCGCACCGAGTCCGATCGCGATGGCGACCGTGCCGAGCGGATCGGGCAGCGCCGTCTCGCTCGCGGCCTTGTCGCCGCCGGGCAGCCTCAGCCCCGGCACGATCAACAGCAACGCGATCGGCACATTGATCAGGAAGACCGCACGCCAGCCGAACACCTCGACCAGCGCACCGCCCAGCGCCGGACCGACCACCGCCGCGAACCCGCCTGCCGCCGACCAAGCGCCGATGGCGGCGCCGATCTTTGCCCGAGGCGTGGCCTCCAGGACCAGTCCGAGTGCCGCGGGCACCATGAATGCCGCGGTGATGCCCTGCAGGACACGTCCCGCGATGAGCCAGTCCGCGCCGGGTGCGAGCCCGCACAGCAAGGAGGTGACGGCGAATCCGGCCAGTGCCAGGGCGAACAGCCGCCGACGGCCCAGTGCGTCGGCGATGCGCCCCGCCGGCGTGAGTAGTGCGGCGAAGGCGATCGCGTAGCCGCTGACGATCCAGGTCAGCGTGCCGGTGGAGGTGCCGGGATAACTCAGGGCGATCGTCGGGAACGCGATGTTGACGACCGAGAGGTCGAGGAAGGCGATGAATCCCGCGCCCGAGGCGACCGCGAGGGTGCGGCCTGCGGCGCTGTAGTCGGGAGTCGCTGTGCTGAGCGGATCTTCGGGCCGAGCTGACACGTCGGTCATGCGGAATCCTTCGAGGGGAGAAATAAGAACGTACGATCGTTCGTAAATGAAAGTACGACCGATCGTTCGCCTTTGCAACCCCGCGGTGGAACAATGATTCATATGACCCAGCTGACGGAACCGAGCGACCAGCGGTTGGCCAAGGGTGCCCGTGCCCGCGCCACCATCGCCCGTCGCGCCGCCGAACTAGCCTCCGTCGAAGGCCTCGACGGCCTCAGTATCGGCAGGCTCGCCACCGACCTCGGCATCAGCAAAAGCGGCATCGCCACCCTCTTCGGCACCAAGGAGGTCCTGCAACTCGCCGCCGTCCAAGCCGGTCGTGACATCTTCATCGAACGAGTCATCACACCCGGCCTGCGCGCTCCACGCGGCGGAACCCGGGTTCGCGCGATGGTCGAGAGCTGGTTCGCCCACATCGAGAATCCCCCTTTCCCCGGCGGCTGCTTCCGGGTGGCTACCCTCACCGAATTCAGCAGCAAGCCAGGCCCCGTGCGCGACGCCGTCGTCGCCGACCACGACGACTGGCTGTCGTTCCTCGCCGACGAAGTCCGCAAGGCCCAAGCCATGGGCGAACTCACCGACGCCGACGCTGATCTCCTGGTCTTCGAACTGGACGCGATCCTGAGCGCCGCCAATATCGCCCGCCAGACCGGCGATTCGGCCCGCGTCGAGGCGGCCCGCACAATCGCGACCCGCTTGTTGTCGGACGCCCCGAGCGGGACCTAGTCGGGCGGTCTGTTGGCGCGTGTATGTCAGGTCTGGCACGGCGAGAACCCGCCGCTTCGGCGAAGGTAACTACGGCCAGTGATCTTCGGGTGCATGGGCAACTCGCCGGAAACGGGCTTACGCACCCTGTGCCATGCCGCCGACCGTCAACATCTCCGGCCGCCGACGCTCCCGGTGTGGCGCTGAGTACGCAGAGAGGCGGGCAGTGGTTGCCCGATGCAAGAACGGCGCCGCTACCGATGTGGTAGCGGCGCCGAGGTGTCGGATGTGTTCAGGACGTCGGGTTCGAGGTTATGCCTCGGATCAGTGGTGATTGCCGTGATCGGGCGCCTGCTGGGGAGTTGTGGTGAGGGTGAAGGCGGAGGTACGGACGATGTCGTTGTGTTTGAAATCGAGGAATAGGCGGTAGGTGCCTGGGCCGGGAACTGCTGTGTGGAAGGTGATTTCGGGGCCCGAGGGGGTGATGCCGTCGCCGGGTTCGCCGTTGGGGTGGACGTGGACGTACGCGAGGTCTCCGGCGCGCAGGATGACGAGGTGGCCGAAAGCTGCCAGGTAGGGCTGCAGATCGGTCACCGGCTCGCCGTTCTTGCGCACGGTGAGCGTCAGGAGATCGCCCTCGGCACGCAACTCGCCGTCCACGGTCACCTCATAGCCGTCGACCTCGGTGGCGCGGGCTACCGACGGAACTGGTTGCGGTGCATAGTGTCCCGCGATTGCCAGGTCGGCGCCGAGCGTGATCGTTCGGCCGAGTGCGCGCGGGGCGATGTCGGTGAACACGCGGTAGGCGCCCGCTTCCGGGAGGTCGAGGCGGATCGCCCAGGTGCCGTTGGCCTCGCGTACCGGATGGACGTGCCAGAACCCGGTCAGCTCCCGCCGCGCGACGATCAGATGCAGCTCGCGATCGTGAATCGGATCGAACTCGGTGACCGCGGTTCCGTCCGGCCCGAGGATCCGGAACCGGAAGTCGATACCGCCAGGCTCGGCGATCGTGGTCTCCAGATCGAGCGTGTACCCGTCCTGGGTGACGAGGAGGCCGCCCGGAGCTCCCGCGGCGTGGCCGGCGTGGGCGTCGCCGTGGTTCGCGTGCTCACCGGTGGAGGCGGCCTGCTCGGGGGCGGTGTGCTTGCCGTGATGCTGATGCGCCGCATGGTCGTTGGTATCGATTCCGTGTGCGGCGTGGTTGTCCTGGTGTCCGGCGGGCTGGGTCGCGGTGTCAGCGTGACCGGCGTGAGTGTGGTGTCCGGCGTGGGCGTTGGTGGTCATTGTTTCGCCTCTCTGAGTTCGCTGTGCGTTGCTACGAACATATACCCCAGGGGGGTATGTAGGGAAGAGGGGTAGTCATGTGATGTGGATCACGGACGATTGAATGGTCGTGGTCGGTCAGCGCTGGGCGTTCCAGAAGCCGATGGCCATCGCTCCCCACCAGCAGGCTTGGGAGATCGCGCCCGAGGTGGCGCCCCACATCAGCAATCGGGGTGGCAGTGGTGCTGCCGAGTGGTCCGCCAAGCGCCTGCTCAAGACCGTGGTCTGTAATCCGTTGACGGTGAGCAGCGCGGTCAACACCATCTTGGTCTGTGTCAATGGGGAATCGAGGTTCGGCTCGAGTACGCAGCCGCTGGCCACCAGCGCCGCGAGGCCGAGCCAGATCGGCACGTGCATCCGGGAGACTCCGGCCATCGCCTCGGCGAGGGAGCTGCGCCCGAGCAGCCACAGAGCGGCCAGGTAGTCGGCGATCAGGACGCCGCCGAAGCCGAGCGTCAGCCCGGCGAGATGAACGAACAGTCCCGCGGTGTGCAGTGCCGGGTCCGGGTTCACGTGGGTGGCGATCCACAGTGCCGCGCCGAGGAGTCCCGTCGATGCCAGTGCCGCGGCGGTGACGAGCCACCAGGAGTCGAGCAGGCCGATCGGCCCGGACGGTTCCGGGGCGGGCCAACGACCGCCGCGCGGTATCGGGGCCGGGGCATGTGGCGTGCCCAAGACCGTCGGTGTCATCACGATATTCGGTCGTATGACCAGCAAACCCTCTGGCATGGATGCCTCCGCCTGGTGTCCCAACAAAATGTTAGGAGAGGCTAAACTAGATCTTCGGTTCAGGTAAAAACGTTCTCCGGTGGCACGTCGGCCGCGAGAGATTGGTGAGGGATGACAGTCGGCTGGGGAGTATCCATCGGTGCGCGGAACACCGTCTGCGCCGCCGTCGGTGGTGGCACCGATCCCGTGATCACCAGCGGTCGGACCACGGCGGCGACCGACTCCGGTGCGAACCACCGGATTCTCGGCTTCGGTGATCTGACCCTCGCCGCCGAGCTGTCCTTCGCGCCGGCCGCCGCTGCCGCTGATCTTGTCGCCGGGGTTCTCGGTGCGGCGATGGCCGCCGCGGGCGCTGTCGCCGAGCACACTGTGCTCGCGCACCCGGCGGTCTACACCGAGCAGCACATCACCGCGCTGCGCCAGTCGCTCGTGCGGGCGCAATTGGGCGAGGTCGAGCTGGTGGCGGAGCCGATCGCGGTCGCGATGGCTCTCGACCCGATCGAACAGTCGGCGGAACCGAACGAGAAATCCGGCGATGCCACGGATTCGATGCTGGTATACGACCTCGGCGCGACCTCCCTCGACGTCACCGCGGTCGTGCGCGACCGGCAGGGGCATCGGATTGCCGGTCGGCCGATTCGGTCCTATGCCTTCGGTGGCCGGTCCACCGCAGCGGCCGTAGCCGCCATGGAGCACGATCTGGCCCCCACGGACGAACCGGTCGCCTGCTCGCCGGATCCCGTCCGGACGGCGGCGGTTCGCGCGCAACTCGTGCGGGATTCGCTACCGCTGGTGCACGAATGCCTGCGCACCGCAGGGCTGTCCGCTGAACATCTCGGTGCGCTTCTCCTTGTCGGTGGCGCGGCCTCGCCGCTCGAGGTGGCGCACACACTGGCCGATGCGCTGGGCTGCCCGGTCGTTCGCGGTCACGTAACCGCCGAGTCGGTCGCCCGTGGTGCCGCACTGCTCGGGGCCGGGCGGTCGGCCACCGACACCGTGCTGGTGCCGGTCCGGCGTCCGATGTCGCGTACTGCGCTCGCCGGTGCCGCGCTCGCTGTGCCGCTGCTCATTCCGGCCGTACTCGGCTTGTTACGTGCCGACGACGGCAGGCCCGGAGTCGTGGCGGCGGCGCCCGGTCGGATTCTGCCTGCACTGCCTGTCGACGCGCGGGCAGGGGAACCCGCGCCGTTTCCGGGCGCGGTCGCGGCCCCACCGGAGCAGTTTTCGGTCGTTCCGGTGATGTGGTGGAACCGCCGCGCGGCAGTTGTTGTGCCGGAGTTGCTGCGAACGCAGGCGGCTTCCCCTGGTTCGGCGAACCAGCCTGCCATGGGTCCGTCCACGACGTCTCCCGCGCTCGAAGCCGGCGGGCCCGTCCAGGAAGGCTCATCGAGCGTGCCCATGCCCAACCCGCAGTGGATGTCGAATCCGGCTTCGCCCGGTGACCGCGAGCAGCAGGCGCCCACACCGTCGACATCGCCGCCGTCGACATCGCCGCCGTCGACACCGCCTCCGCCGTCGCCGTCGACACCGCCTCCGTCGACACCGTCGACACCGTCGACACCGTCGACACCGTCGACACCGTCGACACCGTCGACACCGTCGACACCGTCGACACCGTCGTCGCCGACACCGCCGTCGCCGTCGATCGAGATCCCGGCGCCAGCGCTACGCGATTCCCCCCGATCGCCACCTCCCGACCAGTCGGGATCGATCCCCGGCCCGGTGTCATCGACCACGGAAACAGTCACGCCCGCAATGGAATCGACTACCCGAACCGTCGCGTCGAGCACGGAGTCGTCCGCAGACGTCGTCGCGGATGCCGGGTCGACGGTCGATGCGGCCGCCGAGACGACCTCCGAGGCGAACTCGGCCGGAGCGCCGGTGGCTCAGGCGGACAGTTCCCATTCGGCGCCGAGCGCGGTGTCGTAGCGATCCCATACGACCTCGGCGAGTGCCGGGTGGGAGCCGAGTGCCGGGGAATGGACGAGTTCCGGTGCGGTGGTACGCAATCGGTCGGTCAGTAGACCCGGCGCCAGGAACCACGGCGCGACGACGATGTGCTCCGCGCCGTGGGCGCGCAGTCGTACGGTCGCGGCCGACACGGTGGGTTCGCTTGTCGCGAAGCAGATTTCGGTGCGCAACCCGGTGCGCCGGGCGACCTCGACGGCGACCTCGGCGGTGCGCTCGTTGGCGCCGGCGCGCGAGGAGCCAACCGCGGCGACGGCGATACCGATGCGGCCACCGGGGTAGTCCGTGGTCGCTTCGGTGATCCGCTCACACAGGGCGGCGATCAGTCGTGGATCGGGGCCGAGCACATCGGCCTGAACCAGGTCGAGCAGCGGATGCCTGCGCCGGGCGGCATCGAGCAGGCCGGGCAGATCGACGCGGGCGTGGAACGCGCTGCCCAGCAGCAGCGGCACCACGATGGCATGCGAACAGCCTTGCGCCGCAACAGCATCGACCACCTGGTCGACGGACGGCGCGTTCAGATCGAGGAAGGCCAGCCGCACGAGACGATCCGGTCGTGCGGCGGCGACCCGATCGCGCACGGCCGCCGCGTTCGCCGCGGAACGCGGGTCACGGCTGCCGTGGGCGACCAGGATCAGCGCGGGCTCGCCACCGCCGCGCGGCGCCGAAGCGGCACCACGCGGCGGGGCGGGCAGGCGATACATCAGACCGCGGTACCGACCTCGACCGAAGTCAGCACATCGCCGACCAGGCCGGCCGCGAGAGTGTTGCCACCGGCGGGGTCGATCAGCAGGAACGATCCGGTGTGCCGGTTGGTGCGGTAGTCGTCGGCCGGGATCGGCTCGGCCAGCCGCAGCGAGACCCGACCGATGTCGTTGAGCTCCAACGACTCCGGGCTCGGCTGTGCGGTCAGCGTCTGCTCGTCGAACCGCTCGACGAGCGCCCCGACGATGGCCTGGGTGGTCTTGGCGCCGTGCTTGAGCAGCAGTCGGGCGCCGGGACGCAGACCCTTGTCGCCGAGCCAGCACACCGTCGCGTCGAAGGTGTCGATCGACTCCGGCGCGTCGTGCACGGACGCGATGATGTCGCCGCGCGAGATGTCGACCTCGTCGGCCAGGATCAGCGTCACGCTGCGCCCGGCCTGCGCGACGGCCAGTTCGCCGTCGGGGGTGTCGATCCGCTCGACGGTGGTCTTCTTACCCGAGGGCAGCACCACGATCTCGTCACCGGGCGAGACCGAACCGGCCGCGATCTGACCCGCGTAGCCCCGGTAATCGGGGTACTCGGCGGTGCGCGGACGGATCACGTACTGCACCGGGAAACGCAGACCCAGTGCGTGCGTGCCGGTCGAATCCGCGTCCACCGGAACGGATTCCAGATGCTCGATCAGCGAGGGGCCGTTGTAGTACGGGGTGTTCTCGGAGCGGCTGGCGATATTGTCGCCGTGCAGCGCCGAGACCGGGATCTCGATGACGTCTTCGGTGGCCCAGCCCAGCTTCGAGGTGAGGTCGTTGAACTCGGCGGAGATCTCGGCGAACACCTCAGCCGGGTTGTCGACGAGGTCGATCTTGTTCACCGCGAGCACCAGACGCGGCACGCCGAGCAGCGCCAGCACGGCCGCATGGCGACGGGTCTGCTCGATGACGCCCTTGCGCGCGTCGGTCAGCAGGATCACCAGCTGCGCGGTGGACGCACCAGACACGGTGTTGCGCGTGTACTGCACGTGCCCCGGTGTATCGGCGAGCACGAAAGACCGCTTGGGCGTTGCGAAGTAGCGGTACGCCACGTCGATGGTGATGCCCTGCTCACGCTCGGCGCGCAGGCCGTCGACGAGCAGCGACAAGTCCGGCGTGGACAGCCCACGGTCGACCGAGGCGCGGGTCACGGCGTCGATCTGATCGGCCAGCACGGACTTCGTGTCGTACAGCAGCCGTCCGACCAGGGTGGACTTACCGTCGTCGACAGAACCGGCGGTGGCCAGCCTCAATAGGTCGGACATCAGAAATAACCCTCTCGCTTGCGGTCTTCCATGGCGGCTTCGGACACACGGTCGTCGCTCGCCCCGAGTCGGGCACTGTGCGCCGCGTTCGGTCTGGTGAGTAGCTCGGAACGCATCAGAAATAGCCTTCGCGCTTGCGGTCTTCCATGGCGGCTTCGGACACACGGTCGTCGCCGCGAGTGGCACCACGTTCGGTCAGTCGTGACGCCGCGACCTCGGCCAGGATGGCTTGGTTGTCGGCGGCGTCGGAGATGATGGCGCCGGTGGTGGAACCGTCGCCGACGGTGCGGTAACGCACCGAACGGGTTTCCAGGACCTCGTTCTCGTTCGGGCCGCCCCACACGCCGGGCGTCATCCACATGCCGTCGCGGGAGTACACCGGACGCTCGTGCGCGTAGTAGATCGACGCCAGGTCGATGTCCTCGCGGGCGATGTAGCGCCAGATATCGAGCTCGGTCCAGTTGCTCAGCGGGAACACACGCACGTGCTCACCCGCAGCGTGCTTGCCGTTGTAGAGGTTCCACAGCTCGGGACGCTGCCGCTTCGGATCCCACTGGCCGAAGGCGTTGCGCAGCGAGAAGATCCGCTCCTTGGCACGCGAGCGCTCCTCGTCGCGACGGCCGCCACCGAAGACCGCGTCGAAGCGGTGCTCGGTGATGGCGTCGAGCAGCGGGACGGTCTGCAACGGGTTGCGGATGCCGTCGGGGCGCTCGGTCAGGCGACCGTCGGCCAGGTACTCCTCGACCGAGGCGACGTGCAGGCGAAGGCCGTAGCGCTCGACCACCTTGTCCCGGAACTCGAGTACCTCGTCGAGGTTGTGCCCGGTGTCCACGTGCAGCAGCGTGAACGGCAGCGGCGCGGGCCAGAAGGCCTTGAGCGCCAGGTGCAGCAGGACGGTGGAGTCCTTGCCGCCGGAGAACAGGATCACGGGGCGCTCGAATTCGCCGGCGACCTCACGGAAGATGTGGATCGCCTCGGATTCCAGCGCCGCGAGGGTGTCGAACTCGGTCAGGCCGAGTTCGCGTTCGGTGGTGTTGGTACTCACAGGCTCACTCCCAGTGGTGGTGATGGTCATGATTGGTGCAATCCGCATTCGGTCTTGGCGATACCGGCCCAGCGGCCGCTGCGCGGATCGGACCCCGGCTCGGGCTTGCGCGTGCACGGTGCGCAGCCGATGGACGGGTAACCCTCCTCCACCAGGGGATTGACGAGGATGCCGTTGGCCTCGATGTAGGCCTGCATCTCGTCGTCGGACCACGGTGCGATCGGGTTGATCTTCACCAGGCCGAAGGCTTCGTCGAACGAGATCAGCGGTGCGTTGGCGCGGGTGGGCGCCTCGACGCGGCGGATGCCGGTGATCCACGCGTTGTAGCCGCTCAGCGAGCGCTTCAGCGGGACGACCTTGCGCAGGCGGCAGCATTCGGCGGCGTCACGGGCGAACAGATCCTTGCCGAGCAGTGCGTCCTGCTCGGCGACACTGGCCTCGGGTCCCACGTTGATCACGTTCACGCCGTACACGGCCTCGACCGCGTCACGGGTGCCGATGGTCTCGGCGAAGTGGTAGCCGGTGTCGAGGAACAGCACGTCCACGCCGGGGCGGGTCTGGGCCGCGAGGTGGACCAGCACGCCGTCCTGCATGTTCGAGGCGACGATGTAGCCGTTCCCGAAATTGCGATCGGTCCAGGCGATCAGGTCGGCCGGTGAGGCATCGGGGCCGAGTTCGGCCGCGCCCTGCTCGGCGAGCGCGCGCAGTTCGTCTTCGGACAGCTTGGCCGCGAGATTCGTTGTCACAGTGGGGATCTCCTCATCGACTATCGGAGGTCGGCCTCGTCGGCGCGTACAGCCCACACCGCGAAGCGTTCACCGGATTCCCGGTTCTTGACGAAGTTGCGGACGACGCGATCGATGTAGTCACCGAGTTCGACGCTGGTCACCTTGTGCTGACGCAACTTCCGGCCGAACGCGCTGTCCAGGCCGAGGCTGCCACCGAGATGAACCTGGAAACCCTCCACCTGATTCCCGGTGCCGTCGTCAACGAGCTGGCCCTTGAAGCCGATATCGGCGATCTGGGACCGGCCGCACGAGTTCGGGCAGCCGTTGATGTTGATGGTGATCGGCACATCGAGTTCGGCATTGATGTCGGCGAGGCGCTGCTCGAGTTCCGGCGCGAGCACCTGTGAACGCTTGCGGGTCTCGACGAAGGAGAGCTTGCAGAACTCGATACCGCTGCACGCCAGCAGGTTTCGACGCCAGACCGACGGGCGGGCCTGTAGCCCGAGCGGTTCGAGTTCGTCGATCAGCGCGTCGACCTGGTCGTCGGCGATGTCGAGGACGATCAGCTTCTGGTACGGAGTGAAGCGGATGCGGTCGGAGCCGTACTTCTCGGCGGCATCGGCGACCTTGTTCAGGATGGTGCCCGAGACGCGCCCGGCGATGGGGGAGAAGCCGACGGAGTTCAGGCCGTTGCGCAGCTTCTGCACACCGACGTGGTCGATCGGCTTGGCGGGCTGCTCGGGGGCGGGGCCGTCGATGAGCTTGCGCTTCAAGTACTCGTCCTCGAGCACCTGACGGAACTTCTCGATGCCCCAGTCCTTGATCAGGAATTTCAGGCGAGCCTTGGTGCGCAGGCGGCGGTAGCCGTAGTCGCGGTAGAGCGAGACGACCGCTTCCCACACATCCGGCACCTCGTCGAGGGGCACGAAGGCACCGACGCGCTGAGCGAGCATCGGGTTGGTGGACAGACCGCCACCGACCCACAGATCGAGGCCGGGACCGTGCTCGGGGTGGTTCACGCCGACGAAGGCGATGTCGTTGATCTCGTGCACCACGTCCTGCTGGCCCGAGATCGCGGTCTTGAACTTGCGGGGAAGGTTGGAGTACTCCTTCTTCCCGATGTAGCGCTTGACGATCTCGTCGATCGCCCAGGTGGGATCGATGATCTCGTCGAGTGACTCACCCGCGAGTGGCGAACCGAGGACCACGCGCGGGCAGTCGCCGCACGCCTCGGTGGTGTGCAGACCGACCGACTCGAGCCTGCGCCAGATCTCCGGGACGTTCTCGACCTCGATCCAGTGGTACTGGACGTTCTCGCGGTCGGACAGGTCGGCGGTGTCGCGGCCGAACTCGGTGGAGATCTGCCCGACGGTGCGCAGCTGGGCGGCGCTGAGCGCGCCGCCATCGCAACGCACCCGCATCATGAAGTACTTGGCTTCGAGCAGGTCGATGTTGTCGTCGTCGGTAAAGGTGCCGTCGTAGCCCTCTTCGCGCTGGGTGTAGAGACCCCACCAGCGGAAACGGCCACGCAGGTCGGCCTTGTCGATCGAGTCGAAGCCGCCCTTGGCGTAGATGTTCTCGATCCGCGCGCGAACGTTGAGCGGGTTGTCGTCCTTCTTGGACTGTTCGTTCGGGTTCAGCGGCTCGCGGTAGCCGAGGGCCCACTGGCCTTCGGAGCGGCGGCGGACCGGCTTGCCGGTGCGGGCGCGCGGCGCGACCGGGGCATCGGTGCTCGGGCGGGCCGGGCGCTGGGCAGCTGAACGCTCAGTGCGGGCCTGCGCCGTCGACTGTTCGGTCGAACCGGCGTCGGTGCTCGACGTCATGATGGGGTCGCTCCTGCGGGGTGGTTGGACATCCGTGCTGAAGGCGCGAGGGGCTGGCTCGCGTCAGGCAGTCAGCGGGCCGATGAAAGTCGAAGGCACCGGGGGATACCCGGGCATGGACGCCGCTGCGCTACCGGTGGAAACCGGGCCGACAGCAGGCGCTACAGACACGCTGGAAGTCGACGTGGCGACGGGCCACGAGTCGTACTCCAGTTGCGTGCATGTGCCTATTGTGCCACGTCAGCCGGGTCGTTCCGACAGCAAAGAGATATTTCCCGCACTTTTGGGGGAAATCCCCTGGACGGCCGTCCTGTTCTGTGACGGGGGTCATAGCTCGCCGCCCGGAACCGGCCTGTGATACGCCCGAGCCCCCGCGTGTGCGGTGCGGCACAGCGCGGTTGACCTGGAGTGCGCTCGAGGTTGCACAGTAGTGGCATGAGCAACGACGCCACCACCGCCGGTCAGACCCCCGCCGATCTCGACACCGAACTCGCGGCCATCCGCGCCGTCGTCGACGGTATCGCGCACGCCCAGGCCAACGAACTGGCCGAGGAGTTCGTCGCAGTCTTCCGCGAAGACGCGATCTGGACCACCGGCCACGGCAGGCGCCTGTTCGGCCGCCCGGCCATCGCCGAGTTCACTGCTCAGGTGCTGCCCGGCGCGACGACGCACGGCACCGCGACCTACGAGGTCGAGCACGTGCTGTTCCTTCGGCCCGATGTCGCCGCCGTCAAGATCCGCCAGAGTTACTTCACCCTCGACGGCGAGCTGTCCGGACAGGGCACGCCGATGTACGTGATGACCAAGGAAGACGGCGCGTGGGTGCTCACCGCCAACCAGAACACGCCCGTCGTGGTCGAGTGACGCGCCGGCCTGGGTGGATTCCGCCGAGGGCCGCCCCGGGGATCGCGCGCTGTTCCGGGTGAGGGGGTGTGCTCGGCGTTTTCCGGGGCCCGGCAGACTGGAGGGGTGACTACCAGCGCTGCTTCCGGGGCTCCCGGCGTGACACCGGCCGATGCCGAGCGCCCGGTGCTGCGCGATTTCGGGGACGGCGCGTTCGGCGTGTACGTGCACGTGCCGTTCTGTGCCACCCGCTGCGGGTACTGCGACTTCAACACCTATACGGCGGGGGAGCTGGGTACTTCGGCGTCGCCCCAGTCGTGGCTGGAGGCCTTGCGCGGCGAGCTCGCGACCGCCGCGGTCGAGTTCGGTGCCCTGCCGAGCGCGACGCCCGAAGTGTCGACGATCTTCGTCGGCGGCGGGACACCGTCGCTGCTCGGTGGTGACGGGCTGGCCTCGGTGCTGGATGCCGTGCGAGCGAACTTCACGCTGGCCGCCGATGCCGAGGTGACCACTGAATCCAACCCGGAATCCACCTCGCCCGAGTTCTTCGAGCGGCTTCGCGCGGCCGGCTATACCCGGATCTCGCTCGGCATGCAGTCCGCCGCACAGCACGTGCTGAAAGTGCTCGACCGTACGCACACCCCGGGTCGCGCGGTCGCCGCGGCGAAGGAAGCGCGTGCGGCCGGGTTCGATCATGTGAACCTCGATCTGATCTACGGCACCCCCGGCGAGACCGATGCCGATCTCGACCTGAGTCTGGACGCGGTGCTGGCCGCTGGTGTCGATCATGTTTCCGCCTACTCTCTGATCGTCGAGGACGGAACCGCGTTGGCACGCAAGGTCCGCCGTGGTGAACTGCCCGCACCCGACGACGATGTCCTCGCCGTCCGCTACGAACGCATCGATGCCCGCCTCGCCGCCGCCGGTCTGACGTGGTACGAGGTATCCAATTGGGCCGCAAGTGATTCCGCCCGCTGCCGGCACAACCTCGGCTATTGGGACGGTGGTGACTGGCTCGGCGCGGGCCCCGGCGCGCACAGCCACGTCGGCGGCGTTCGCTGGTGGAACGTCAAACATCCCGCCCGCTACGCCGACCGGGTCGCCCTCGGTGGACTCCCCGCCGCGGGCTGGGAAGCCCTCACCGCCGACGAGCGCTACACCGAGCACCTCATGCTCACGGTCCGCCTCCGCACCGGCCTGCCCCTCGCGGACCTGGCCCCGTCCGCCGCCCCCGCCCTCGACCGGATCATCGCCGACGGCCTCGCCCACATCACCGGCGACAATCTGGTCCTCACCGACCGAGGCCGTCTCCTCGCCGACGGCATCGTCCGAGACCTGCTCAGCTGACCGTCGAAGGTCGCGCTGGAGGTTTCTCGACCGATCCGCGGTGGTCTTGTCCGACGGTTTGTCGACTCGGCGGTTGCCGGTCGACAGGCTGTTGAGCACGTCAGGGGAATCGCGCGGGCGGTGATGTCATCGTGATCTGAATTTCGAGATTTTTGCGGTTTGTGATCGAACCCGAAGATTGCCCGGTCATCGTGGGGTATCAAGCCAATGCACACCTGGTGAGGGGCCCGGAACATTGGGGTGCTCTAAGGGTATGTTCGGTGGGTTCGGGGTGGAAGATAACGATTAGGGGCGTACGCTTCAACTCGATCCTAGGGAGTTATATGTCCACCGAACGGCACATCACCCTCGTCCACGAGCAGAGCGAATTCGCTGAAGCGCGCTCCGCTGAGAAGGCGGAGAACGCGCGTCAGTGCGCGGTCGCCGCGAGGACGGTAGCGTCGCACTCCAACGACGCCGACGACTGCGGCGCGTTGCTGGCGATGCTCGGCCTGGATGCCCTCGCGGGCAAAGAGGTCGGCGCTCCCGACTCGGCCGCTCGCTGCGGCGCAGCTGCGCGAGTCTGATTCGGCATCGGCCGCCCGCCTGGGCGGCCATTGCTGAAGAGTCCCGTCGACTCGCTGACATCGCCGTCAGCCCCGAGTCGCCGGTGAGCGCTGCTCACCGGGCACGAAGTCATCGCCACCCCCGATCACCCCACCTGCTACCGCCGGTCGTGGCTCTCCGAGCAGCTCCGCGGTATTCGCCGACGTGATCAAGTACTCCGGCAGCCCGCGCACAGCATCCACGCCCGGTGCCTGCGGTGTCGGTGCTCCGCCGCAATGGAAGAAACGATCGCCCGACCTGGCTGGGGTATGCCCCGATGGCGGGTTTGCACCGATGACCGGGCCTGTCGATCCTGGAATGCTGTGCCCGGTACCCGGCCTCGACACCTCACGCTGATCGGGTGGTCGGTACCGCGCAGCGCCATCCGACGTTCGGTCATGGGCCCCCGTCGTGGTGACGATCGGCCTCGCACGCCCGGCCATCGAGTCGACCGATGGACCGCGCCCTCTCGAAACGAGCGCGGGGTCGATGGTCGCCGCCGAAGTCCCCGTAGGTGCTGTGAGCAGCCCTGAGCCGCCCGGTGTCGTCAACGTCGCCGTAGCGCTGGGCGGCGTCGTAACGGTGGCCACCGTCGACGCCGTGGCCACCCGCGTAGCGCTGCCCGAACGCGCCGCCTCGTCATCGGATTCCGGCGACCGGCCTTCGGTTACGTCCGGACCGTCGGTGCGAGCTCCCGTTCCGCGACCATCGCGTCCCACCGTTTCCGAATCCCCGATCGCCCTGTCCGGGGCCGTGCTCTCCCCGGTCGAGGCGGCCCCGTCTCCGGCCGAAACCTCGACCGGCGACTGCGCGCGTCGCCCGCCCCGCGATTGCCCCGCGGTACCGATCAACAGCTGTCGATCGCCCGGCCCGCCGGAGTCGAATGACCGAAACGGCGTGGATAGCAATGGAATACGAGCGATCAACTGGGCGAACGGCAACACATACCGCTGTCGCATCGCGGCTCGGGCATTCTCCTGCGCGGCCGAAGCCGCACCGTGCGCTGATGCTGAGCCCGTGGTGTGGACCGCTCCACCCACCGACCACGCCGAGGCTCCGGTTCCCTCGACAGCCGGCGACCCGACCGCGTACTTGGTTGCCACGATCGCCTCGGCAGCCGCCCGAACCACACCCGGCAACTCCTCCAGCGCGACTGTCAGTTCGTGCGCTTGCGCGACATAGCCTTCGACCGCGGAACCGGCCGCGTCGGCCCCCACGCCCGACCAAGCCAGCGCGAGCGATCCATCCACCGCGTGCCGGAAAGCGCGTAGACCGTCGTCCCACCACCGCGCTATCTGCTCGAACCTATCCGCTTGCGCCAACGCATCGGTGACCTCGAGCGCCTCGAATGCCGCGACGATCTCCCCGTGTCGCCAAGAATGCGTGTTCTCCCCACCGCCCGGAACACCGACCTGTGTGTGACCGCTAGCGCTACCGGGATGCGTGCTCTGGCCGACGCCGGGAAAACCCGAATCCGGGGCGCCGCTGGAAATGCTCGGATTCGTATCGCCGCCGAGAATGCCGCTCCGCTCGCGGCGAGTCATCGTGACTCCACGGAAATATGTTGCCCCGCAGAGAGTTCCACCGACGTAAGTCGGTCAGCCCACTCTTCGTCGGCAACCATCATCAGATCGCGCACGTCCCGGAACGACTGGCGAATATCGCGCACGATCCGCGTATGTCCATCCAATGTGGCGGCGATGCTGTCCTCCTTCGCCGCGGCCACGCAACGCAATCGCGCCACCAATGTGGCAGCGGATACCAACCCCGCTTCCGCCTCACCCAATCCCCAATGCGCCTGATCGCCGACTTCCACGGCAAGTGCCCGAATCCGCGCGATCGCCCGCAGAAACTCTCCACACGCATCGTCGATCCGGGCGAACTCCGCCGGCCGCACCGCGACCGCGCTCGATCCGATATGCCACGCCTCGCCGACCCCACCCGGACGCACCACAGTTCCCTCCCCGCACACTGTCGATAGCTGAAAATTGCTGGTAGAACCCCTGATCCAGTCCCGAACCTACGCCCGCCCCCAGAGCCCGACAACCCCCGAAATCCCATCTGTGGATAACTCGGGCCTGTGGATAACTCGCAGCCGTGCTCGACCGAGTCGGCAGGCCGAACACCGCCACCGAAGCCGAATATCCCCGGATGACAGTTCGATGCCGGACACCCGTGCGATCCGGCGATCGGGAACAGGACAATTAGACTGGACAACAAGACGCTGCGAGCGTCGGCGTGCGACCCTGTGCGAACGCAGCACGGTAGGCATGACGTACCAAGCACGAGCGAGGAAGGTGGGGTCGATGGCGTCGAGCACCGAAGATCGACGTTTCGAGGTCCTGCGAGCGATCGTCGCGGATTACGTCGCCACCAAGGAACCGATCGGCTCCAAGTCCCTCGTGGAACGGCACCACCTCGGCGTTTCCAGCGCCACTATCCGCAACGACATGGCGGTGCTCGAGGCCGAGGGCTACATCACCCAGCCGCACACGAGCTCGGGCCGCATCCCCACCGACAAGGGCTACCGCGAGTTCGTCGACCGGATCGCCGAGGTGAAACCGCTCTCGGGCGCCGAACGCCGGGCGATCATGGAATTCCTCGAATCCGGTGTCGATCTCGACGACGTGCTGCGCCGTGGCGTGCGCCTGCTGGCCCAGCTCACCCGCCAGGTCGCCGTCGTGCAGTACCCCACCGTCTCGGCCTCGATCGTGCGCCACATCGAGGTCGTCGCACTCAACCCGGCCCGCCTGCTGCTCGTCGTGATCACCGATACCGGTCGCGTCGACCAGCGCATCGTCGACCTGGGCGCGGTGATCTCCGATGAGGACCTCGCCGCCGTGCGTGGGCTGCTCGCCGGCGCGATGGACGGCAAACTGCTCTCGGTGGCCAGCGCGTCGGTAGCCGGTGTGCCGGAACGGGCGCCTGCCAAGATCCGCGACGTGCTCGTTCGCGTCTCCACGGTCCTGGTGGAGACGCTGGTCGAACATCCCGAAGAACGCCTGGTCCTCGGCGGCACCGCCAACCTCACCCGCAATGTCGCCGATTTCGGCTTCCCCGGTTCGATGCGCAACGTGCTGGAAGCCCTGGAAGAACAGGTCATCGTGCTCAAACTGCTCGCCGCCGCGCAGCAGCCGGGCCAGGTGATGGTGCAGATCGGCGAGGAGACCCAGGTCGAGCAGATGCGCGGCACCTCGGTCGTCTCCACCGGCTACGGCGCGGCCGGTGCCGTACTGGGCGGAATGGGCGTGCTCGGCCCCACGCGCATGGACTACCCGGGCACCATGGCGTCGGTGGCGACCGTCGCCCGCTATATCGGCGAGGTGCTCGCCGAAAGGTGAAGCCAGCTCGGGAACGACAACTACCGGACTGTTAAGGTCGATACTTCGGCCGGTAAAGTTGAGTGGATTCGACTAAAGGATGCGCCCGGCGCTCGGCCGGCCCACACCGACCAAGGACTAGAGAACTCACGTGGCACGGGATTACTACGGACTGCTCGGCGTCGGCAAGAACGCCACCGACCAGGAGCTCAAGCGCGCTTACCGCAAACTGGCCCGCGAACTGCACCCCGATGTGAACCCGGACGAGGGCGCACAGGCCCGCTTCAAGGAAGTCTCCACCGCCTACGAGGTGCTGACCGACCCCGAGAAGCGCCGGATCGTCGACCTCGGTGGTGACCCGCTCGAAAACGGCGGCGGCGGAGCAGGATTCAACGGTGCCGGCTTCGGCGGTCTCGGCGACGTCTTCGAGGCCTTCTTCGGCGGGATGAGCGGCCAGGGCGGTGGCCAGCGCAAGCCGCGTGGCCGCGTGCAGCCCGGCGCCGACTCGCTGATCCGCACCCGGCTGAGCCTGGCCGAATGCGCGGTCGGTGTCACCAAGCATCTGACTGTCGACACCGCGATCCTGTGCGATGTCTGCGTGGGCTCGGGCACCAACGGCAACTCCAAGCCGGTCCGCTGCGAGACCTGCGACGGCGCGGGCGAGGTGCAGTCGGTGCAGCGCTCGTTCCTCGGCCAGGTGCTCACCTCGCGTCCCTGCCCCACCTGCCGTGGCGCGGGTGAGACCATCCCCGACCCCTGCAACAAGTGCGGTGGCGACGGACGGGTGCGCGCCCGTCGCGAGATCGCCGCGCCCATCCCGGCCGGTGTCGCCAGCGGTATGCGGGTTCGCCTGGCCGCGCAGGGCGAGGTCGGCCCCGGTGGCGGCCACGCCGGTGACCTCTACGTCGAGGTCGTCGAGCAGCCCCACGACACCTTCGTTCGCGACGGCGACGACCTGCACTGCACCGTCCGGGTGCCGATGGTGGACGCGATCCTCGGCACCACCGTGGTCGTCGACACCATCCTCGACGGACCCACCGAGCTCTCCATCGCGGCGGGCACCCAGCCCGGCGAGGTCATCCAGCTGCGTGCGCACGGCATGCCGCGCCTGCGTTCGGGCGCGCGTGGCGACCTGCTCGCCCACCTCGACATCGTCGTGCCGAGCAAGCTCGACGGCAAGCAGACCGATCTGCTGCGCAAGTTCAAGGGCATGCGCGACAAGGATCGCGCCGAGGTGATGTCGACCCAGTCCGAGCACAACAGCGGCTTGTTCGCCCGGCTGCGCGCGTCGTTCAGCGGGCGCTGAGTCCGTGGCCGCGACGGTCTTCTATCTCGATGAGGTGCCCGAGCCGGGCACCGTCGCGGTGCTGGACGGTCCGGAGGGTCGTCATGCCGCGACCGTGCGCCGGATCAAGGTCGGCGAGCCGATCACCCTGTCCGATGGACACGGGGTACTGGCCGACTCGGAAGTCGTTGCGGCCCAGAAGGATCGGCTCGAACTGGCGGTCCGCGACCGTCGTGTCGCCGCGCCGCCCACCCCGGCGGTGACCGTGGTGCAGGCGCTGCCCAAGTCGGACCGCTCCGAGCTGGCCGTGGAGTTGATGACCGAGGCGGGCGCGGACCTGATCGTGCCGTGGCAGGCCGCGCGCTGCGTCGCGAACTGGGAAGCCAAGGCCGCCAAGGGGATCGAGAAGTGGCGTGCCGCGGCCAAGTCCGCGGCGCGCCAATCCCGTCGGGCCTACATCCCTGAGATCGCCGGACTGCACCGCACCCGCGACCTGGTGGAGCTGGTCCGAAAAGCCAAGGCGGACGGTGCGATCGTCGCGGCCCTGCACGAATCCGGCGCGGGCAAATTCACCGAACTGCCGCTGGCCGAGGCGAGCGAAGTGGTGCTGATCGTCGGCCCCGAGGGCGGCCTCGACGCCGCCGAGCTGGCCGCATTGGCAGAGGCCGGAGCCGATATCGTGCTCCTCGGCCCGACCGTCTTGCGCACCTCCACCGCGGCCGCGGTCGCGCTCGGTGCGCTGGGGGCGTTGACCTCACGCTGGTGAGCAGGAGTGGACCGCCAGGGATCGGGTATTCCGATGGGGTCGAGATCGGCATACCACGGGCGCATTTTTAACCACTGTGCGGTGTCGGTGCTCGGCGGTAAACTGATCTCATCGAACACCAGGTCGAAACCGGAAGCAGGCTGTAGCCACTTTTGAAGAACTCAGGCGAGATCGGCAACCCCACCAACCCCGTATCAGACATCGGCACAGGCGGAAACAATGCTGGTCCCGCGGCGCGAACCGTGCGTTCCAGCATCGAGCTCGCCCCGGAGTCGGTTTTCGGTTTCCTCGGCTCGGCCGACCAGAACCTGCGACAGCTGGAGAAACTGCTCCCGGCCGACATCCATGTCCGCGGCAACACCGTCACCATCACCGGTAAAGCGGGCGATGTGGCGCTGGCCGAGCGGGTCATCGAGCAGCTCGTCGCGTTGACCGGCCGTAACCGGGTGATCACCCCCGAAGCGGTTCGCCACACCATCTCGATGCTCACCGACGAGGGCGTCCACGAATCGCCCGCCGAGGTGCTGAGCCTGGACATCCTGTCGCGGCGCGGCAAGATCATCCGCCCCAAGACGCTGAACCAGAAGCGCTATGTCGACGCGATCGATGACAACACCATCGTGTTCGGCATCGGTCCCGCCGGCACCGGCAAGACCTACCTGGCCATGGCCAAGGCGGTGCAGGCCCTGCAGTCCAAGCAGGTCACCCGCATCATCCTGACCAGGCCCGCGGTCGAGGCGGGCGAGCGGCTCGGCTTCCTGCCCGGCACCCTCAACGACAAGATCGACCCGTACCTGCGTCCGCTCTACGACGCCCTGCACGACATGATGGACCCCGAAGCCATTCCCAAGCTGATGGCGTCCGGTGTCATCGAGGTCGCGCCGCTGGCATACATGCGTGGTCGCAGCCTCAACGATTCGTTCATCATCCTCGACGAGGCGCAGAACACCACGGCCGAGCAGATGAAGATGTTCCTCACCCGCCTCGGCTTCGGCTCGCGGATGGTGGTCACCGGTGACATCTCGCAGGTCGACCTGCCCAACGGGCAGCGCTCGGGTCTGCGGGCGGCCGCGGAGATCCTCATCGATATCGACGACATCCACTTCTCGGAGCTCACCAGCGCCGACGTGGTCCGGCACCGGCTGGTCTCCGACATCGTCGACGCCTACGACCGCTTCGAATCCGACACCCGCGCCGTGCCGGGACCGCACTACCCGGGCAATCGCGCCCAGCGCAGAGCAGCCGGTCGCACCGACCGCCGCTAACCGGCGCCACGCTGGCCCGATGCCGCTCCCGGCGGCGTCGGGCCAGCACCGTACCCTGAACAGGTGAGCATCGAGATCGCCAACGAATCGGGCATGGACGTTCCCGAAGAAGACCTGGTCAGCGTCGCACGTTTCGTGATCGCCCGGATGGACGTACATCCGGCCGCCGAACTGTCGATGGTGCTCGTCGATCTCGACACCATGGCCGACCTGCACGTGCGCTGGATGGACCTGCCCGGCCCCACCGACGTGATGTCGTTCCCGATGGACGAGCTGGAGCCCGGCGGTCGCCCCGACAGCCCGGAGCCCGGCCCGTCGATGCTCGG
Organism: Nocardia sp. NPDC059195; assembly: GCF_042754695.1. Classification (NCBI taxonomy): domain Bacteria; kingdom Bacillati; phylum Actinomycetota; class Actinomycetes; order Mycobacteriales; family Nocardiaceae; genus Nocardia; species Nocardia sp. NPDC059195. The sequence goes on along the minus strand of NZ_JBHZBG010000004.1, from coordinate 199,491 downwards.
TGACATCGTGCTGTGCCCGGAGTTCGCCATGGGTCAGGCGCAGAAGGCCGACCATTCGCTCGACCACGAGCTGGCCCTGCTCACCGTGCACGGCGTGCTCCACCTGCTCGGCTACGACCATGCCGAGCCGGACGAGGAGAAGGAGATGTTCGCGCTGCAGGCCCAGCTGCTCGAGGAGTGGTACGTGAGCCTGCGTGAGGAACAGCGCCGCGCCGAGCTGGCCGAGCGTGACGACCGACTACTCGGCAAGGCAGGTTTCACCGCACCCGGTGAAGGCCCCGCGTGACAGCACTGACCCTGATCCCGCTGGCGATCGGATTGATCGGAATCGGCGGGGTGTTCGCGGGCGTCGACTCGGCACTGAACACGGTGTCACGGGCCAGGCTCGACGACATGGTCCGCGAGGAGCGCTCCGGCGCCGTGCGACTGCGCAAGATCGTCGACGACCGCCCGCGGTATGTGAATCTCGCTGTCCTGCTGCGTATTCTGTGCGAGATCACCGCCACCGTACTGCTGGCCGCGGCGACCTTGGACCTGTGGAACGAGAGCACGGCGCTGCTGGTCACCGCGATGCTGATGGTCGTTGTCTCCTACGTCGTGATCGGCGTCGGCCCGCGTACCCTCGGCCGTCAGCACGCCTACTCGATCGCGCTGGCCGCCGCCGTGCCGCTGCAGATCATCGGCGCGGTACTCAGCCCGGTGAGCCGGTTGCTGATTCTGCTCGGCAACGCGATCACTCCCGGTAAGGGATTTCGCAACGGCCCCTTCGCTTCCGAGATCGAGCTGCGCGAGGTGGTCGACATGGCCCGCGAGCGCGGCGTGGTGGCCGACGACGAACGCCGGATGATCCAGTCGGTCTTCGAACTCGGCGACACTGCGGCCCGCGCGGTGATGGTGCCGCGCACCGAGATGGTGTGGATCGAGGACGACAAGACCGCCGCCCAGGCGATGTCATTGGCCGTGCGCTCCGGCCATTCCCGGATCCCGGTGATCGGCGAGAACGTCGACGACGTACGCGGCGTGGTCTACCTGAAAGACCTTGTGCCCTATGCCGATCGCGCCCGCAAGGTGTCGGTGCGCGAGATGATGCGGCCCGCGATCTTCGTGCCCGATTCCAAGCCGCTCGATGAACTGCTCGACGAGATGCAGCGCCGCCGCAATCACATGGCACTGCTGGTCGACGAGTACGGCGGTATCGCGGGACTGGTGACCATCGAGGACGTGCTCGAGGAGATCGTCGGTGAGATCGCCGACGAATACGACACCGACGAAACTCCGCCCGTGGAAGACCTCGGCGACGGCCGCTACCGCGTCTCGTCGCGGCTTTCGGTGGAAGACCTGGGGGAGCTGTACGGCCTCGACATCGAGGACGACGACGTCGACACGGTGGGCGGGCTGCTCGCCCACGAGCTGGGCCGCGTCCCGTTGCCCGGCTCCAAGGTGACCGTCTACGGGCTGGTGCTGCGCGGCGAGGGCGGCGCCGACGCGCGCGGGCGCATGCGGGTCAACACCGTGCTGGTGCGCCGGGCCGCCGATAAAGAGAAGAAGACCGACAAGCCCCGCAAGGGCATGACCGACGAGGCAACCGCCGACACCGACCAGGTGCGCGTGCCCGACGACAACGGAGAAAACCATGAGTGAACTGGACGCCGAGGACAACAAGCTGCTGGTGCTGGCGCGTGGCGCGCTGGGCCGCACCGGCGGCGCGAGTGGTGCCGCGGTGCGCGACACCGACGGCCGCACCTACGCCGCCGGCGAGGTAGTGCTGACCGCATTGCGCCTGACCGCATTGCAGGCCGCCGTGGCCGCCGCGATCTCGAGCGGCGCGGAGGGTTTCGAGGCGGCGGTCGTCGTCGGCGGTGACGCCGACGACGCGGGCATCGGCGCGGTGCGCGAAGTCTCCCCGTCGGCCTCGGTCGTCCGCACCGACCGCACCGGCGCCGTGCTGAGCGAGGTGCACGGTGGCTGATTCCGGCAAGGAATTCCATTCCGGCTTCGTCTGTTTCGTCGGTCGGCCGAACACCGGTAAGTCGACGCTGACCAACGCGCTGGTCGGCACCAAGATCGCGATCACCTCCTCGCGCCCGCAGACCACTCGCCACACCATCCGCGGCATCGTGCACCGCGAGGACGCCCAGCTGATCCTGGTCGACACCCCCGGCCTGCACCGCCCGCGCACCCTGCTCGGCCAGCGTCTCAATGACCTGGTCCGCGACACCTATTCCGAGGTCGACCTGATCGCGCTGTGCATCCCGGCCGACGAGAAGATCGGTCCCGGCGACCGCTGGATCGTCGAGCAGATCAAGATGATGGCGCCCAAGACCAAGATCCTCGGCGTGGTCACCAAGATCGACAAGGTGGGCCGCGACGAGATCGCGCATCAGCTGATGGCGCTGGTGAAGCTGCTCGGTCCTGAGTCCGAGGTCGTCCCGGTATCTGCCGTGAAGGGCGAACAGGTCGAGGTGCTCGTCGACGTGATCGCCTCGCAGATGCCCGAGGGCCCGGCGTTCTACCCCGACGGTGAGATCACCGACGAGCCGGAGGAAACCCTCATGGCCGAGCTGATCCGCGAGGCCGCGCTCGAGGGCGTGCGCGATGAACTGCCGCACTCGCTGGCCGTGGTCATCGAGGACATCGAGCCCTATGAGGCGAACGAGGACATGCTCGAAGTGCATGCCCTGCTCTACGTCGAGCGGCCCAGCCAGAAGGCGATCATCATCGGCAAGAACGGCGCCCGCCTCAAAGAGGTCGGCACCAATGCCCGCAAACAGATCGAGCACATTCTCGGCACCCGCATCTACCTGAACCTGCACGTGAAGGTAGCCAAGGATTGGCAGCGCGACCCGAAACAGCTGGGGAAGCTGGGCTTTTGACCGTTTGAGTGTCGGCGGTTCGGGGTATCGTTCGGCGAACACGCCGGTTCGTTCGGCGTGGTCGCTGATCGTCCGGGGGAGGCCGTGGAAGTGCCCGATGCCAATGATGTCGGCAAGCTGCTGGAGCTGCTGCGGGCGCTTGAGATTCCCGACGCCCGCCCGCGCGTGCTGCGCACACTGGTACACCGGCGGCGCGCCCTGCCACGCCCGATCGTCGAAGTGGTCGGCGTCGCCGGGCATACGGCACTGGTCGCCGAAATCTACAGCTGGCTCAGTGAATCCGGTGGCAGGCGGGCGACGCCGCGCGTCAAGATCGACCTGCACGCGCCCGACCTGCCGCGCACCCTGCTCACCCCCGACCTCAACGCGATCGACGCGGGCCCGCACGCGGGAGACCAGGAGATCCCCGGCCACTGCCTACCGATCGTCGGGCAATTGGTGGCCGGTTTCGCCGCCGACGACACCGCGATGGGCGCGATCAAGTTCCCGCGCTACCGCACCGCCGACTGGCTGACCCGTCAGCGGGTGACCTCCGACGAATCCGAGGCGCCCGACGAACTGCGCCGCAGGCTGCCCAAACTGCTGCGCAGCGGCTCGCCGACCAGTCGTTCCGATACCGCCGAAGGCGTTGCGGGCGACACGATTTCGCGCGTGGTCTTCGGTGTGCTCGCGCTGTGGCCGGTGCTGCGGTTGTGGCTGTGGGTGTCCGGGCGCATTCCCGGTATGTCCAAGGTGACGCGGTGGTTCCTGCGCCAGCGCTATCTTGCGCCCGAATTGTCGGGCAGTTTCCTGGGTTTCGCGTCCAGGCTCACGGCGTCACACCGGGTGGACGAGAACGAGGAGCAGGTTGCCAAGCTTCTCGTGCACGCGTTTCTCGAGGACCTGCGCGATGCCTACAAGCGACGGATCTGGCGCCCGTCGAGCTGGCGGCGTACCGCGTATCCGGTGGCGTTGCTCGGTGGTCTGGCCGAGAGCAGCGACGGTGCGCGCATCCTCACCTGGATCAACGAAATCCGTAACGAGACCGGACTTTTCGATCCGCTGGTGGTCGTGGCGCTGCGTGACGAAGGGCCGAGCCGCGAGGTCGGCGAGCTCTCGCACATCAGCGATCTGCGCCCGCTGCGCACCCTGGAAAGTCTCGCCGACGCTCCGACCCCGCAGCCGCTCGATCCGCTGCAGGAGTGGTTGCGCGAGATCGACAACCGGCGCACTCATCGCCAGGCCGACGCCTGGTTCCTGCCGTTACGCGCGATCCTGCCGCCCGACACCACCCCGCGCGTCAGCGATGCCCGATTCCGTGGTCTCGCACTGCCGCCCGCACCGCCACTCGCCGCGCGCAGCTGGTTCGTCGGTCTGTGCGTGCTGATCCCGATCGTGCTCGCCGTGGGCGCGACGCTGGTCTACTTCCCGCCGCTGCGTGGTGTCGAGTGTTCGCATTGGCCGTGGACCGGCGGTGTCTCGGTGAGTCTGCGTGACGGTGAATGTGTCGGCCGCAGCGACAACCCCCGGCAGACCTTCGCCGACGACCCAGAGTTGTCGGCGATGCAGCGAGAAGTGTTCCGGCTCAACGTCGCCGCAGCGAACGCGCGCAAAAACAATCCGAACCGGCCGTTGGTGTCGCTGGTGTATTTCGCCGGCCTGAGCTATGTCGACGCCAATGTGCGCTACCCGCATGCTCAGGTCGAGGAACTGGCCGGTCTGGCCGTGCAGCAGCGTCGCGCGTTGCTGGCCTCCGATGAATCGGAACCGTTGCTGCGCATCATCATCGCAAATGGTGGCTCCGATATGCGCCACGCCGGTTGGGTGGTCGACAACGTGCTGCGCAAGCTCGTGGCCGAAGACCCCAGCGTGCTCGGTGTCGTCGGGGTCGATCGCAGCAACGACGAAACCCGCAGGGCCATCAACCGTCTCGGCGAACTCGGCGTTCCCGCAGTCGCGACGACCCTATCGGCCGATGGTCTCGAACAGGCGTCTCCGCTGTACTTCCAAGCGGCACCGAGCAATAGGGTGCAGGCCCGCCTTGTCGCCGACTACGTGCAAGGTGCCCGTGATCGTAACGGTGCTCCCCGCTACGACAAGGTGGCGATCTATCACCCCGAGGTCGTCGGTGACCTGTACGTGAACACCTTGGTCGAGGATGTACGAGCAGAGCTCACCGAACGTGGGGTGGCGCACGAGAGTATGAGCTGGCGCGAACAACAGCAGCTCTATCGGTTCCCCGCACCGTGCGAGACCGCCGGATTCGACCGCCACACCCTGCTGTTCTTCGCGGGCCGCAACGACGACTTCCCGACCTTCGCCAAGTCGGTGAGTCGCGGCTGCATCAGCGGCGAGGGCCCGGCGATCCTCGGCAACGACGCGGTGACCAGGGTGATCACCGATCCGAAAGCCACCGCCGCACTCCCTGCCAACCTCACCGTGCGCTACGTGGCCAAGGCATCGCCGGTCATGCTCGGTGGCGCCGATTGTGTGCGTGGCATCGGCAAACTCGGCGATCAGCCGGTGCCGTTCGAGCATGAGCGGCTGTGCAGTGAACTGGCGGGCTTGATCGAGGACCTGCGTGGTTACCCCGGCCTCGCCGACTACCAGCCCACCTGGGCGGGTGATCGCACCGGTCTGGCCTTCGATGTGAGCGGGCTGTTCCTGCAAGCTGTGCGCAGCAGCCGTGGCGTCCTGGCGGACAACCCGCCGAACCGCACCGCCATCGCGGTCCAGTTGCGTGAGTCCGACTATCGCGGCGTCACCGGCACGCTCGGCTTCTCGACCAGTCGCGTCGCCGACGGCTCATCGATCGCGGTGCTTGTCACCACCGCGGTCGGCGGCACGGGCCCGCAGCGCTGCCTGATGATGTTTCCTCGGCAGACCGGTCAGAACGGCTGTCCGTCGGGCACGAAGAGCGATCTCGAAGGGTGGGTCGAGCCGACCAGGTAGGCACCCGGTGAATCACCACCACCGTTCGGGGCGGTGACGGTCCCAGTGCAGTTCCGATTCCAGCTGGGCCGCAACGGAAATCAGCAGTGGTTCACTGTCGGCGGTGCCCATCAGTTGCGCGCCGATCGGCAGCCCGGATTCGGTGAAACCGGCCGGCACGTTCACGCTCGGCCAGCCGAGCACGTTCCACGGCCACGTGTACGGGCACGCTGCGGTGATCAGATTGTTGGTCGCGCCGATGCCGATGCCGTCGATCTCTTCCACCTGCGGGGGAGGGGTCGCGGTGGTCGGCGCCAGTACGAGGTCGTAGTCGTCGAAGAAGGAACCGATGCGCTTGTGCAGCAAGGGTTCCGCGAGCCGCGCCGCCGTGAGTGCGGGCCCGCCGAGTACTCGGCCGATGCGTGAGTTGGCAGTGGTCCGCGGGTCGACAACGGCCCCTGGCATATCCCGGTGCACCCGGCTGATCCCCGCCAGCGAGCGCGGCAGGAAGGACGCGCCGATCATCAGCCCGTAGTGCAGGTTCGTCACGGTGACGGTGTGGCCGAGTGCGCGCAGCGTGCCGGCGAGCGCGTGCACCGCCGCCGCGATCTGCGGATCGAGCGCGGTCTTGGTCGCGGTGTACGGAATATTCAGGGAGACAGCGATTCTGAGCGTGCCGGGATCGCGACCGACCGCCGCGCTCGCATCGATCGGGGCGGGCTTGTGCCGGTCACCGTCGTCCGGTCCGGCGGCGATGTCGAGCAGTAGTGCCGCGTCACGCACGGTGCGCGCGAGCGGGCCGTTGACGGTGAGTCCGTTGAACGCCTCCGCCAGCGGCCAGGTGGAGATGCGCCCACGCTGCGGCTTGATCCCGATCAGGTTCGTCCACGAGGCCGGGATGCGCACCGACCCCGCACCATCGGAACCCAGTGCGGCAGGGACCAATCCGGCCGCGACCGCCGCCGCCGACCCACCCGATGACCCGCCCGGCGTGCGTGTGCGGTCCCACGGATTGCGGGTGTGCCCGAACGCGTCACCGCTGGTGAACGGCAACTGCCCCAGCTCGCACGTATTGGCCTTGCCGACGATCACCGCGCCCGCCGCGCGCAACCGGCGCACCGATTCCGCGTCCGCGGTCTTCGGCGCGAACTCCCCACCGCACCCGAACGCGGTGACCTCACCGCTGATATCGGTGTCGTCCTTGACCGCGATCGGCACGCCGAGCAGCGGCAGCCGCACCCCTGCGGCCCACCGCGCATCCGCCTCGGCGGCCTCCCGCAGCGCGGCCTCGCGACGCACGACCCGGAACGCGTTGAGCGTCGGCTGTGACGCCTCGATCCGGTCGAGCGCGTCGGCGACGGCGGCAACCGAGGAGATGCTGCCGTCGGCAATGGCCGCGGACAGGTCGGTGAGGCCGAGATCGGCCGAGGGGTTCGGCGCGATGTGGTCGGGCGCGGACATGTGAGCTCCGTCTCTGCAGGTAGTTGGCTCGACGGTAACGCGAAGCTGGTCACCCGTCCACATCCCCTAGGGTGGGTATAGACATACATACGGGATGTATGTAACAGTAGATATGCCCAGCATCCGACCAGGGGAGGACCCCATGGGAATCAGCTCAGCACTCGGCCCGGCGCACGAGATCGCCCTGTCGTCCGGCCGCATCCGCTATCACGACACCGGCACCGGATCGCCGGTCGTGTTCGTTCACGGACTGCTCGTCAACGCCGACATCTGGCGCGGGGTAGTGCCCGGCCTCGTCGCCGCCGGACACCGCTGCCTCACACCCGACTGGCCACTCGGATCCCACACCATCCCGATGCCCGACGCCGACCTCAGCCCCACCGGCATCGCGGACCTGATCGCCGAGTTCCTCGACGCACTCGACCTCACCGATGTCACCCTCGTCGCCAACGACACCGGCGGCGCGCTCACCCAGATCCTGATGACCCGCCGACCGGAACGGATCGGGCGCGTCGTCCTGGCCGCCGTCGACTGCTACGAAGTGTTCCCGCCCCAGCCCTTCTCGAGTCTGCTGAAGGTGGCGAAGATTCCCGGCGCGATCGGCCCGCTGCTGGCACCGATGCGCTGGAAGTTCGCGCAGCGCCTGCCACTCGGCTTCGGCTGGGTGACCAAACACGAACTGCCGCAAGACATCGCGCAGTCCTACCTGGGGCCCGCCCGACGCAGCGCCGCCATCCGCGACGACCTGCGCCGTTTCGCCGCCAGTGTGGACAACCGATTCACCATCGCCGCGGCCGAACGCTTCCCCACGGTCGATGTGCCGGTGCTCGTGGTGTGGGCGACCGAGGACAAACTGTTCCCGATGGCGCTGGCGCAACGGCTGGTCGCCGATCTACCGCGGGCGAGCCTGCGCACCATCGACGATTCCTACACATTCGTCCCCGAGGACCGGCCGGAGTTGCTCACCGAACTGATCGTGGAGTTCACTCGGCTGCATGCAGCGCCGTAGTCAGGAGGATCGTTCCCGCACTACCCGAGCCGCGCTCGAGCAGGCAGGCCGCAGCCTGTTCGCCGAGCGCGGCTTCGCCGGTACGTCGGCCGAGCAGTTGGTGGCCGCCGCCGGTGTCACGCGTGGCGCCCTGCACCACCACTACGGCGACAAGCGCGGACTGTTCCTCGCCGTCCTCGAACAGGTCGAGACCGAGGCCACCGCGGAGATCGCGAGCGCCATCACCGCTGTCGACCGCGCCGATGTCATCGGCGGGATGACCGCGGGTCTGGCACGTTTCCTCGACATCTGCGCCCGCCCGGAAATGCTGCGCATCGTGTTGATGGACGCCCCGACCGTCCTCGGCTGGCCCGCTTTCCGCGAATTCGAAGCGCGCCACGGCCTCGGCCTCATCACCGCCGAACTGCAACGCGCCACCGACGCGGGCCTGATCCCGGTCGCCCCGGTCCCGGTACTCGCGCAATTACTGCTCAGCGCCATCACCGAAGCCTCGCTCATCGTCGCCCACGCCGATGACCCCGAGCGCGCCCGCATCGAAACCCAGCAATCGCTGCTGGTGCTCATCGCCGGCCTGCTCCAGTCCTGATCCGTGTCCGTGAGTCCGGTGTCGGGCCCGCATGCAAGACTGGCCACGTGCGGTTGTATCGGGATGAGGCGATAGTGGTTCGCCAGCACAAGCTGGGCGAGGCCGATCGCATTGTCACGCTCCTGACCAGGCAGCACGGGCTTGTCAGGGCGGTGGCGAAGGGGGTACGGCGCACCAAGTCGAAGTTCGGGGCGCGGCTCGAGCCGTTCTCCTACATCGACGTGCAGTTGCACCCGGGCCGCACACTCGACATCGTCACCCAGGTCATCACCGTGGAGGCGTTCGCCGCCGACATCATCGACGACTACGGCCGCTACACCACCGCGTGCGCGATCCTCGAAACCGCCGAACGCCTCGCGGGTGAAGAACGCGCACCCGCCCCGAAGCTGCACGTACTCACCGCGGGCGCTCTGCGCGCCATCGCCGCCAAGCAGCGCCCGCACGAACTGATCCTCGACGCTTATCTGTTGCGCGCCATGGGTTTTGCCGGTTGGGCGCCCGCGCTCGACGAATGCGCCCGCTGCGCCACCCCCGGCCCGCATCGCGCCTTCCACGTGGCAGCGGGCGGCGCGGTCTGTGTGCACTGTCGCCCACCGGGCGCGAGCACGCCTGTCACCGGGGTGCTCGATCTGCTCGTGGCCCTGTTGAAGGGGGAGTGGGCCTACATCGACAGCGTCCCCGACAATGTCCGCCGCCAGGCCAGCGGTCTCGTCGCCGCTCATCTGCAGTGGCATCTGGAACGTCAGCTGCGCACGCTGCCGTTGATCGAGCGGTCCCGCATCGAAGCCCCGACCGTGGATCGGTCCGACGCCGCTGTCGTCGGCCGGGTCGGCTGAACAGCCCGACACCCCGAGCCTGCGTTCGCAGGCCGGTCGCAGCGCGCGACGCTCGAGTGAGGACCGGTACGCCCGTCAACCCGGAGCCCGTGCAGCCCGCACCCGGCGATCAGGCAGGATGGATGCCGTGATCCTGCGTCGTGACTCTTCTCCCGCGAGCAAGCCGGACGGCACCCGCACCGTGCGCCCGCCGTCCCAGCATCCCTCCGGCGCGCGCCCGCCCGCGATCCCGCCGGAGCTCGTGCCCAACCACGTCGCGCTGGTGATGGACGGCAACGGCCGCTGGGCCCAGGAGCGTGGCCTGCCGCGCACCGCCGGACACGAACGCGGCGAGGCCGTGCTCATGGACTCCGTCGAAGGCTGCATCGAGATCGGCGTCAAGTGGCTCTCGGCCTATGCCTTCTCCACCGAGAACTGGCGGCGCAGCCCCGACGAGGTGCGCTTCCTGATGGGCTTCAACCGCGACGTGATCCGCCGCCGCCGCGACGAGATGCACGAGATGGGTGTGCGGGTGCGCTGGGCCGGGCGCCGACCGCGCCTGTGGCGCAGCGTGATCAAGGAACTCGAGGTGGCCGAAGAGCTCACCAAGGACAACGACGTGATGACGTTGACCATGTGCGTCAACTACGGTGGCCGTGCCGAAATCGCGGACGCCGCAAGGGAAATCGCGCGCCGGGTGGCCGCGGGGGAGATCGACCCGGAGAAAGTCGACGAGGCCACCGTCGCGAAGTACCTCGACGAACCAGACATGCCGGACGTCGACCTGTTCCTTCGCCCCTCTGGTGAGTTCCGAAGCTCGAACTTCTTGATCTGGCAGGCCGCCTACGCCGAATTCGTCTACCAGGACACGCTTTTCCCCGACTTCGACCGGCGTAACCTGTGGGACGCGTGCCTGGAATACGCCAAGCGCGACCGTCGCTTCGGTGGCGCCAAATGAGCGACAGTCACGACGGAGCCGACATGGATGCGCTGCTCACCCCGGAACTCGACCTGCAAGCACGCGCCGGTGCCTGCCTGCAGATGCAGGACATCGAAGTCCGCGTCGACAACGACCGGTCGCTGGGATTCGAGTACGACGGTGCCCTGTGTTCGATCCGCGCGGTCACCCTCGCCCCCGGCCTCACCGTGCTGTCGCTGACCAGCGTGCTGGCTTGGGATCGTCCGCTCAAGGCGGCCCTGCACAAGCGCGTCGCCGAGCGTAACAACGAGATCCAGTTCGGTTCGGTCACGCTGATCGCCCGTGGCCAGCTGGGCGACGTCATCCTGCGCTACACCTTCCCCGCCGAAGGGCTGGACGACGGCGCCCTCACCACCATGCTGCTGCTGGCCCTGTCCGGCGCGAGCCGAGCCCGTCAGGGGTTGCTCGCGCCGTAACGCGTCAGTTGCTGGGCTTCCAGGTGATCTTGCCGCCCTGGAAATCCTGGGCCTTGCCGCCCTGGTAGTCGTATTCGTCGCTGGTCGGGTAGCCGTAGCGGCCGCCCTCGGCGCCCGCGCGGATCCAGTCGGCCTGGATGTTGCCCCAGACCGCGTGCGCACCGGTCTTCGATGTCCAGTAGATGGCGCCGGTCGGGAACATGGTGAACTGGCCGTCGCCCTTGCCTGCCGCGGAGACGTCGGTGAGCGGGAAGCCGAGCGGGCTCGACTCCCAGCCCAGCGCGCCCCACTTGTCCAGGATCGGGCCGCTGATCTGGTGCGCGCCGGTGCCGACGGACCAGTAGATCGAGCCCTTCTGGAAGTGGTTGTAGCGACCGCCGCCCGACGGGGTGGACTGCTCGCGGGTGGTCGGGTAGCCGAGCTTGCCCGACTCGTTGCCCGTCTGGGCGAACTTGTCGCGGATCTGGCCCGCGACGGTGTGGGCATTGGTGTCGGGATGCCAGTAGATGGCCGCGTTGTTGGCGAAGGTCTGGTACTTGCCACCGGCCGCCGCGTCGGCTTCCGGGGAGGTGGGCTCGCCCAGCGCCGGGCCGCCGGCCTGGTCGTATTCGGTCTCGATCGCGCCGCCCACCTCGAATCCGCCGATCATCCGGGCCTGCGCGGTGCCTGCCATCGCCGCGGGCAGCGCGGCCGCGACGGTGAGGGTCGCCAGCGCGGCCAGGCCGCGTGATCGAAGGGTTCGACGGTGCAATGTCACAGGAAACTCCCTGGTCGGATCGGTATTCAACGATGTCCGGCGCTCGGGACCCCCTCCGGTGCCGCACCCGAACCTACCCGTTGGGCGCCGGTGGCAACAGTGGTCTTGCTCACCGGGGGTGATGGGGTGGTCCCGGCAGCATTACCTCGAGGCCGCGGGCGAAATCGTCGGGTTCGACATCCCCGAGCAGCAGGTGCTGCAGGATGAACCCGGGCAGCAACCCGATGATCGTCTTGGCGATCACGTCGGAGTCGGTGCCGGGGGGCAGCCAGCCGGTTTCGCGCAACCGGTCCGCGTACTCGAACCACAGCGCGCGCATCGACGCGATGGCCGCGCGCACCGGGACGGCTGCCTCGGTCGAGACCAGGGCCAGCGCCCATGCCTGCGGGGCGAGCCGCAGCGGCCCGTCCGGTCCACTCCGCTTGACGATCTCGGTTGTCAGCAGCCGGATTACTTCGGCTGGGGGAGGCAGGTTCTCGCTGCGGATGATCTCGGCGAGCCGCTCGCGCAGCGGCCCCATCGTGCGGCTCACCAGCGCGCCGATGATCTCGTTCTTGCTGGTGAAGTACCGATAGACCGCGCCTGCCGACATCCCGGACTCGGTGAAGACATCCTGCATCGAGGTCTCGTGGAACCCCTTGCGGGCGAAGCACAGCTGCGCGGCGTCCAGGATCTGCTGCCTGCGGCGTTCCAGGTGTTCTTCGCTGACTCGGGGCATGGGTCAAAAGTAAAACGAATGTCCGTTCTTGACAAGTGAGGTGGGTGGTGTCACGGTGGAGACACCAAAAAGAACGAACATTCGCTTTAAGGGGATAACCGCCATGACGATCACCCGCCGAGCAGTAGCTCTCGGCCTCGCGGTCACCGCGATCCAGGCCATGATGCTGATCGCCTTCGCCTGGCCCACCGTCAACCTGGCCCCGCGCGACCTGGCGATCGCCGTCGCGGGTCCCGGCTCCGTCCAAGTCGCCGAGCAACTGCGGCAGCGCGATCCCGAAGCCTTCGAGATCACCACCGTCGCCGATGCCGCCGAGGCGCGAATCGCACTGTCCGACAACGAGATCTACGGCGCCATCGTCACCGGCAACGGCGCACCGCAGGTCCTGGTCGCCTCCGCCGCCTCACCCGCCGTCGCCCAGCAACTCACCGCCGTCGCCCAACAACTCAGCGGGCTACCCGCCGCGCAAGTCCAGGACGTGATCGCGACCGACCCCGACGACCCACGCGGCGCGGGCTTCGGCTCGATGGTCCTCCCGCTCGTCATGTCCGGCATCGCCGCAGGCGTCCTACTCGCCCTGCTGATCCCGTCTCTCAGCGCCCGCCTCGCCGGCCTGGCCACCTTCGGTATCGCAGGCGGCCTCCTCAGCACCCTGGTCTTCCACACCTGGCTCTCGATCCTGCCCGGCTCCTACCTCGAACTGGCCGCCATCGCCGGCCTCGCCTCCTTCGCCGTCTCCGCGACAATCGTCGGCCTGGCCGCCGCCATCGGCCGCCCCGGCATCGGCCTCGGCGCCCTCACCATGCTGCTGATCGGCAACCCCTTCTCCGCCGCTACCTCGGCCCCCGAACTCCTGCCCCAGCCCTGGGGCACCCTCGGTCAGTTGCTCCCACCCGGCGCAGCAGCCTCCCTTCTCCGCTCCGTCGCCTACTTCAACGGGGCAGGCGCCCTCACCCCACTCGCCGTTCTACTCGCCTGGGCAACAGGCGGCCTCGCCCTCCTCGCCTTCGCCGCAGCGCGCACCCGTCAGATGAGCACGCCCACCGCAGCTCCTGAGCCGGTCGCTGTACCTGCCTGATCCCCCACGCGAAGATGCTCCGCACGAAGAACTTTCGTGCGGAGCATTTTGGCGGTGCTGTGAAAGCATCTCCGTGAGAGCGGGTTCGATACGGTATTCCCCCGTACAGGTTGCCGACCATGGATTCGCCGACCAGGTATTCATGGTTCGCAAGGGCGGAACCGCCTCGGTCCGTGCCGCATACGAATGGCTGGCGCGTGAGCTGGACCTCGACGGCGTCGTGCTCGTCGATGGCGGTACCGATCTGCTGATGACCGGTGACGAGGCGGGGCTCGGAACGCCTGTGGAAGATGTCACGAGTTTGCTGGCTGCCTCGGCGCTGGACTTGCCGGTCAAGCTCGCTGTCTGCGTCGGGTTCGGCGTCGACACTTTTCATGGTGTCTGTCACGCCCACTTTCTGGAGAATGTGGCCGCCCTCGCCAAAGCTGGCGCCTATCACGGGGTTTTCGCACTCACGCCCGGGATTCCGGCGGTGGACTCTTGGCTCGACGTCGTCTCCTGGGTGCAGCGCCGTAGCCCTGGCCGCGAGAGCATTGTGTGCGCGTCGATCACCGATGCGTCGTGCGGTGAGTTCGGCAACCATCATTCGCTCGCCCGCACCGGGGCAGATGACGCTGAACTGTTCATCAACCCCCTGATGTCGATGGTGTGGGGGTTCGATCTCGATGCCGTCGCCCGGCGCGTTCTCTATCGCAGCCACATCGAGCACGCGGCAACGCCATTCGAAGTCGCAGCCGCCATCGAAGCTTTCCGGAGCGAGGTGCCGCTGCGTCCGTGGCGAAACATTCCGGTGTGAGCAGCAGCTATTCCTGGGTCGGGTCCGTGATTTCCGTCAGCTCGTATGACGTATTTCGGCCGCTCGAGTCGGAGCGACGCAGTACTCCGAGGTCGATCAGTTCGTTGATGTCGCGGAGGGCCGAGGCTTGCGAGGTCTTGGTGATGATCGCCCATTTTCTGGTCGTCAGTTTTCCGTTGAAACCATCCAGAATTCGATTGAGCATTTCGATCTGGCGGGTGTTCATTGCCGTCGTGTGCCAATTGCGCCAGAAGCGAGCTTTTGCTAGGGCTGCGTCGATGGTGTTGTCGGCGTTGTCGATGGACCGGTGTAGGGCATCGAGGAACCAGAGCAGCCAGGGGGTGACATCGAGGTCGCCTCGTTGGGTGCTTTCGAGGATGGCGTAGTAGTTCTTGCGGTCGCGCTGGATCTGGGCGGACAGGCTGTAGAAGCGGCGGGGGCTGTTTTCGGAGCGGGCGAGTGCGAGATCGCCTATTGCGCGGGCGATTCGGCCGTTTCCATCATCGAAGGGATGGATGGTTACGAACCAAAGGTGCGCCAGACCAGCTTTCACTACCAGGGGTTCGGGGGTTTCCGCGTCGAGCCAAGTCAGGAATCGGTGCATGTCCTCGTCGAGGCGGGATGCGGGAGGTGCTTCGAAGTGGACAAGCTGGCGACCGTACGGTCCGGAGATCACCTCCATCGGGCCGGTCTCGTCGGTTCGCCAGCCGCCCACGCGGATTCGCGAGATGCCGGAGTAGCCGGTGGGAAAAAGTCCGGCGTGCCAGCCGAACAGGCGCTCCGCTGTCACGGGTCGGTCATGATGGCGGGTGGCATCAAGGATCATGTCGACGACACCGTCGACCCTGCGGTCAGTCGGGGTTGTCGCGCCGATATCCACGCCGAGTCTGCGGGCGATCGACGATCGGACCGACGCCGCGTCGAGTAACTCGCCTTCGATGGCGCTCGACTGCACGACGTCGGTGGTGAGTGCTTCCAAACCGGCGCGTTCCTGTGTGGCGTCGTCGGCGTGCGTGAGTCGGCCATGTAGGCGTCCTTGCGCGAGTGTGACGGCTGCGGTCGGTTTGGCGAGCAGTGCGGCGTCATAGGTCAAGCGAGGCCAGTCGGCTGCCTCCCAGATGTACCTACGGGTCGTCATGCAGCGATTGTATCGCTTATTCGCTGCAGAATCTGAAGCGAATAAGCGATACAATCGCTGCACTGTCGCCGCCCGATTGCCCTGCGCGGTGGTCGTTAGTGGCCGAATTCTTGGTGGTAGCGCTGGGCTCGGGTGAGCATGCGGTGGATTCCGGCGATCATGCGGTCGGTGGGGAGGGGTTCGGCGATGATGGGGTCGCCGGTTTTTACGTAGTAGCGGCCGTCGGGGTAGTCCATCCACCAGAAGGTGCGGGCGGGGGTGGGGCGGGCGTCGAGGGCGGGGCCGGAGAGGGCGGAGACTTCGCCGAAGGCTTGGCGGGGGCGGCGGAAGATGGTGTTGAGCTGGTCGGCGGAGGTGAGTCGGCCCGCTCGGTATTCGAAGTGGTCTTCTTCGGCGGCCAGTTGGTCTCGGCGCACCTCGACCGGGGGTTTCTTGCCCGGTTTGGTGCGGGGGAGGGCGGCTACGGTCAGGGCCGCTACCTGGATGGGGGTGCAATAGGTGAGGGTGACGCCTGCGCCGGTGTCCTCCGTGGTGCCGGGTGCTTGTTGCAGGGTGGCGCCGATCGCGCCGCGGACCGCGCCGTGGAAGCGGATGATGTTCGAGTTGTCCTTGCCTACATAGCCTTTGGATTCGACTCTGGCCTCGGGGTCGAGCAAGACGGACAGGGCGCGCTCCACCGCGGGGTCGTATTTGCGGAGGAGGGTTTCCACGGCCGCCTCGCGCTGCTGCTTCAGCTCGTCGAATTCGGTGATGTCGGTGCGGTATTGGAGGGGGTAGGGGAGGCGGTCGCGGCCGTAGCCGGACCACAGGATCTCGAACTCGATTCCGGTGAATTCAGTTCGGTGCACTGTCGTTGTCTCCGCCGATCACGGGGGGTACGGTCCTGATCTCGTTCGTGCCGAGCAGGAGGTCGGCGTTTTCCTGGGTGATCAGGTAGTCGGGGATGGCTTTGGTTCGTTCCTCGTCGGAGTTGCCGCGACCCGCGCCGGGGGCGCCCATGCCACCGATACCTGCCGCGCCGCGACCGGTCCCGGAAGAAGTTGTGCCCGAGCGGGTTCCGGCTGCTGCCGCTGCCGCGGGGGACTGGCTGCCCGGGACGGCGTTGCCGGGGGATGCGCTCGTCGGGGTGCCGCCGCCGGCGCGGGGAGAGCCGCTCCCGCCCTGACCGCTGCCACCGCGGCTGCCGACGACTGAGCCGCTGCCACCAGGGCTGCCGACGACTGAGCCGCCGACGCCGGGGCTGCCGACGACTGAGCCGCCGACGCCGGGGCTGCCGGTCCCCGGAGTCGCCACGCCGGGGCTGGTCGGTGTTGTAGCGGTCGGTGTTGTGGTGGATTGCGATGTGGTGGTTGTGCTTTGAGGTGTGGTCGAGCCCGGCTCGGTCGAAGACGGTGTGGTGGAGGACGGTTCGGTGCCGGAATCCTCGGGCATCGCGCCGTCGCCAGACGAATCCGCTGTCGGGTCTTCGGTTGTGGTGCCATCGGTGGTCGAACCATTTTGGTTACCAACGGTGTTCGTATCGCCGTTGCTTCCGGGACCGCCGTCGTCGCCGGCAATGGTCGGTGCTGCAGGCAGGAAGGGGACGCCGTTGTCGGTTTGACCGGCGACCTGGCTGTACACGGAGCGCAGGATCCGTCTGCCCTCCTGGGTGGCCTCGTCGCGGTTGTGGTCGTCGACCTTCATCACGCCGTCGGTGGGCAGCGACTTGCCGGTGACGTTGGTGCGCTCGGTGAGGCCGGGCATCAACGCCTGGGTCTGCTCGATTCCGGTGCGCATCTCGGTCAGTTTGAGACTGATCGCGGTCGCGGCCTGAGAAAGCGGAATCGATTGCTGGGCATAGTTGTTCACGGCGGCTACCGCAGCGGAAGCCGCCGCGCCCGTCCACCCGCTGTGGCCGTCGGCGCCGGTGATGGTGCGGGCGAACTGCTGGTTGAACCCGATGAACGTGCCCATCAGCGCACCGCCGATATTCGCCCACGCGGTGACCGCGTCATCGACGAGCTGCGGTTTCATCGCCGCGACCGCTGCCTGCATCTGCTCGAGCGTCATGCTGTCGTAGCTGTCAGGGGTGGTGATGTGCGGTGGTTGGATGTCGCCGCCGAAGATCGTGGAGTAGTTGCCCGCGAGCTGTCGGTCATAGATCTTGGCCCGCTCGGTATTCCACTGCTCCTGTGCGGCGATCACCCTGCTCTTGTAGTCCTCGTAGGTCACAGGTGTTCTCCTGTCGCGGAGATCGCGGCGCCGGTAGCTTCGTCTTGGGCGACGAAGTTCGCAATCGCTTTGGCGACAACCTCTTTCGCTGTCTGGACTGCCTCGATGTGCTGCCGGAGCACAGTATCCAACGCGCGATCGCCGCCGGATGCGGTCTGGGAGAACTTCTTCTCGAGGATCGCACTGGAGTCGAACGAACCGAAGCCTGAGATGCGACCCACTCGCTCGACCGACAAGAACACCTCTTCCAACCGACTGATGTGGTCATCGCACACGCGGTCGAGGTCACGGCCGACTTCCGGATCGAGTGCCAACTCGCCCGCGTTGGCTTGGGTCAGCAGTTGGTTCCACTGATTCGGATCGATTCCCAGCACCATGCTGCCACCTCGTCAGTTCGCTGGGAGGTACTGGGCCAGAGCTGTACTGAGTCGAGTCGCCTCGGCGCACGGCTCAGGCGGGTTCTTCGCTGAGACGCGGTTCTGCAGGTGGAAATCGACTGATCCGTTGGTGACCTCAACGCTGACGTAGCACGCAAGGTCGTTCGCGGACCCGACTGGCCGGAACTGTAGTGCCTTGAATGCGCCGATCGTCACGTCGGCAAAATCGGTGTATTCGGTTGTCCGCTGACGAGACTCGGCCAAGGTGTGCTCGGACGACATGAGCGCCAAGCTGTACTGGTTTCCTGGGTCTTTCCAGGCGCAAACCTTCCACCCGGTGAAGTCCACCCCGGCGACGTCTTTCGATTTGCTCCCGGCATTCAGCCCAGCTCCACTGATCGCCGAATCCGGCAACGAACACGGATCCCACACCTTCGCCTCGGCATCCACCGAGGTAGGACTCGCCGCCACGCTCACAGCACTCGTCTGCGGACCAGCCGTCCCCTGCTCCCCGCCCCCACACCCCACAACAGCCGACCCCACCGCCACGACAACGCCGACCACTCTCGCCGTACTGATTCGAACTGTCATTTCCGCATCCCTCCCAGAGCGCCGGTGCCCACCCATGACGTCCCCCGAGATCGTAGCCACTCTTGCGCCCATCGTGACAGTTCGATACCAGTGAATCGGCAGTATGCAGCCAAATACCAAGTGTATGGTCTTAAGTATGGCGAACACCAAGAAGGTGACGGTGACGATCCCCGCGGACCTGATCGACGAGATCCGGTCCGAAACCGGCGAGCGCGGACTGTCTTCCTACGTGGCGGAAGCGCTGCGCGCCAAACGGGATCGTGATCGGCTGACGGAGCTGGTCGATTGGTTGCAGGCTGAACATGGTCCGGTGACAGCCGCTGAGCAAGCGGAAGCGTTGCGCGAGTTGGAGATGCTGGACGCTGAGCACGGTCGCCGCCGTGCACAGGGCGACGTCGCGTGAAGGGTAAAGCGCGTGCGGCACGAACCGCACCGCTACGGACCTTTGTCCTCGACAGCGAGGCGCTCTCGCTCGCGGTTGGGGGTGACCGCAAAATGATCGCTCGTCTCGAGCTCGCCGCCCGAGGCGCGGCCGATGTCGTGACGACACCGATGACGTTGGTCGAGGCATACGACGGCACAACGACCGAGCAGCGATGGGATTGGGTTCTGTCGCGCATGGTCGTGGCTGAGATCGGCAAGGACGAGGCGCGCAAGGCCAGACGGGCCTTGACTACCGCAGGCTTGCACGGGCACGAATACGCCATCGACGCGGTACTGGCCGTCATCGCGGCAGCACAGCGGGGGCAGGTCACCGTCTTCACCTCCGATGTCGACGATATGGAGAGTTTGCTTCCGAGCACAATCGCTGTCGTCAAGGTGTGAGCCATCGGCGATATCTCTACTCCGCCGCGCAGGGTGAGGAGGCGGTCATCGAGAACCGCACTTCACTTGTCGGCCCGACAGAGGTGTCGCGGGACGACGAGACGGTGTAGCCGTGTGCATCGCGGTAGAACCGATTCGCCGGGTCGTCGTCCGGCCGCTGGCTCGGTTCGAGTGTGAATCCCCGCGTGGTCATCGCTGCGAGGTTGGCCATCGCACGGTCGATGAACTCCTGGGACGGGTTCACCTCCTCCATCGTGACGCGGAGCCGCCATGGCGGCCCTTCCGACATCATCGAGTCGTTGGTTCGACAGCCGACGCCAGAATAGGGCAGCGGGGCGCGTTCGATCCTCACCTGTTGCGGCCAGACGAGTTCGAGATTGTGCTCGACAATCGGACCCGCTTCGGCGACGGTCAGCCCCGTTACGTCCTTGATCTCCTGGTTGGTCGGACCTTCGTTGATCAAGGCGCCGCACCCGGTCAGAGTCGCGGTGGCAAGCACCACAAGTGCGGTCATCATTCTCATGTGACGTCGATCTTTTCGCCGAGTTGGGGGTTGTCGGTGATGTGAGGGTTCGCGTAAGGGTCGAGGTTCGGATCGCCGAAGGCATCCGCGAGGGCGCCGGCACCGGCGGCCTTCGCCGCGTCGAACGCTTCCTTGCCGCCATCGCCGTTGTCACCCAAACCGATATCGACATAACGTGTTTCGATTCCGCGCTCGACGTACGCGGTCGCGTCCGATCCGCTGATAACACCGACGATGTTCTCGAACGCTGTCGAGTTCGGATCGTCCCAGTACTTGCCGTGCCCGTCGGATCCGAAGACGACCTCGTTCGGATGGTCGGTGGATCCGTCACTGTAGAAGCCAGTGTCCAGGCGGGTCACGCCGGGCAATTCGTCGGGATCGCCCCCGAGCAGCTCGGAGGCATGGGGGTTGCCGGGAAGTCCCACCGCTCCTGGAATCCGCAGTCCCTCATGGGGATACGACTGCACAACACCGATCAAGTCACCAGGTGCGGTCATCGAATATCGCTGGACGTCCGGGTTCGGGTTGTTCCAGCCCGTGTCGAAAACGCCTGTGCCTGCCGACGATGCGTGCAGAATCCGGTCGGCACGCAAACCGAGCTGCTCCGCCGAGCCGACGATCGAACCACCGTAGGAGTGCCCGACGTAGGAGACGGGCGTACCGGGTGTGGTCGCCGCGACTTCCCGGTCGATTTCGCGGCCGAAGTCGACAAGCCGAGGCGCCATGTCCGCCGCGAACCCGGGGCTCGGCGCACCGTCGGAAGGACTCGTAAGACTCTGGGGGAAGTCGCCCTCCATGTAGAGGAAGACCGGACTCCCGGATTTGTCCGCCAGGTTCCACGCCGCAACGTGGTTGGACCCGGAGCCATTGAGATTGGTACTGGTGCCGGGTACATAGACGCCGACGCCCGGCGCACCGGACTTCATCTCGCCGATCATCTCGATCATCCGACCGTTGCCTTCGGTGCTGAACATGACGAACTTACGGTCGACCATATCCAGCCGCGGGGTCGCGTCCTTGCCGGTCGCCGCGGCCGCTGCAGCGAGAGTGCCCGTGCCTTCGGGATTCGGCACCGGCGCCAGCATCGCCTCCAACTGCGTGATCCTGGACTCGTCCCGATTCGGCTCAGCCCTCTCCGAGGTGAGCGCATTGCGGACGTTGATCTCATTGGCCTCGATCCGCATCACGAACGGCACCCCGTTCAGGTTGCCCAGCTTCTCCGGCGCCGCGATCACCAGTTGGCGTTGCGCTTGCGCACTCAACCCGGCCAGGAAAGTCGCCCGCTCATCCGGCGACATCGATGCCAATCGGATCGCCACAGCATCCGGATCCTGGACCGACCCGTCGGCCAGCGTGATGTCGGGTTGACCGTCGCGCATCGCGCCGAGGTCGCCGACAGACTCGCGCAGTCGCGTACCGAACACGTTGTCGAGGCGTTCGATTTCGTCCAGCCCGCTCATCAGGTTGAGCTGGAAAACCCCTGCGTCGCCTTCCTTTTCCGGATCGGGATGAGTCACCCGTCCGTCGGCGGCAACCGCGAAACCTTGTGCGACCGCGAGGTTCTTCTGGTCCAGCACATAGGTTTTGGAGTGGTTCAGGCCCTGATAGGCATCTTCGGCATCGTCGGCGACCCGCAGCAGCACGGTGCGCACCTCATACCCGTGATCGACTTCCTCGTCGATGCGTCGCGACGCCGCGTCCTTGGTTTGTCCGTGCCAGCTACCCGCCGTCGAGACCGCGCGCGAGCAGTCATCGACCGAGGTCGAGAGGATGTCGGCATTGGCACGGGCGGCTTCGGCGGCGCGGTGCAGCCCCTCGAGATTCCAGGTGTCGAGTTGGGGGATCGTCGGCCGCATCAGCGGGTACCGAGCTTCCCGATTTCGCCCGCGGTCTCGGCATCTTTGGCCTGGATATCGGCCGAGAATTTGTCGACCAGGTCTGCCAGCGTCGTGTATCGGGTCGCGATCGAGTCCATCGCCTGCGAAGCCGGGTCGGCCAGTCCGCGCACGGCGGCGAGTACGTCACTGCCGTCGCCGGTCGCCTCGCCTGCGGTCGCCCAGCTCAGTGCGTCGACCTCGCCTGCCTCCCGCCGCCAGGCCGCCGCCATGGTCTTCAACTGATCGGGCTCGACGCCCAGGGTCCCACTCACGATGTCCCCTCCTTCGCTGCCGAAGGACTACGCGTCCGTGTGGACCGGTCCCCTCGTGAAGGTTGGACGGGGCACGCGAAGCGAAGGTTCCATCATGTGACGTGAGTCACACTGATGCGGGTTCGTCCTCGTCCGCCTCGGCCCGGCTGCGCACGCACTCGCGGCAGGTGCCGAAGATCTCGAGCGTGTGGCTCACCTCGGTGAATCCGTGGTCGCTCGCGATCGTCTCGGCCCACGCCTCGACCGTCGGGCCCTCGACCTCGACGGTGCGGCCGCAATGGCGGCAGACCAGGTGGTGGTGGTGGCCGCTCGAGCACTGGCGGTAGACGGATTCGCCCGTGTCGGTGCGCAGCACGTCGACCATGCCCGCGTCGGCGAGGGACTGGAGGGTGCGGTAGACGGTGGTCAGGCCGATGCCCTCGCCGCGTTTGCGGAGCTCGTCGTGCAATTCCTGCGCCGAACGGAACTCGTCGATATTGCTGAGCAGGGCCGAGATGGCACTGCGCTGACGGGTGCTGCGAACCCCGACCTGCTTCGCGGAGGTGTTGTCTGCCAACGGATTACCCTTCCTCGGCATGGGCGACGGCATCGACGACGATGTGCGCCAGATGATCGTCGACGAGTTCGTAGAGCACCTCGCGGCCCGAACGTTCGCCGTGTACGACGCCCGCCGATTTGAGAATCCGCAGATGCTGGCTGACCAGCGGCTGGGTGACGCCGAGCGCGTCGACCAGCTCGTGTACGCAGCGCGGCGACTCACGCAACTGCAGCACGATGGCGATGCGTACCGGCGCGGCGAGTGCCCGCAGCAGCTCGCCCGCGTCCTCGAGTACCGTGCGCGACGGCACGGCGGCGGGGGCGGGAGAGTGGTACGGGTTGTGCTGGTGCGCGGGCGCGGCCTCGGTGGTCATGAACCAACTCCTTAATGGAAACAGATTCCATTTTGATATGCATGGTTGCGCATGTCAAATGACGCGCCGCGCTGGACACCTCGGGTGCTGCTAACTCACTGGACGGGTGCCGATACGCTCTATTGCAATACGAACGCTACGTCGTAGTGCAAGAGAGCCGACGTAGTGAACATTCCGACTCGCAGTGGATGGAGAAATCTCGCGTGGCACCCAAGTCGAAGGTGGACACCGTTGCCAACCTCGCCAAGCGCCGGGGTCTGGTCTACCCGTGCGGTGAGATCTACGGAGGCACCAAGTCGGCGTGGGACTACGGTCCGCTCGGCGTCGAACTGAAGGACAACATCAAGCGGCAGTGGTGGCGGACCATGGTCACCAGCCGCGACGATGTCGTCGGCCTCGACTCCTCGGTGATCCTGCCGCGCCAGGTCTGGGAGGCATCGGGCCACGTGGCCACCTTCTCCGATCCGCTGGTCGAGTCGCTGCACACGCACAAGCGTTACCGCGCAGACCATCTCATCGAGGCCTACGAGGCCAAGCACGGCCGCCCGCCGGCCAACGGCCTGGCCGATATCAACGATCCCGACACCGGCCAGCCCGGCAAGTGGACCGAGCCGCGCAACTTCTCCGGCCTGCTCAAGACCTTCCTCGGCCCCGTGGATGACGAAGAGGGCATGCACTACCTGCGTCCCGAGACCGCGCAGGGCATCTTCGTCAACTTCAAGAACGTCCAGGAGACCGCGCGCAAGAAGCCGCCGTTCGGCATCGCCCAGATCGGCAAGAGCTTCCGCAACGAGATCACCCCGGGCAACTTCATCTTCCGCACCCGCGAGTTCGAGCAGATGGAGATGGAATTCTTCGTCAAGCCCGGCGAAGACGTCGAGTGGCACAAGTACTGGATCGACGCCCGCCTGTCCTGGTACACCGACCTCGGCATCGACCCGGAGAACCTGCGGCTGTTCGAGCACCCGAAGGAAAAGCTGTCGCACTACTCGGC
This sequence comes from Nocardia sp. NPDC059195, assembly GCF_042754695.1. Taxonomy (NCBI): domain Bacteria; kingdom Bacillati; phylum Actinomycetota; class Actinomycetes; order Mycobacteriales; family Nocardiaceae; genus Nocardia; species Nocardia sp. NPDC059195. The sequence goes on along the minus strand of NZ_JBHZBG010000004.1, from coordinate 175,374 downwards.
GGGCACCACCGACATCGAGTACCGCTTCCGCTTCCAGGGCAGTGAGTGGGGCGAGCTCGAGGGCATCGCCAACCGGACCGACTACGACCTCAAGACGCACTCGGAGCACTCCAACGTCGACCTGAGCTATCGCGATCAGGCCAGCGGTGAGCGCTACACGCCGTATGTCATCGAGCCCGCGGCCGGTCTGACTCGTTCGCTGATGGCGTTCCTGGTCGACGCCTACACCGTCGATCAGGTGCCGACCGCGAAGGGCACGACCGAAGAGCGGATCAGCCTGCGTCTCGACCCGCGCCTCGCGCCGGTCAAGGCCGCGGTGCTGCCGCTCTCGCGCAACGCCGACCTGACCCCCAAGGCCAAGGACCTCGCCGCCCAGCTGCGCCGCAACTGGAACGTCGACTTCGACGACGCGGGTGCCATCGGCCGCCGCTACCGTCGTCAAGACGAGATCGGTACCCCGTTCTGCATCACGGTCGACTTCGACACCATCGACGACCAGGCCGTGACGATCCGCGAACGCGACTCGATGGCCCAGGAGCGCATTGCCCTGGACAAGGTCGAGTCCTACCTGGCAGCGCGGCTGATCGGCGCCTGATTCCTCAGGTCGCAGAGCCCGCACCGGCAAGTCGGTGCGGGCTCTTTCGCGTCCGCGGTCTGGGCGGTTGATCACACCTCGTAGCTGACGGTTTGCGTTGAGTGGGCGCTTGCCTCACGATCTTCGTTGTGCTGTGGGAACCGGAAGACGTGATGCGGGTGCTCGACCCGTCCGAACAACGATTCGTGCGGCACGCGACCTTCACCGGGCGGTCGGTCACGGTGCGCGGGGAACTGGACGCTGCTGGGCTCGGCGCGGCCTTCGCGGCGCTGCAGCGGAGGTTCCCGATTCTGGTGTGCCGGATCGTCGAGGACGCCGACGAGAACGGAATCCTGTTGCGCCCCGGGCATATCGAGGCCGTCGGTGCGTGGGTGAGTTTCGGTGAGCCCGACGAGGTCCGGATTCCGGCCGAGTCCATGGACCCCGGGGCTCAGTTGGCGTACCTGGATGTGGTTCTCGCCGAGGAGGATCGGGCACGGGTCACGTTGTTCGTGCACCACAGCGTGGCCGATGCGGGCCATTGCGTCGAACTGTTCGCGCGGTTGTGGGACTACTACACCGACTATGTGGAGCTCGCGGCCGATGCCGCTCACGCCGACACCGCAGCCGTCGTCGCGGAGTCGGAGACCGGGGCCGGTGTGGCGCGGGAGTATCCGGCGTCGCTCGAGGCGTTACTGGCACACCGGGGGATCCGGCGTGGACGGCGGTCGGGGCTCGAGCCGGTGACGCGTCCGCTCGTCGCCGCTGAACCGGTGAGCGGGGTCGAGCGGTCGGAGGCTCCGGCCTGCCTGGCTCGGCCGGAGCGGATTCAGCTGGACACGATCGCGACCGCGCGGGTGCTCGATATGGCTCGCGCGCATGCGGTGAGCGTCAACGGGTTGGTCACCGCCGCGGTGTTGCGGGCCTATGCCGATCTCTCCGGTGCCGACAGCGTCTCGTGCGTGTATCCGGTCGACCTGCGCAGGCGCCTCGACCCGCCGGTCGGCGCGGAAGCGGGCACCAACCTATCCGGCCTCGCCGCGTTCCGCGCGGATGCCGCCGACACCGAGGACCTCATCGTCCTCGCTCGCCGGATCGGCACCAGCCTGCACAACGACCTGGCCGACGGCGTGATCGAACAGTCCGTCCTGCACTTCCCGGACTTCTTCGGGCCCAACCGAATCCACTCCACCGCAGGCCATATCGCCCTCACCAACACCGGAACGGTGCCAACGTTCCGCGCCCCCGCCGGGCTGATCCTCGACGACTACGAGATCGTTTACCTCTCCGCACACCCCCGCTCGTCCACGGGGGCGTCCGCGGCGGTCACTTTCCTCGTGTACACCTATCTCGGCAGGTTGACCATCGGCCGGTTGGGCGGGGGAGCGCTCGCCACCGACTTGCTCGATGCTGTGGCCGCAGAGTTGTCCTGGTCACCCGCCGACCGGGAAGCCGCGACCGCCTGAGTTCGACCGGGGCCGTCGCCACCGACCGGGGCCGTCGCCACCGACCGAATGGCCGCAGCTGCCGCGGAATCGTCCTTGGTCGCCCGCGGGCCACCGCCTGAGTTCGATAGAGGTGTGCGGTGATCGGCGTTGCTTTCTGCCGCCTGGATCAGAATCTGCCGCCCCGGCTGACTCGCCGCGATCCCGACGATCCGCCGAATGAGCCCGGCCGATAGCCGCCGCCACCGCCGCCGAAACCACCGCCGCCGAAACCGCCGCCGCCGAAACCGCCGCGCCGCGAACCGCCGCTCATCGTGCCGCGCAGGAGCTCGTTCAGCAGGATTCCGCCCAGCACCGCACCGGTCTGGGAGCCGCCGCCCGACATCGGCTGGCGGGTTTCCCAGGCCTGCACGCTGGCCTGTGCCTGCTGCATCGCCCGGCCGCCGAGGTCCGCGGCCGTCTGCGCGCTGACGAGCGCGCGGTCGAGGTCGCTACCTGCGAGTGCGCGCGCTTCGTCGAGATGGCGTTGCGCCTCCGAGAGCCGGGTGCGCGCTTCGGCATCGACACCGCCGCGGCGGGTGGTGATGAAGGAGGACGCCGCGTCGATGCGTGCGGACGCGTCGGTGAGGGTGCGGTCGAGTCTGCGCCGCAGATCCTCCACGGCCAGTTTGCGATCCGACGCCGCCGCGATCGCCCGGTCCAACTCGGCATCCGCGGTGACCGCGTCGTGGAAGGTGCCGAGGGGATCGCTGTCGGCGTTCGGGGTATTCATGGCCTCGGTGGCGGAAGAGACCGCGGCGGCGAGGTCGGCGCCACCGAATTCGGTGAGACTCTTGGCCGAGCTCAGGTCGGCGCGCAGTTCGTCGAGGGCGGCAGGCAGACCATCCCGCGCCTGCTGGATATTGGTCGCGGCCTGGTCGACGGCATCGAGCAAGGTCGCGGCCTGCCCGATCGCGCCCTCGGCCGCGCGGATCGCCGCGACTGCGCCACCCTGCTGCCCGACCGGCTGCGCGAGCGCGGTGCGGGCGTTGTCGATGTTGTTCTCGGCGAAGGTGATTCGTTCCTGCGCCATCCGCACGTTGTCATGGATCGGCGCGATGACCGAAGGTGGGTAGGTCGAATCAAGCCGGGCGAGTTCGGCTTCGGAGCCCGGCATGCGCGCGGTCAGTTCGATGATGTCGCGGGTGAGCGCGTCCAGCCGGCCCGGCGCGTCGATGAGCAGATCGCGCATGGCGTCGAAATCGGTGACCTGCGCATCGAGTTCGCGATCGGCCTTGCCCGCGGTCGCGATCAGCTCGATGAGCATGGCGCGCTGCTGATCCGGTGTCTCCGGGACAGCGTCGTCGAGTTGCTGACGAATCGTGAACGCCTTCGCGGTGGCGGCGCGGGCGGCATCGAGTGCGGAGCGGAACGGGGTCACCGCGGTCTCACCGAATTCGCTGGTCGCCAAGGTCAGTTCCTCGCCGCTGGTTCGCACGGCATCGTCGATCTCGACCAACCGCTCGCGGGAGAGCGCGTGCAGGGTCGGCAGCGACAATTTCGCCAGGGCCGCCGAATCGGTCGGGTCGAGTTCTCGCGCGTTCGTCAGTTCGGCCCGGTCCCTGTTGCCACGGCGCTTGCGCGAGAACAACATCAGACCGCCTGCCACCACGACCACGCCCAGGCCGATGAGGGCCAGGACGCCCCATGGCACGCTCGTGCCCTGCAGCGCCGAACCGATCCCCTCAGCCGTGTCGACCGCGGCCTGCGCCCACTTCTGGTCCCGCAGATCGGGTTCCACCGAACTCGCGAGCAGCGAATCCAGTTCGGCGTCGGTCACACCATCGGGAAGGGTGCCGTCGAGCCAGTAGCCGCGATCGTCGACGGCCACCGCCAGCAGTAGATCGCGATCGCTGAAACCGGAGAGGTCGACGGTGCGGGCGGCCCAGTCCCGCGCCGCCAACGACCCGAACGTGCGCACATAGATCACCCACAGCTTGACCTGGTGATCGCGGTAGAGGGCGTCGACCGCGTCGAGCACACGCCCTTCGTCGCCCGCGCTGAGCACGTTCGCGGTATCGACCACCTGCGGACCCATCCGCTCGGGCGGTTCGGCGACAACGCTGGGCGCGCACAACAGACTCAGCACGGCGAACACCGCGCAGAGCACGGAAACCGATCGTGGGGCCGAACTCGACAGCGGCATGTGTCGAATCTAACCGCCGCGACCGACACGAGCACGACATCGCAGCGCGTGGCTTCTACGATCGGACCCATGGTCACAGTCGCTCGCCAGTACACCGGTCACGTCACCGCGGGCGATCACGCCCAGCAGCGCGACGTACCCGGCGCCCGCATCGTGAAGATGTCCGTCGGTCCGATGGACAACAACACCTACCTGATCCAGAGCACCGGCACGGGCGCTGCCGTGCTGATCGACGCCGCCAACGACGCCGAGCGCATCATCGAACTGACCGCGCTCGAGACACCCGGCCAGGTCGAACAGCTCGTCACCACCCACCGCCACCCCGATCACTGGCAGGCACTGACCGAGGTCACCAAGTCCCTCGCCGTCCCCACCGCCGCCCACACCCTCGACGCCGACCACCTCCCGGTCCACCCCGACCGCCTGCTGGAGGACGGCGACACCATCGAAATCGGCGACCTCGCCCTACAAGTCATCCACCTGCGCGGCCACACCCCCGGCTCGATCGCCCTCGCCCTCACCGACAACGCAGGCCACACCCACCTCTTCACCGGCGACTCCCTTTTCCCAGGTGGAGTGGGCAAAACCCACTCGCCCGCGGACTTCGACACCCTTCTCACCGACGTCACCACCAAACTCTTCGACCGCTACCCCGACGACACCGTCGTCTACCCGGGCCACGGCGACGACACCACCCTCGGCGCCGACCGCCCACACCTCACGCAATGGCGTGACCGAGGCTGGTGACGCTGACCGCTCGTTCACCGGAACGGAATCCGGTGGTGACCGCTGACCACACGAGGCGTCGGACCGACCTGGCAGACTGACGAAGGTGAAATCGGGATACTCGCGAACGTCAGCGCCCGCCCCGGATGTCAGGCATCCGCGTGGGCTGTTGTCGACGGTCTCGGTGTGGTTCGTCCGGTTGATCGCCGGGGCGGTGCTGATGGGGTTGGTGCTGGTCGCCGGGACGGCGTTCCGGGTCTGGCAGGTCGCGCGGATCGACGACTACACCCCCGCGAACGCGATCGTGGTGCTCGGCGCGGCGCAGTATTCGGGGACGCCGTCGTCGGTTTTCGAGGCGCGGTTGTATCAGGCGTGGCGACTCTACGAAGCCGGTGTGGCGCCCACGGTGATCACCGTCGGCGGCAAGCAGGAGGGCGATCTGTATACCGAAGCCGCTTCGGGCAAAACGTATCTGGAAGACAAGGGCGTGCCGAGCGAGCACATCCTCGCCGTGGAAACAGGATCCGACACCCTGCGCAGCATCGAGGCCGTCGCGACAGCGATGGGGGAGCGCGACATGTCATCGGCCGTACTCGTGAGCGATCCGTGGCATTCACTGCGAACCAGGACGATGGCTCGTGACGCAGGCTTGGCAGCGTGGACCGCACCCACCCGCACCGGACCGGCCGTCTACACGAGGGAGTCGCAATTCCACGGCATCGCCCGCGAAACCGGCGCGCTGCTCTGGTATCAGCTCACTCATTTCTCGGCAGACTTCCCTTACGAGGCGGGACAGTGAGATGACAGGGACCTATACCCCGCACGACCAGGAACGCATGGTCCACGAGCCGGGCAAGACCGCATGGCCCGGTGCCGCGGGCAAGGGGCATCGCAGTGAGTTCTCCCGCGATCGTGCCCGCGTGCTGCACTCCGCCGCGCTGCGTCGCCTCGCCGACAAGACCCAGGTCATGGGCCCGCGCGAGGGCGATACCCCGCGCACCCGCCTGACCCACTCTCTCGAAGTGGCCCAGATCGGGCGCAGCATCGCCGACGGTGTCGGTGCCGACCCCGACCTCGTCGACCTGGCGGGCCTGGCCCACGACATCGGCCACCCGCCCTACGGTCACAACGGCGAACGCGCGCTCGACGAATTCGCCGACGAATACGGCGGTTTCGAAGGCAACGCGCAGAACCTGCGCATCCTGACCCGCCTCGAACCCAAGATCCTCGACGCCGACGGAGAAAGCTTCGGGCTCAACCTGACTCGGGCGGCCTTGGACGCGACCCTCAAATACCCGTGGGGCAGAAGCGGTTCCGGCACCAAGTTCGGCGCCTACGACGACGATCTCGAGCGCCTGGCCTGGGTGCGCAAAGACGCGCCCGACCGCAAACAGAGCCTGGAATGCCAGATCATGGACTGGTCCGACGACGTCGCCTACTCGGTGCACGATGTGGAGGACGGCGTGATCGTCGGCCGTATCGACCTGCGCGCCCTCGCCGATCCGGCCGAGCAGGCCGCGCTCGCCGAACAGGGCCACGGCCAGCACCCCGATCAGTCGATCGAAGCGCTCGCCGCCGCCGCGCAACGGCTCTCCGAACTCGATATCGTGGCCGACGCCGCGACCTACGACGGCAGCTTCGGCGCCTCGGTGGCCCTGAAACGACTCACCAGCGAACTGGTCGGTCGCTTCGCCACCGCCGCGATCTCGGCCACTCACGAGCGCTACGGCGAAGGCCCACTCAGCCGCTACGAGGCCGACCTGATCGTGCCGCCGATCGTGGCCGCCGAGGTCGCCGTCCTCAAGACCATGGCGCTGCGCTACGTGCGCTCCGACCCCGGCCACCTCGCCCGCCAGCAGACCCAGCGCGACCGGGTGCAGGCCGTCGCCGACCGCCTGCTCACCACCGCGCCTGCCCACCTCGACGACCAGATGCTGCCCTGGTTCAACGCCGCGACCACCGAGGCCGCCCGGGTGCGGGTGGTGATCGACCAGATCGCCTCCTACACCGAGAGCCGCTTCGAACGCGTCGCCGCCTCGCTGGACTGCCGTTGACCAGACCCGACTAGACTCGCTCACCGTGGCCGGACGAATCCCAGATCGCGATATCGCGGCGATCCGTGAACGTGTCCGGATCGAAGATGTAGTCGGTGAGTACGTGGCGCTCAAGCGCGCGGGCGCCGACTCGATCAAAGGTCTGTGCCCGTTCCACGACGAGAAATCGCCGTCGTTCCATGTGCGACCCAACCACGGACTGTTCCACTGCTTCGGCTGTGGTGAGGGCGGCGACGTCTACAAGTTCCTGCAGCAGATGGAACACATCGGTTTCGTCGAGGCCGTCGAGCAGGTGGCGGACCGCATCGGCTACCAGATCAACTACGAAGGTGGCGGCACTTCGGTGCAGCGAGACCGCGGCACCCGCTCGCGTCTGGTCGCCGCTAATGCCGCCGCACATGAGTTCTACGCCGCTTTGCTGCACGAACCCGAGGCCGAAGCCGCACGCAAGTACTTGACCGACCGCAACTTCGACAAGGCGTCCTGGCAGCAGTTCGGCTGCGGTTACGCGCCGGCGGGCTGGGACGGACTCACCAAACACCTGCAGCGCTTGGGTTTCGAGTTCAAGGAGCTGGAAGCGGCCGGACTGTCCAAGCAGGGCAAGCGCGGTCCGATCGACCGGTTCCACCGCCGCCTGCTGTGGCCGATCCGAAATCTCGGCGGTGAGGTGATCGGGTTCGGCGCGCGCAAGCTGTTCGACGACGACACCATGCCCGGTAAGTACGTGAACACGCCGGAAACGTTGCTGTACAAGAAGTCTCAGGTGCTGTTCGGTCTCGACCACGCCAAACGCGACATCTCCAAGGGTCATCAGGCCGTGGTCGTCGAGGGCTACACCGATGTCATGGCCATGCACCTGGCCGGGGTGAAAACCGCGGTCGCCTCCTGTGGCACCGCTTTCGGCGAAGAGCACCTGCAGGTGTTGCGCAGGCTGCTGATGGACGACAACTTCTGGCGCGGCGAGATCATCTACACCTTCGACGGTGACGCGGCAGGCCAGGCCGCGGCGTTGAAGGCGTTCAGCGGCGATCAGCGGCTGGCCGGACAGACCTACATCGCGGTCGCGCCCGACGGGCAGGATCCGTGTGAGCTGCGTCAGCACTCTGGTGACAGCGCCGTGCGTGATCTGGTAGCGCGGCGAACTCCGCTGTACGAGTTCGTGATTCGCGGTCTGCTGGCCGAACACAATCTCGACGATGTCGAGGGCCGGGTCGAGGCGTTGCGCCGTACGGTGCCCGTGGTGGCTCAGATCAAGGACAACGCCACCCGTAAGGGCTACGCGACCAAACTGGCCGGCTGGGTCGGCTGGGACGACATCCAGCTGGTCGTGCGCCGGGTCGGTGAAGAGGCGAAGAAGAACCGGATGGGCGGCAATGCCGCGCCTGCGCTGAAAACGGGCGCCGAGGCGATTCCCGCGCCCCGCGTCGAGGAGAGCTCCTCGGTGCGGCCTGCCCCGAACGATCCGGTGCTGTTCGCCCAACGTCAAAGCCTCAGTGCCGCACTGCAATACCCCGGAATCGCCGGTGTGGCCTTCGACGCGATCGACGTCGCCGCCTTCACCCACCCCGCCTACGTGGCGTTGCGCATCATGATCGCCCAAGCGGGCGGCACGGCGGCCGGGCTCAGCGGCGCCGAATGGGTCGCCGCCGTCGCCGACCACACCGACGACCTGATGATCCGCGCCCTGGTCTCCGAACTGGCCAACGAGCAACTCCCGGTCCGCACCCAGAACGACACCCCACGCTTCATCACCGGCATCCTGGCCCGCACCCAGGAAGCCTGGGTAGGCCGCCAGATCGCCGAGCTCAAATCCAAGCTGCAGCGCCTTTCCGCCAGCGAGGAGCCCGACACCTACATGGCACTGTTCGGCGACCTGGTGGCGCTGGAGCAGTATCGCAAGAGCCTCGCGGCCCAGGCGATGGGCAACGAGGGCTACGCGGCCGGGGCCTGAAATCGCTGTCTATCAGCGCCTTTCCGTCATGTCGGAGGAGGACGTGTCCCGACTACCCCCGAGGACAGGCGGCGTAACGTGCTATGCCGCAGGAGCAGCTTGCCGGGACGTTGCCTGACGCCGGTCCGCAACGCCGACGGGGGCCCTGTCACCTACGGCGGGCCGAATGTCAGGGGAAGCGTTTCGGGGCCGCAAACCCCTATGGGCGGCCGCCAGGTGATGGGTCCGGTGATTCGGGGCGGGCCGTGGTGGGTGGTGAGAGCGGTGAGGGATTCAGTCAGTTCGGAACGGGATAGGGCGGTGCCGGGGCAGAAGTGAGCGCCGCCGCCGAACGTCAGTAGTGGTGCATTACGTGCGGTTGCGATATCGAAAGTGTCCCCGTCGGGGAAGGCCATCGGGTCGCGGTGGGCGGAGTACACGACCAGGTGAACGAGAGTATGAGCGGGGATGTGCAGGCCCTGGTAATCGAGGTCCGTGGCCGCACGCCGCCAGATTGTCGCGGTGGTGGGGCAGTAGCGCAGAATCTCGTCGACTGCCTGTTCGGCGAGTTCGGGTCGCTCTCGCAGCATGAACCATTGTTCGGGGTGCTGAGCGAAAGCGACCATGGCCAGGGAGAGCTGGTGGCTTACGGTGTTGAACCCGGCCGTGAGTAGGTCGACGACGAGCCCTCCCAGCTCGCGCTCGTCCACGTTGTCGTCCTGGGTGGCGCGCAGGAGGTGGGAGAGCAGACCGTCGCTGCCGGGCTCCGCCACCCGCCCGCGGATCAAGGTCTCGACGTAATCGGTCAGGGCGACGATGCCGGCCTCGACCAGTGGCAGCAGGTCGGGGTTGTAGTCGAGGGCAAGCAGCAGCCCGGCACCCTTGGCGGGGTGGTGAATGAGGTCGCGGTCCCCGGGCGGGATCCCCAAAAGGTGGCATATCACGGTGAGCGGCAGTGGTTCAGCGAACGCGTTCACGAAGTCACATGGCCCGACGGTGGCCAGTTGCTCGGCCAGAGTGTGCGCGGTGGCACGGATGAACGGCCGCATCTTCGCGACGTGGGCCGCCGAGAAATGCCGCGCGACCAGCCCGCCTCGCCTCCGGCGGTGGTCGGTGCCTGCGCGGCTCTGCAGCGACAGCGTGGCCTGATCGTGCAGCGGTCCGCTCACGGCCCCAGCGCGCTCCACGAGGGAACCCAGGTCCTGCACGAGCCGTGGATCGTGCAGCAGTTCGGCCGCCTCGGCAAATCGCAGCACCAGCAGCCCGACAGGAGACCGGGCGGCCCAGTGCTTCTGGCGCGCCGCTGCCACCTCCGGCCCCTCCCAGGTGAAGCCGGGGGTCGTGATATCCAGGAGCGGCAGATCCTGCACGGACAGTGACGTCTCGGTCGAGGTCGGCATCTCGTGACTGGTCATAAGTTCTCCCTGATGGCAGCTAGGGCATCGTGGATATGTTCACGGTGGACTCGGTGTGAGAGGACGCAGAGGCGAAGAGCGATTCTTCCGTCTATCCGCGCGCTGGACAGCGACACGCGTCCGGTCGCTTGGACGCGTTGAAGGAAGTCTTGGTGGTCTGCGTCGTCACCGTCGGTCAATCGAAATGCCACGATCGACAGGTCCGGAGGCCATGGCAGGTCCAAGCGCGGGTCGGAGCGCAGTTCCTGGTACATCATCCGCGCAAGATCGAGTTTCTCCTCGAGGGTCCCGCGGAATGCCGCGACACCATGCAGGTGGAGGGGAAGCCACAATGGCAACCCGCGGAAGCTGCGGGTCAGTTCGGGACCTAGTTCGGCGTAGTCGGGCAGTGCGGGGATCTCGTCGATGCCCTCCCCTGCGAGGCAAGGATTGTCGCCGATTGCGTAGGCGTTACGGAGAATGTCGTAATCGCGGACCAAAAGGATCCCGATACCCGAGGGAAGGAAGAGACTTTTGTGAGGATCCAAGGAGATGGAGTCGGCTTCGTGGATACCGGCCATGATCTTTCGACCGTGGGCGGTCAAATGAAAGAAGCCACCATAGGCGGCATCGACGTGGAACCACAGGCCTTGTTCGTGCGCCAGATCGGATATGTCGCGCAGTGGGTCGACGGTTCCGGTGTCGGTCGAGCCTGCTGTGCCGACGATCAGGAAAGGTGAAAGGCCCGCCGCTCGGTCCGCTTCGATCAGGGTGCGAGCAGCCTGGATGTCCATGCGGAGCGCCGGGGTGCTTGGCACGACGCGAACGTGTGCGGGATCCAAGCCGGCGATCATGGCGGCTTTGCGGATGGATCGGTGGGTTGCGTCGGTGAGATACACCGTACCGTGTCGAAAGTCTTGTCCCAGATGGTGACTGCGGGCCGCGACGATGGCCGACAGTGCGGCCATCGAGGTCCCGGACGTGGTGACGCCGACAGCCGTATCGGGCAGCTGAAGCAGGCCGCACAGCCAACGCATCAGTCCGTGTTCCAGCGCGACCGCTGCCGGTGCATGAGCGCTTCGTGCGGTGTAGCGGTTGGTCGCCGCAGCGAGGAACTCTGCCAACGCTGCCGAGACAATCCCACCACCAGGGACGTGGGCCATCATGCGCGGTCCGGACGACTCGACGCCCGACCTGACCGCCCGTGCGTAGATGTCCAGCAAATAAGTGAACTCCGCTGGATCCTCACCTGGTGGGGCTTGGAGGCTATCGAGGACTCCCACCGGATCCGCATCATAGATAATGGGTGCGTCCTGCAACCCGTCGATGAACTCTGTCACGTAGGCGACCGACTCAGTTGCCCACCGAGTCAATCGCGTTCCCGCTGGCTCTAATTCGAACGCACCGCCAGTAGCCGGAGACTGTTTCATCGGTACCTTCCGAGAGTGATCGACGTATTTCCTGCCATTGACTGTGCCGGTCGATCAGTGTTGCGGATCATGTTCTCGCGCAAGGGCGGTGATTGTCCGATGATCAGCGAGTGGGGTGAGTAGTGCCGTCGCGCTGGTGTGGTGCGGCATGTTCGCGTAGGTGCAGGCGGGCGGCTCTGATCCGGGGTGCGCGCAGGACGGAGTGCTGGGTGTCGGTGTGGTCGTGGTCGATGAGTTCGATGTCGTAGTCGCGGGCCAGATGTGCGGCGGTGATGGTCAGTTGCAGCAGCCCGAGGCGGGAGCCAAGGCATGCGCGGGGACCGCCGCCGAAAGGCAGATAGGCGTGGCGGTGGGTGTGCGCAGCGGCGGTGTGCAGCCAGCGTTCTGGTGCGAAGTGGTGTGGTTCGGTCCACCAGCGGGGGTCGTGGTGGATCAGGTAGGGGCTGGCCAGGACCCGTTCCCCGGCGGTGATCGTCCAGCGGTCTAGGTGGGTGGTGTGTGCCGTGATGCGACCGAGCAACCAGATCGGGGGGTGCACGCGCAGGATTTCTTTGACCGCGGCGTGGGTGTAGGGCATGTGATGCGGATCGCCGGAGGCCACAACCTGTGCCAGTTGGGCCGACTCGCTACGGATGCGATCGCGTAGCAGGTGGTTGTCGGCGATCTCGGCGATGATCCAGGCCAGCGCCGCGCCCGGGATGCCCCGGGCAGCGGTGAGTATCGTCTTCAATACCCGCGCGCCGTATTCCACCGATACCGGCTGGTCCGGCCGGGTTGTCGTGAGCACATCGATCAGGTCGCGGGGTGATCCGGTGTAGCTCTGGACGCGCCGCTCGCGCAGCAGCTCAGCGAGCAGGTCCAGGCATGCCTGTTCGGCCTCGTGGAGGCGGGTGTGATGCCGGGCTGTCTTTGCCGAAAGGCTGCCAACCCCAGCCATATCGGCCAAGGTCAGCTGGCTGAACGTCGCCGTCAGCCGCGCTGCTTGCCCGGCGTCGGAGGTGGCCACACAGTAGGCGGCGGCGACCCGCCCGCAGATGTCCTGGGCGGTGTCCAGCAACGGGAACTGCCTGCCGGTCGATTCCGATAACTGCAGCGCCACAGCCTGATCGATGCGGGGAGTGTGCGCGGCAAGCATCGTCGGCCCGAATCCTGTTCCTGCGCACCGGCGCCCGTGCATCCAAGGACGGGTATGATCTTGGGCGCTGGCGACATCCAACCCGGGTTTCATCATCAGCAGATATTCGACATTTGTCGCGGCCAGCACCGCATGAACGAGGTCAGGGTGGCAGGCCACCACACTGCGGCGGCCGATCCGGAACACCTCACCGTAACGGCGCTGGCACCGGGTCAGGAACCCATCCCGGTCGCGTTCGTAATCCCAGGTATTGCCCACGAATAGACGCCCGCGCGGACCTGGGACCCGCGCCGTGTGCACCGATGCCATCACCGACGGTGACCGCCCGGGAGACCGGAGACGCGGCCTCCCGAACGGCTGAGGTGATCAGATGTGGTGGTAGTACGGATGCACACCCTGCGCTTCGGCATCCGCACCCCCAATGATCTTCTCGATCAGAACCTTCACATAAGCGGTCATGACAACCTCCTCGAACGAAACACCGACCCATCTACGGTACCAGCGACAGCTGCGAAATCGCTTGAGTTCCAGCAGTTTTCGCAGATCGAGGGCGATATTCAGGCACCCGACTCCGGAAACCAGCTGCCGATTTCCTGGCCGCCGCAGTCGAACTCGTGCACTACGAAATTCACCGCCCGCCGACGACTGCACCCTGCTCGGCGCTCACCGCGATGACTGGCCGTGTACCCGTGGGCGCACCGCGGTGACACTGTTGTTCGGCGATGCGCGTCCAGGCTGGAAAAGATCGTCGCCCGCTGCGCAGATTCTCGGTTCGGCACCGCGCAGTATTTCCCTCGCACCACTCAAAGGCGAGAGGAAATTCCTTGTCCAGCAAGACTATTCAGTGGCTCCGGATCGCACCCTTCGTCGCGGCCATCGCCGTGTCGCTCGGAGTTGTCACGCCATCCCATGCCGCCGACAACCCCTATGAAAAGGGCCCGAATCCCACCGAGGCGAGCGTGACCGCCGAGAAGGGGTCATTCGCCATCGCGCAGGCCCCGGCGCCTTCGGGAGCCAGCAACAAATTCAACAAGGGAACCGTCTACTACCCGACGGCCACCGACCAGGGCACTTTCGGCGCCGTCGCGGTGGCCCCTGGCTTCACCAATCCCGAGTCCATCATCAGCTGGCTCGGTCCACGCCTGGCCTCGCAGGGGTTCGTCGTGATCACCCTCGAGACGAACACCACGCTGGATCTTCCTGAATCCCGCGGTGAGCAGCTGCTCGGCGCCATCGACTGGCTGACCACGCAGAGTCAGTACAAGGACCGCATCGATCCCACCCGGACCGCCGTGGTCGGGTTCTCCATGGGTGGTGGTGGCGCGCTGCGTGCCGCCGAGGACAGGCCGGCGCTGAAAGCCGCCGTCGGTCTCGCGCCCTGGGAGCCCTACTCCGCATTGCAGAAGGTGACCACACCGACGCTGCTGATCGGCGCCGCCGACGACGTCATCGCGCCGACCGGCGCACATGCCGAGCCCTTCTACGACCACCTGACCAACGCCAGGGACAAGGCGTACCTGGAGTACAACAGCGGCAACCACTTCAAGCCGGTGGAGGCCAACGCCACCAACACGAAGTCCACCCTGTCCTGGCTGAAGCGGTTCGTCGACAACGACACTCGCTACGACCAGTTCCTCTGCCCCGGACCGTCGAAGTCGGCAGAATTTCAGGAATATCGCAATACCTGCCCGCTGGGCTGAGCGACATCGGGAAGGGTCGGCTGATGCCGGCCCTTCCCGATGGCAACCACCGCCGCGAGATCCCTCGGATTCAGCAAACTAGTTGTCCAGATGGCTGCGAAATGATCCAGCTATATGGCCAGTAAGGCGACGCAATGTGGGCATCGAATTGATTAGTATCGGGTGCTACGATGCAATGATGGCACTACGCAACGCGATCCTCGCCGCCCTACTGGACGGTGAGGCTTCCGGCTACGACCTCGCGAAGGGGTTCGACGCATCGGTCGCCAATTTCTGGATGGCCACGCCCCAGCAGCTCTACCGGGAGCTGGAGCGGATGACTACCGACGGCCTCATCGATACGCGGGTCGTCCTGCAGGAACGCAGGCCGAACAAGCGATTGCACTCCATCACCGAAGCCGGATACGCCGCACTCCACGAGTTCGCCGCCAGCGACTACAAACCGCCCGCGATCCGCGACGAGCTGATGGTCAGAGTGCAGAGCATGCAGACCCAGGACGCGCCTGCCGTGCGCGCCGCGGTCGCCGAAAAGCGGGAGTGGTCGGTCGGTAAACTCGCCCGCTACGAACGGCTCCGTACCCGACTGCTCGCCGGTCGCACCGAACAGGCCTATCTCGAGGAAGCTGAACGTGTCGGCCCCTACCTGACCTTGATGCGGGGAATCTCCTTCGAGCAGGAGAACATTCGCTGGGCCGAGTTCGCACTGGCGGTCATCGACCGTCGCATCGTCGCTCAGGTTTGAGCGGCATCTGCGAGATCAACAGTTCGGATGCGCACGCAACAGCGCTGTTTGGACTGTCTGTAGCCGCTCCACGTCGCCACGGAAGCCGGCCACCGCGTCGTTGTAGAGGAACGCTTCCCACAAGCGCGCCAGTGCGTAGGCCAGCGTCGCCGAGTCGATCGGTGGGCGATAGCCGTGCGCTTGGGCCTGTTCGATCAGTTTCTCGACGGTAGCCACGGCCGCCTGGTGTACCTGCCCGTCACCGCGGGTGATCAGTCGCAAGGCCGCGGTCGACTCGTTGTCGAAATAGGCACGGAGCGAATCGTCTTCGACGAGCAGGTGGATGGTGCGGTCGAGCACCTCGCTCAGCCGCTCGCTGCCGGTGGCCCGAGTGAGCCGGTCGGCGTAGGCCACGGTGCGTTCGAGCTGGCGGACGATGGCCGCCCCGAGCAACCCGTCGCGAGACCCGAACCATCGATAGATGCTGGCACGAGCGACGCCGAGCTCGGTGGCGATGGCATTCACGTCGAGCCGCTTGCCTGCCAGGAACGTGCGGGCGGCGGCCTTCAGTACGTCCTCCGGGCTCGCTGATGCCGGTCGCCCCGGCGCCCTTGACCCCTCTGCGCGTATCACCCGGAAAGCATAGGAGCCCGCGCCGATGACGCCGGTCAACGCTCGGGCGCAGCCACCCGAAAAGGCTATTTGAGACACACAGTGCTCTGTGTATCATATTCGGCATGATGCGCATTCGAGGAGCGGTGCTCGAGGAAACCGGCAGATCTCGCCCCTACGGGGAGACTCGCCCGATCACTGTGTGCGACCTCGATCTCGACGGTCCCGGCCCCACTGAGGTGCTGGTCGCGATCAAGGCGGCCGGGGTGTGCCACTCCGATTTGAGCGTGGTGGACGGCAACCGCCCCCGGCCACTGCCCATGCTGCTCGGGCACGAGGCGGCAGGCACCGTACTGGCAGTCGGCGAGGCGGTGACCGATGTCGCCGTCGGTCGTCAGGTGGTCATGACGTTTCTGCCCCGCTGCGGGACCTGCGACGCCTGCGGTCACAGCGATCTCGACTGGAGTCGTGACGGCCGACTGCCGTGTACCGAAGGCACCCGCGCCAATGCGGCCGGGGAACTGCTGCACCATCCAGGGCATCTGGCCCGCGACGGCGGGCGGGTGCGCCACCACCTCGGGGTGTCGGGGTTCGCCACCCACGCGGTGGTGGATCGCGCATCGCTGGTGGTGGTCGGCGACGACGTGCCCGCCGAAGTCGCGGCGTTGTTCGGATGCGCGGTGCTGACGGGCGGGGGAGCGGTGATCAACGTCGCGCGGCCGCAACCGTCGGACAGTCTGATGGTGGTCGGGCTCGGCGGTGTCGGGATGGCGGCACTGTTGGTGGCCAAGGCGATCGGCGTCGAACGGGTCGTCGCGGTGGACCGCGTCACCGACAAACTCGACACGGCGATGTCGCTCGGCGCCACCGAAGCCATGACACCGGACGAGGTCCTCGCCTCGGGTATCCGCTGCGAGTACGTCATCGAGTGCGCGGGACATCCCGCGGCGCTGGAAACCGCCTACGCCGCAACCCGACCCGGCGGTACGACCGTCACGGTGGGGCTTCCGTCGCCGGACGCCACGATCACGCTGCCACCACTGAGCCTCACCGCCGAGGCTCGCACCCTGGTCGGCAGCTATCTGGGCTCGGCGATTCCGGCACGCGATATTCCGCGCTACGAACAGCTGTGGCGGGCGGGGAAGTTGCCGGTGGAACGGCTGATCTCGGCCCGCATCGAGCTCACCGCCATCAACGACGCGATGGACGCTCTCGCCGACGGCACGGCCATCCGCCAGATCATCGTCATCGACCAGCAAGATCAGGAGCTCCCATGACCCGCACTCTCGACAAGCTGTGTGACGGGCTGCCGAACGGTCAGTTCATCGGCGGCGAATGGCACACCGGCGACGCGCACCTGCCGGTGGAAGACCCCGCCACCGGTGCAGTGATCGCCACGGTCGCCGATGGCGGCCCCGACATCGCCGCGGCCGCGCTGGATGCCGCCGCCGCTGCCGCGAACAGCTGGGCCGCGACAGATCCTCGCACCCGATCCGACATCCTCATGAAGGCCTTCCACCTGCTGCACGAGCGGGCGCAACGGATCGCGCAGATACTGACGCTGGAGATGGGCAAGCCGTATGCCGAAGCGCGCGGCGAGGTCGTCTACGGTGCCGAGTTCCTGCGGTGGTTCGCCGAGCAGGGTGTGCAGGCGGGCGGCGAGTACTTCCGGGCACCCACCGGCGGACAACGAATTCTGGTGACGAAGCAGCCGGTCGGTCCGGTGCTCGCCATCACGCCGTGGAACTTCCCGTTGGCCATGGTGACTCGCAAAGTAGCGCCCGCGCTGGCCGCCGGGTGCACCATCGTGCTCAAGCCCGCCTCCCAAACACCGCTCACCGCATTGGAATTGATGCGCGTGTTCCAGGACGCCGGTGTACCCGCCGGCGTGGTCAACTGCGTCACCACGAGTCGATCCGCCGCGGTCGCGACCACCATCCTCACCGATGAGCGCCTGCGCAAGCTCACTTTCACCGGTTCCACCGGGGTGGGCCGCAAGCTGCTGGCCCAGGCATCCGAGCGCATTCTGCGCACCTCGATGGAACTGGGTGGGAACGCGCCGTTCGTCGTGTTGGCCTCCGCCGACCTGGACAAGGCCGTCGCCGGTGCGTTGACGGCCAAGATGCGCAACGGCGGCCAAGCGTGTGTGGCGGCCAATCGCTTTCTCGTGCACGAATCCCTGGCCGCGGAGTTCACCGAGCGGCTGGCCACGGGGATGTCGGCGCTGCGGATCGGCGACGGCATGGATCCGGCGACCGCGCTCGGGCCACTGATCGATCGGGCCGCGGTCGATCAGATGCACTGGCTGATCGAAGACGCGGTGGCAAGCGGTGCCCGAGTCCACATGACCGCCGAACTGCCCGACAGTCCAGGCTATTTCGCGCGTCCGGTAGTCCTCACCGAGGTGGATCCCGCGGCGCAGGTGTGGCGCGAGGAGATCTTCGGCCCCATTGCTCCGGTCCGCAGCTTCACCGATGTCGACGAAGCGCTCGCTCTCGCCCACGACACCGAATCCGGTTTGGCCGCCTATGTATTCGGCGAGAATCTCGGTGAGACGATGACCTTCGCCGAAGGTCTGCAATCGGGCATGGTCGGCATCAACACCGGGATCATCTCCGACCCGGCGGCGCCGTTCGGTGGTGTCAAAGCCTCCGGGCTCGGTCGCGAGGGTGGCAGCACCGGTCTCGACGAGTACCTCGAGGCCAAGTACCTCGCGCTGCGCCTGTCCTAACCGGGAACCGAACCAGCCGGTCGGCGCGATGCCGACCGGCTGCTTCGGTGGTAGCCGGGGGAGCGGATCAGATCGCCGCGGCCAGACGGGTTCCCTGATCGATAGCCCGTTTGGCGTCGAGCTCGGCGGCAACGTCGGCGCCGCCGATGACATGAACACTCATGCCCTGGCTGATCAGCTCCGAGTGCAGCTCTCGGTTGGGCTCTTGGCCGGTGCACAGCACGATGTTGTCGACCTCGAGTACGTGCGCGGTGTCGTCGAGCCGGTAGTGCAGCCCGAGGTCGTCGATGCGTTCATACTGTGCCCCGGCGACCATGGTGACGCCACGGTGTTTGAGTTCGGTGCGATGGATCCACCCGGTCGTCTTGCCGAGTCCGGCACCGACTTTGCTCGACTTACGCTGCAGCAGAGTGACTTCCCGCGCCGACGCCGTCCGCACGACGCCGGTGAGGCCACCGCGTTCACGGTGTTCGGCGTCCACGCCCCATTCGGCGAGGAAAGTGGCGATATCAGGTTCCGAGGCGGGGTCGGGCGCGGTGAGGAATTCGGCGACATCGAAGCCGATACCGCCTGCACCGAGCACCGCCACCCGATTCCCGACGACCGCCTTGTCACGCAGCACGTCCAAGTAGCTCAACACCATCGGATGGTCGACGCCGGGGAGCTCATCCGGAATCCGCGGGATGACCCCGGTGGCGAGGACGATCTCGTCGAAGGACCCATCGGTGAGCCATCGCGCGGTGGCCGGAATGTCGAGGAGCAGCCGAACTCCGGTCTCGGCGAGACGATGCCGGTAGTAGCGCAGCGTTTCGTCGAACTCGCTCTTGCCCGGAACCTGGCGGGCGATATTGAGCTGTCCGCCGATCTCTGCGGCACGGTCGAAGAGCGTGACCGTATGGCCACGTTCAGCCGCGGTGGTGGCGAAAGCCAGGCCTGCGGGGCCCGCGCCGACCACGGCGAGACGCTTACGTCTGCGGGTGGGAGCGAGAACGAGCTCGGTTTCGTGGCAGGCACGCGGATTCACCAGGCACGAGGTGATTTTCATGCTGAAGGTGTGGTCCAGGCAGGCTTGGTTGCAGCCGATGCAGGTGTTGATGCGTTCGGGCGTGCCCGCCGCGGCCTTGTTCACGAATTCGGGGTCGGCGAGGAAGGGCCGGGCCAGCGACACCATGTCGGCGTAGCCGTCGGCGAGGAGTTCTTCGGCCTTGTCCGGGGTGTTGATGCGATTGCTCGTTACCAGCGGTATCGAGACCGCACCCATCAGCTTCTTGGTCACCCACGCGTACGCACCGCGCGGCACCGAGGTGGCGATGGTGGGGATCCGCGCCTCGTGCCAGCCGATTCCGGTGTTGATGATCGTGGCGCCCGCGGCTTCGATCCGCTGGGCGAGATCGACGACCTCGTCGAAGGTGGAACCGTCGGGAACGAGGTCGAGCATCGACAGCCGGTAGATGACGATGAAGTCGTCGCCGACCGCGGCCCTGACCTTGCGGACGATCTCGACCGGGAATCGGACTCGGTTCTCATAGCCGCCGCCCCAGCGGTCGGTGCGCTTGTTGGTGTTGGCGGCGATGAACTCGTTGATCAGGTAGCCCTCCGATCCCATGATCTCCACCCCGTCGTATCCGGCGAGCTTGGCGAGCGTGGCACAGCGCGCGAAGTCCTCGATGGTCTGTTCGACCTCGGCGTCGGTGAGTCCGCGCGGCGGGAACGCGCTGATCGGGGCCTGCAACGAGCTCGGTGCGACCAGGTCGGGGTGGTGGGCGTAGCGCCCGAAATGCAGGATCTGCATGGCGATCTTGCCGCCGGCGGTATGCACGGCGTCGGTGACGATGCGATGGCGGTCCGCCTCGGACTCCTCGGTCAGCATCGCCCCGCCCGGATAGGGGCGGGCTTGCTCGTTGGGCGCGATACCGCCGGTGACGATCAGGCCGACGCCGCCGCGTGCGCGTTCGGCGTAGAAGGCGGCCATCCGGTCGAAGCCCTGGGGTGCTTCTTCGAGCCCGACATGCATCGACCCCATCAGCACGCGGTTGCGCAGCGTGGTGAAGCCCAGGTCGAGCGGTTCGAGCAGGTGCGGATAGTGCGTCGTGTTCATCGAGTGACCTACCGATCATTTCCAGGAAGTTGGCTTCGCTGACAAGCGTTCAGATACTCAAATTGGTTACTAGGTTGGCAGGATAGCGTTTGTAGTGAATCGGTGTCCACAACGTGCGGCAAGGCGGGGTGTATCCGAGATGCGGTCGGTTGTCCCAGCTTGTTGACCAAACCTTCGAGGGCTGGGTACTGTTCGAATGGTTTACTCAACAATTTGAATACGAGGTGTGCGATGCATCCATTCCGTGCGGCCGTCGAGGCCGAAGACATGGTCGCGCTCGAGGCGCTACTCGCCGACGATGTGGTCTTCCGTAGCCCGGTGGCGTTCAATCCGTATCCCGGCAAGCCGATCACCGCGGCGATCCTGCGTGGTGTGACGCGAGTGTTCGAGGGATTCCACTACGTCCGTGAGATCGAGGATGCCGGCGGCCGCGATCACGCTTTCCTGTTCGAGGCCACCGTCGATGGCAAACAGGTGTCCGGCTGCGACTTCCTGCATCTCGATGAAGACGGCAAGATCGATGAGTTCACCGTGATGGTGCGTCCGCTCTCGGCGGCCAAGGCGCTGAGCGAGGCGATGGCCGCGCAGTACCCGCGCATCCAGGCCGAAGCGGCCGAGCAAGTGCAACGCGAGGCCGTCGATGCCGGGGCCGAGCAGCAGTGACGCACTACAAGAGCAATATCCGGGACCTGACGTTCAATCTGTTCGAGGTCCTCGGCCTCGGCGAGTTGCTCGACGCCGGCGTGTTCGGCGACCTCGACACCGATTCGGTGCTGGACATGCTGGAGGAACTGCGACGCCTCGCCGAAGGTCGGCTCGGTGCCTCGTTCGCCGATGCCGATCGCAACCCGCCGGTGTTCGACGCCGAGACACACTCCGTCACCTTGCCCGAGTCTTTCAAGGACAGCTTCCGGGCATTGCGCGAGATGGGCTGGGAACGGTTGGGCTTACCGTCCGATCTCGGCGGGATGCCCCTGCCGCGCGCGGTGTACTGGGCGCTGAGCGAATTGGTTCTCGGGGCCAATCCCGCCGCCTATATCTACGCGCTGGGACCCGGGACATCGTCGGTGTTCGCGCACGGCAGCGACCTGCAGCGTGCGATCGTGCGGACCGCCGTCGAGCAGGGCTGGGGTGGCACCATGGTGCTGACCGAGGCCGAGGCGGGCTCCGACGTCGGAGCATTGCGTACCAAGGCGATTCGCCAACCCGACGGCACTTGGCACGTCGAGGGTGTGAAGCGGTTCATCAGTTCGGCCGATTCCGACGATCTGTTCGACAACATCGTGCACCTGGTCCTGGCGCGCGCCGAGGGATCCGGGCCCGGGACGAAGGGGCTGTCACTGTTCTTCGTTCCGAAGTTCCGTTTCGACCCCGACACCGGCGAGCTGGGCGAGCGCAACGGCGCGTTCGTCACCAACGTCGAGCACAAGATGGGTCTGAAGGTCTCGGCGACCTGCGAGTTGAGCTTCGGCGTGCACGGCGTCCCCGCTGCCGGGTGGCTGGTCGGTGAACTCGACAACGGCATCGCGCAGATGTTCCACATCATCGAGCACGCGCGAATGATGGTCGGCACCAAAGCGATCGCGACTCTTTCCAGCGGATATCTGCACGCGCTCACCTATGCGCGGTCCCGGGTACAAGGCGCGGATCTGACCCGAGCCGCCGACAAGAACGCCCCTCGCGTGCCGATCATCGCTCACCCAGATGTGCGGCGTTCGCTGATGCTGCAGAAGGCGTATGCCGAGGGCCTGCGGGCGATATACCTCTACACCGCCGCACACCAGGATCCAGAACTGGCACACCATGTTTCGGGTGCTGATCCGGAGCTGGCCGCGCGTGTCAACGACCTGCTGCTCCCGGTGGTGAAGGGAGTCGGTTCGGAGCGGGCCTACCGCTACCTCGCCGAGTCGCTGCAGACGTTGGGCGGTTCGGGCTATCTGCAGGACTACCCGATCGAGCAGTATCTGCGCGACTCGAAGATCGACTCGATCTACGAGGGCACGACCGCGATTCAGGCGCAGGACTTCTTCTTCCGCAAGATCGTTCGTGACCGCGGTGTGGCGTTGACACACCTTTCGCAGCAGATCGTGAAGTTCGCCGAGGACCCGGCCGGTGCCGCGGAGTTGAAGCACGAGCGGGTGCTGCTCGCCGCGGCGCTCGACGACGTGCAGTCGATGACAGCGACCCTGACCGCGCATGTCCTGGCTGCCGGTGCGGAACCGCGCGGTCTGTATACGGTCGGGCTCGCGTCGGTACGGTATCTGCTGGCCGTCGGGGATCTACTGGTCGGCTGGCGGCTGCTGCAGCACGCCGAGATCGCGCTCGGGGTCCTGCGTGATCCCGCGCCCGGCACCGACACGGGGTTCTATCTCGGCAAAGTCACGGTCGCGCAGTACTTCGCCCGAAATGTGCTACCCGACCTGCACGCACTGCGTTCGATTCTGTCCGACCTGGACAACGACATCATGCGGGTCGACGAAGCCGTGTTCTGAAGGCGCGGCGTGACGACGAATGCTGTGCGCCGTTGGGCGCGAGACGCCGATGCCCGGGCAATGATTTGCCCGGGCATCGGCGATCCTGCTAACTACTCAATTCCAGCTTCTTGATCTTCCCGGTCGAGGTCATCGGGAGCTCGGTGCGAAACTCGACGATTCGCGGGTACTTGTAGGCAGCGAATTGCTCCTTGCCCCAGTCGATCAGCTCCTGTTCGGAGGTCGTGTCACCCAGGATCTTGAGTACAACCGCTTTGATCTCCTCACCGAGAGTCGCGTGCGTGACACCGATAACCGCTACCAGCGACACCGCGGGGTGGGTCATCAGCACCTCTTCGATCTCGCGGGGATAGACGTTGTAACCGCCGCGGATGATGACGTCCTTGGCGCGATCGACGATGAAGTAATAACCGTCGGCATCGCGACGGGCGAGGTCACCGGTCCGGAACCAGCCATCGCGCAGGACCTCTTCCGTGGCTTCGGTCCGGTTGTAGTAGCCCTTCATGATCGGGTGACCCTTGATCGCGATCTCGCCGATCGCTGCGGGTTCGTCCGGAATTTCCGCCCAATCGGCATCGATCAGTTTCATCTGCACTCCCCAGATCGGCTTGCCGATGGATCCGGGCCGGTTCGGTCCGTCCAGTGGTGAAAAGCAAGCCGCAGGCGACGTCTCCGACAATCCGTAGCCCTCGAGCACTCGAACGCCGAGCCGTTCGGTGATCTGCCGGAGCAATTCGACCGGAATCGCGGCGCCGCCCGAGATCGCGAATTGCAGGGTCTTGGTGAATGTTTCGGGTGCATCGACGTCGACCAGCGCACCCAGCAGGGCGTGATACATCGTCGGGACACCAGCGAAGTGGGTCACCGACTCGTCGCGCATGAGCTGCAACGCCTCTTGCGGCGCGAATCGGGGCATCAGCACCACGGTCGCGGCCGAGGCGAACGCGGTGTGCAATTGCAGCGTTTGGCCGAAGGCGTGGAACAGGGGAAGTGCGATCAGGTGAACCTCGGCACCGTCGGGTGCGCTGACCAGCCGCTGGGAGGTCATCGCGTTGAGCACGAGATTCGCGTGGGTCAGCTCGGCGCCTTTGGGTTGGCCGGTGGTGCCGGAGGTGTAGAGCACGACGGCGGAATCCGTCGATTCCGTTGCGGCGGATTCGAAACTCGTCGAACGACCCGCGAGAGCCTGTGCCAAGGTTTCGATCCCCGGCAGTGGTGACGGAGCGGACGAATCGGTGGTGATGACGAACAGGTGTTCGCAGCCGTCGGCCTCGTCGAACCCGGCCCGACCCTCGGTACCCATCGGCAGATCGATCGTGCCCTGGAAACAGAAGTAGGCCACCGCGTCGCTATCGCGCAGGTGGTAGCCGATCTCCCTGGCTTTGAGCAGCACGTTCAACGGAACCACGACGCCACCGGCTTTGAGGATGCCGTAGTAGACGATCGGGAACCATGGGGTGTTCGGGCACGACAGCGCGACTTTGTCGCCTGGCCGGACGCCACGCTCGACCAGAAGCCCAGCCACTTGGTTGGCGGCGGCATCGATCTCGGCGTAGGTGCGGCGAACATCGCCGAGCACCAGGGCGTCTCGCGCTGGGTGGTTGCGTGCGGCGTCTTCCAGGAGAACTGCGAGATTGAGCATGTCAGGCGTCCTGTCCTCGGTCGGCGTGCCGCGGTGCTGAGACCGTCGGCGAAGAGCTACGTCGGTGACGACTTCTGTACATCCTGACTCCAATACTCACTTATTTTAGTAGGTGCGAATGCGATAGTATGGCATGGGTAACACTGGTGTCCACGAAACAGGATTAGGCAAATAGTTCAGTATGTGAAGTCGGCTGATCACGGAGACGGCCGGCAGCGCATTCGCCGAACCGTCACAGTCCGCGGTGGTAGCTGCGCGCGACCATTGCCGAGCGCAGTTGCCACAGACCGGAGGATTTGACCGGGTCGACGCCGGTGAGGTGAGCGATACGGCGCATGCGGTAGTCGACGGTGTTGGTGTGGATGTGCATCACGCGCGCCGTAAGTTGACGGTTCATGTTGTTGGCTACGTGCACCCGCAGGGTTTCGAACAATTCGGGGTACTGGTCCAGCGGCTCCAGAATCTCGCCGAGCCTTGCCCGGCCCGGCCCCGGCCGAGTCAGCTGGTACTCCAGCGCCAGATCATCGAATCGGTAGAGCCCCGGCAGGCAATCCAGGCGTTCCACGATGTCGAGCAGTTCGTGGGCCCGCTTCGCCGCGTCCGGGATGTCTGCTGCCTCCGCACTGATCAGCGCCGCCATGATCTCGGCGCGAGCCGCCTGCGCGAGCTCGGCGATCAGCGTGTCGAGGGCGTCCTCGTCGGCCAACTCGGAGGGGATCAGCAATGTGCCGCCGTTGACCGACAACAACGACAGGATCGGCTCGCCGTAGCGTTGCGCGAGCACGGATTGCACCCGCCGTAGTTTGCGTCGAGCCACGACGCCGGCGTCGAGCCGCTTGTCGTGTTCGTCGGGGTGTGCCCGGATCGACAGGGCCACAACGCGATAGGCGCTGGCGACGCTGAATCCGCATTCGCGCGACATTGTCGCGGTCGGCTGTCCGGCCAGCAGCGCGGAGGTCAAAGTGTGCACCGCGGTGTGATGCTGGGCCGCTACTACGCGGTGCTCCTTGACGTAGGCGCGCGCCACTGTCGTGCACAGCAGATCCGAAATCGCCATGGCCGTATTGAATCCGTCGATCAGCGTTTCTCGGTCGAGGTCGGCGCCCTGGTCGTGCGCCAAGTCCAGACTCAGGCGCAGGCCTTCGTAGAAGGCGTGCAGGATGGCGTCGATCGGCACGCCTTCGTGCGCCCACCCCGCCGCGGCGACCGCGAGCCGGTTCATCTTCACGCTCACGTCGTTGCCGTCGATGACCCCGCCCACGATCTCCACACACATTCGAGTGACGGTGGTGATGTCGCCGGAGATCGCGTCGCCCGGCATAGTCGCGCAGGCCGCGACGTTGTCGACGAAGTGGGCGACGAGCCGAGCGGTGAGGTTTCGCACGTCGCGCAACGGTCGCCACGTCGGCGCGCTGTCCAGCGGGATCGTCATCATGACTTCCTCTCGCACCACGAACCGGTGCCGGTGGTGCGAGAGAAATCTTTGCGCGGCTAGGGGTTCGGGTTCTTCACCATGGACGGCGGAGTTTCGAGCCCCGATTACTCACCGCGGAGCAAGGCTGTCATCGTCGAGATACCTCGGAGCTCAGGATTGTCACCGAGATGCGCGAAGAACGTCGGGATTGTCGGGCCCATGAGTCATGAGCCAATGCCGGACCGCGATCTGCAGAGTCAGCTGGCGATCGGGCAGATGCAAGTCCTCGCCGAAGAGCTCGTTGAGTCGGCGGATGCGATGCCGCACCGTCTGGGCATGGACGCCTAGCCGCCGTGCTGCGGCCGGGGCGTTGAATCGACATTCGAGGCAGGCGAGCAGGGTCTCGGCGAGACGGTACGGTTCGGGGCCGTCACCCGCCAACGGAGCCAGGTGTTCGGCGGCCAACTCGGCCACGAGGTTGCCGTTGCGCGAGATCAGCAGGTCGGGGACGTGGTCGAGTGCGCGAACGGGTCCCTCGGATCGAATTCGTCTGTCCCGCACCAGATTCAGTGTGTGGAGCGCCCAGTTCAGCGAGTCGGCGACCCCGCTCGGGTCGACGGTCGGACCGATGGCACCGATCCGGCCGTGCAGCAGGGTGCGCAGTGCCTCGGCAGTTTCCGGGCCGCCGGGGTCGGTCACGAGGAAGCACTGCTGTTCGAGGTGTAGGCCGGACACCCAGCTGCTCGGGAGATCGATATCGGATCGTCGATAGGGATCGCGGGTCCACTCGTCGACCGCGACGGCCGCGATAGCTTCCGGCAGTGGCCAATCGGCCGCGGCCGCCGCGGCACGGATGGCGGGTAGGTCCGGGGCCGGGTCGATGAGCAGTTCGAGCAACCGACTGCGCAACCGGGTCCGTTCGCCGCCTGCGCCGACATCGGCGTAGCCCTCACGGAGCGCCGCCATGACCGTGTTCTGGAAGATCAGCACCTGCTGGGCCACCTGCCCGATCGTCGCCGCCGTCACTGCCGGCAAAGTCATCGAGAGTTCGGCGAAGCGCGCGATGGCTACCCCGGTGCCGATCCGGAAAGCCGTCTGTCGCAGCTCGGGGGCGAAGCCCTCCGCCGCATCCGTGCGGCCCACTTCGCGCAGGAACGCTCGCAAGTCGGTCAGTGGAGTCTCGTCGTCTTCGAGCAGATCGAGAAACTTTGTGTTGCACCACTGGACGATCAACGCGCCGATCTCGTGGTCGCGGCGGCCGAGGGGGCGTAGCTGATCGGCCAGCTGGGTTTCGATCGCTTCGATGGCGGCTAGCGACACCTCGGCGTTGTGCGCCCGCAACAACGCGATGACCTCGGCGGACTCGGATTCGGTGAGTTCGTGATCGATCAGGTTGTACCGCACTGGGACCTCCGGGACATCCGCACCGGTGAGCTGTGTCGGTCTCGGCTCGGCCGAAAATGTCACGAAGAGGTTACGGACGAGATAGATTGAATACTCAACTTGTCAACTAGTACCGAGATTACCTGTCCGGGCGACGACGCCGTGTGGGAAACCGGACGCGCCGTCGTGATGGTGGGAGGGCGCGATGACCGCACAACTCGACCGACAGCTGCCGGATCTGCTCCGGTCGCGCACCGCTGACGTGATCGACGAGATCGAGCGGGATTTCCGGCTCCGAGCTCCGGGCATCGCCGACACCTGGGAAGCCGCGACCAGCTGGTCGCTACACGCGATCATCGACGAGACGATCACCGGCTTCCTCGACGAGCTCACCTGCGAACCGCCGATCTGGTCGGCGGCGACCTCGCTCTACCGGCGACTCGGCGCGGAACTGAGCAATCAGGAACGTGATCTGGAAGCGCTGCAGACCGCATTGCAGGTCGGCGGGCACGTCGCCTGCCGCAGATTCATCAGTGCCGCCTATCGCCATGGCTGGACAGAGGAGGTTCTCGCCACGCTCACCGACCGGCTTTTCGCGCTGATCGCCACGGCCATGGAGGCTGCCAACCAGGGGTATCTCCGGCAACAGGGACAGGTGGTGACCGACCGCGACCGACATCGAACAAGCTTGCGAAATCTACTGATTCGCGATCGGGAGCCCGAACTCGAGGAGATCCACGAGGCGGCGCGAGCAGCGTCGTGGCCGGTTCCGAAACGGATCGCGGTGATGGCTCTCGCCCGAAACGGCGGGCGGTGCCACGCCATCCTGCCCCCCGACGTGTTGGTCGATTGGGAGGCATCGACGCCCTATTTGATCGTGCCCGATCCGGGTCGGCCGCATCTGATCCGGCAGCTCGTCAACCTCACCCGGCCGCGACACGTGGCAATCGGGCCGACCGCGACGGTCACCCAGGGCGCACAGTCGCTGCAGTGGGCGAGCTATGCCATCACTCTGATCGAGCGCGGGATTCTCCCCGCCGGTCACGGCCTGCGCTGCGTCGAGCACGCGGCCACGATCTCCGCCTCGATGGCCGAGGATCTGATGGACGCCTCAGCACGGGAACTGCTGGGTCAGCTGGCAGCGTTGCCGCCTCAGCGAGCCCAACCGCTGCTGGAAACACTGTTGGCCTACCTCGAATGCGGCGGCAACGCCCTCGTCGCCGGCGAGCGACTGGGCATCCACAGCCAAACCGTCCGCTATCGGCTGCGCCGTATCACCGAGCTGATGGGCCGACCCATCGACGATCCCGACCGTCGACTCGACCTGATGAGCATCGTGAATTGGCAATGCCGCACCATTGCTTTGACCGAGGCCGCATGACGAGGACTAGGTCATGTCTCCCAATCGGGTTTCCGGTTCTATGCGCTCCCACCGCTTTCCGCGCGTTGAGCAGATCTGACGTCGCAACTGGGTGGCGAGATCACGACGACCCTTCGGGTCGGATTGTCGGCGTGGGGCAAAATGGTGGACGCTAAATCGTGGTGAGTGTTCGCTGGGGCACTCGGCAGCTGCGATCCTTGCGGATGTCGCCGCCGACCGCCGATCAAGCGTGACTAGGCGAGGCCGAGGCGTTCGGCCGCGAGTACTCGAATGACCTTCTTATCGGGTTTGCCGAGGCCGGTGAGCGGCAGCTCGTCAACCAGCAGCACATGCTTGGGGACCTGCACGGAACCCTTGCGTCGCTTGACCGCTGCCTGAATCTCGGCGGTCACGGTCTCCACGGCCGCGGGATCGGCGGCGGTGTCCTTGTCGAGCACGAGCACCGCGGTGACTGCCTCGCCCCAGTGCGGGTCGGGGACGCCCACCACGGCCACGTTGCGCACCCGGGGGTGTTCGGAGACAATGTCTTCCACCTCGCGGGGGAAGACATTGAAGCCGCCGGTGACAACCATGTCCTTGCTGCGCCCGACGATGAACAGGAACCCGTCCTCGTCTTCGCGGGCCAGGTCGCCGGTGCGGAGCCAGCCGTCGTGGAAGGTTTCCGCGGTGACCTCGGGCAGATTCAGGTATCCGCCCGCCAATAACGGTCCGGAGACACAGATTTCGCCGACCTCGCCCGGAGCGACGACATTGTCCTTGTCATCGAGCAGGGCCACCCGGATCGCATTGGACGGGCGACCGCACGAGGTGAGTCGTGCCTCGTCGTGCTCGTCCTTGCCCAAGTAGCTGATGGCCATGGGTGCTTCGGACTGGCCGAAGTACTGGGCGAAGATCGGCCCGAAGCGATCGATGGCTTCCTGCAGGCGATTCGGATCGATCGCGGCCGCACCGTAGTACACGGTTTCGAGCGAGGACAGGTCGCGGGTGTGCGAATCCGGGTGGTCCAGTAGCGCGTACAGCATGGACGGCACCAGCATCGTCGAGTTGATCTTGTGCTCTTCGATCGCCGCGAGCACCTCACCCGGCTCGAAACGCGGCAGTACGATCGCCTGACCGCCGAGCAGCACGACCGGCAGGAAGAACGCCGCGCCCGCGTGCGAGAGTGGGGTGCAGATGAGGAACTTGGGGTTCTTCGGCCACTCCCACTCCGAGAGCTGGATCTGCGTCATGGTCGCCATGGCCTGCGACGTACCGATGACGCCCTTGGGCTTTCCGGTGGTACCGCCGGTATAGGCGATGGAAATGACATCCTCGGGCCGCAATTCGACGGCCTGCACCGGGCGCGGGGAGAACTTATCAGCGGTAGCCAGGAGGTCGATGCCCACATCGGACAGCGCCTCGGGCACCGGGCCGAGCACCAGGACCCGGTTCAGTCCCGGCACCATGTCGACCAGCGCGCGGGCGCGCTCGACGAACGCCGGAACCGGATCGAGGATCAGCGTGGTGATGCCCGCGTCGGCGAGCACATACGCGTGGTCGTCCAGGCCGCCGATGGGGTGCAGCGCGGTCCGGCGGTGACCGGCGATCTGACCAGCACCGATGGTGAACAGTACTTCGGGTCGATTCAGTGCGAGGACGCCGATCGGAGTACCGCACACCACGCCGTGCTCGGCGAAGGCGTCGATATAGCAGCTGATGGCGTCCAGGACGTCACCGCCGGTGAGCACGGCGTCACCGAGGGTCAGCACCGGCTTGTGCTTGTTCCGGCGCAACCCGGCCACCAGTGCGTGCCCGTTGTGCACGGGCATGCGGAGCCGGGTATCGGGATCGATGCTGGTCATTTTGGTTACTCCACTCCGAGGGTAATGGGTTATGCGTTGTAGCCGCGGTAGAGGGTGACGACCACCGCTCCACCGAGACCTAGATTGTGCGCGAGGGCCGTGCGGGCACCCTGGACCTGGCGTTCGCCCGCGAGACCGCGCAGCTACCAAGACAATTCGGTGGCCTGGGCGAGGCCGGTCGCGCCGAGCGGGTGACCCTTGGAGATGAGGCCGCCGGACGGGTTGACGACGACCGAGCCGCCGTAGG
Organism: Nocardia sp. NPDC059195; assembly: GCF_042754695.1. Taxonomy (NCBI): domain Bacteria; kingdom Bacillati; phylum Actinomycetota; class Actinomycetes; order Mycobacteriales; family Nocardiaceae; genus Nocardia; species Nocardia sp. NPDC059195. Next base: position 144,239 of record NZ_JBHZBG010000004.1, on the reverse strand, counting down.
TGGTTGCGGATTCGGCGAATGCACCGGACTCACCTCACCGCACAGGCCAAGGGCCTCGTAGGTGATGAGTTCGTTGCGGGTAAATCAGTCGGCGTCCGATCTGCTGCACGTCGATGCCCAGACTTCGCAACGCGCTGGCGGCGGCGCCTGCCCCGCACATGCCGTGCACGCCGGCACCAGGAGGGGTGGAGGCCGAGCACAGGAACATGCCGTCGACCCCGGTCGCGTACGGGTCGAGCCCGAACCCCGGTCGGCCGACCATCTGGAGCGGCGTGTTCGCCCCGCCCCCGATATCGCCTCCGACGTAGTTCAAGTTGTAATTCTCGTACTCCGCCGGCGAGGTGGCATGCACCGCGGCGATCCGGCGGCGGAAACCGGGCGCGTACGCCTCGATCTGGTCCAGCACAACCTCCGTCGCGTCCCCGTCGTAGCCGGACGGGACATGCGCATACGCCCAGACCGGATGGACTCCCTCGACCGATCGGGTCGAATCGGCCAGGTACTGCTGCCCGACGAGCACCAACGGTCGCTCCGGCATCCTGCCCGCGACGACGGCGGCCTCCGCGGCCGCCACCTCGCCAGCGGTGCCACCCAGGTGGACCGTGCCGGCCCGACGCGCGGATTCATTGGTCCACGGGATTCCCTCGCGCACAGCCAGGTCCACCTTGAAGGCGGCCGGGCCGAACTTGTAGGACCGGTATCGGCGTCGGCGTCGGCTGCCTAGCCGCTCACCGAGGATCTCGGCGGCCGCCTGCGGAGTCGTGTCGAACAGCGTCACGTCGGCGGGTGGCAGATCCGCGAACGACCTGACCGGAGTGTTGAACTCGATCGTTCCGCCGCGCTCCCGCAGGAGGGAGACCAGCGCCGAGGTGATTGCCTGCGAACCGCCCTCCGCTACCGGCCAGCCGTGACGATGCCCGGCCGCTATCAACATAACGCCGACCGACGCCGACAGCGGACGGTTCAGCGGCTGAAACAGATGCGCCGCGCACCCCATGAGCAGGGCTCTGGCCTGAGGTGTGCGGAATGCCTTGGCCAGGACGGTAGCCGGGAGTCCGGCCCGGAGTCCGAACCTGGCCAGGGCGACCGGATGCCTGGGCACGCGAAGGAGCGGTCCGAGCACCTCGGGGGCGAGGGTATCGAAGGTGCGCGCGAGGGGCCCGAAGACCCGACGCCAGGCGTCCGCGTCGGCACCCATTCCGGCGGCCGTGCGGTCGACGTCGCCGACCAGCACGCCGGCCGATCCGTCCGCCAGGGGATGGACGAGGTCGATCTCGGGCCACCGCCACCGCAGGCCGTGTTCGGCGAGCGGCAGGGTCGCCAGGTACGGGGAGGCGACCCCGAACGGGTGCACCGCGGAACAGACATCGTGCAGCAATCCGGGCAGCGTCAGTTCACTCGTGCGCGCGCCTCCCCCCGGGTTCTCGGCAGCTTCGAGCACCGTCACCCGCACTCCGTGCCCGGCCAGCCGGACGGCGGCGGCCAGCCCATTGGGGCCGGAACCGACCACGACCGCGGTTCGCGCGTTCGCCATGTCAGCGCGCCCGAGCGTCGCTGGTGACCGTCACCGGCATGTCGTCGGCCCACGGTTGCCGGTTGACCATGTCCGCTACCCGCACCGTGCCCCGCTCGAACTCACCGGTCGCGGCGTCGAGCAACCGGTAGGCCTGGGTCTGCCGGTGGATCGGCTGGGCGTCCAAGACCAGCACCCGCAGTTCACCCGGTTCGAAGGCACACAGGTCCTGGAGCGTCTCGACGAGTTGCTCCGAGTGCAGGTGACCGTCGCCGAAGTTCCAACCGAGCACGACGCCGGCCACCGTCTCGCCGTCGAGTTCGACGTACTCCGGCGCGGGCCGGTCCGCTAGGAGTCGGGGCAGCAAGGCCGCGTGCGCGCGACCGTGGGTGTGGATCGCGCGGAACGCGAAACCGGTGAGCCGCGTGGCCCGGGCCTCGTCCTCACTGCCGTAGACCTTCGCCAACTGGCGGTGCGGCAGCATCGCGAAGCGGATCGTGCCGTCGGCCAGCTTCTGCTCGCCGCTGGGTGAGAGGCACCAGACGGTGGTGTCCCAGTTCCCGGCGTAGTAACGCATCCCGACCAGGAAGGAGATCCGTTCCGGGAACAGGTTGCCCAGGATCATGAGCAGGAAGCTGACCGCCGGAATCAACAGGACCGCGGGATGAGCGAGGTCGTCGAGCCCCAGGGACGCCTTGTCCACGAACACCGTCAGCACGGCGAAGATCATGAAGACGTTCCACTCGAGGGGTGTCCCCATCGGGATCGTCACGATGATGTGCAGGTGGAACAGGATCATCGCGGTCGCGGCGAACGTCGTGAGGGTGCCGCCGCCGGAGAGGATCAGCACGAGCGGGACGACGAATTCGATCGCGGTTCCGCTGTGGGCGAGCAACTTCGAGAGCCCGGACGGGCGCAGGTCATTGGAGTGCGACTTGGTGACGAGATGCTTGACGCGCTTGGTTCGCCACAGCGGGCTGTTCGCCTCCATCGCCTGCACCACCGACGGGAAGTGCACGTTGAGCTTCGAGACCGCCGCACCCCACCAGATGCACAGCAGGACGAACTCGGCGGCCACGAGGGAGTCGGGGAACGGCACGAGGAAGGTCACGGCGATCGCGCCGTAGACCTCCGCTCGGGCTGCCAGGAAGATGGTCCGGTCACGCAGTCCGATGACCGCGAGCAGTCCCAGGACCACGGCCACCGGCTGCCACGGCAGCTGAACCGTCCCGGCGGCGGGTGCGGAGACCAACGCTCCTAGCAGCGCGACGAGCAATGCGGCGTACATGATGATGTCGACGACGCCGCGCCGGTGCCCGGAGGTGAGCGGGACCCGTCCGGGCCACGGCGGCATCCGGACGGTTCCGCGGCGGAACCAGTAGAGAAACGAACCCAGCGGAGGCAGGAAGCGAAGGTTCAGTGGCCCGAATCCGCAGCCAAGGCCGGTGACCTCGAAGAGGATGCACCAGAGCACAACCTTCTGCCACACGACCGGCAGGGTCCACCACTGGCCGATGTCGAGCAGGCCGTCCACGCCGGGTGTGGTCAACGCGAAAAGTGCTGCGCCGAGGATGAATAGCGCGATCTTCACGAGATAGCCGACGTACACCACATCGGGTGTCCCGAAACCTTGCGAGAGGTAGTTCTCCGAGAGGATGCGCATCTGGGTGGGTCGGGGGCTGCGGCGCAACTCGTCCGCATCGATGTCCGGTTCCACCGGTAGCAGGAATCCCATATGTCCTCCGTAGCGCTCACCGTCCCGACGCAACGTTGCCTCGGTCGGCCGACCGGGACGCCGTGCGGCCGGTCATGGTGGACAAGGTAGCGCCTTGTAGACACTTTGGTATAAGTGTCTACAAAAAAAGTTCTCCGAACTTTTCGACGCCTATGATCGAGCGGCCATGAAACCCGACTCCAGCGTCGTGCGCGACCGCATTCTGAACGCCGCCGAACTCTGTCTGGCACGCGACGGGATCCGCCGCACCACCGTGCGCGCCGTGGCCCAGGAAGCCGATGTCAGCCGCGCCTACCTGTACCGGTTCTTCACCGACAAGGCGACACTGCTCTCGGCAGCGCTGATCCGCCGGGGCGCGGACTTCTGGGAGGATGCGGCCGATCGGATCGCGCGACAGGACAGCGTGTCCGGCATGCTGACCGAGGCGGTCGTGCTGTCGAAGCAGAATCCCTTGGGGCCGTTGGCCGTTGAACTGGCCGCCCGGGAACCACACGAGTACGCCGAGATCATGGGCACGTACTCCCAGGACGTGGTCGCGCAGCTGTCCGGCTTCTGGGTGGACCGGCTGCGTGACGCCCAGCGACGCGGACTGGCCCGCGCGGACCTCGACCTGCCCGGGGCAGCGGAATGGCTGGTCCGGATACTCGTCTCCCTGGTAGGGACGCCGGGATCGGCAGTCGACGTGAACGATCGAGAGGCCCTGACGGCCTACCTGCAAACGTTTCTCGGTCCGGTATTCAGCCCATCGTCACGCTGAACACCTACTGCCACCCCACCATCGCGACCGACGAACAGGGACTCCGCCATCTCGCCTGCGCTTCCGGTGGCTCTTGGGGTGCTTGCGCTTCCGCTGGCGCCGGACCGCGGCGGCTTCCGTTAACGCCGCCGGTACCAGTAGGCAGAACTCGATCAGCGAAATGGCATCGATCGGTTCGAACCCGTTCGGCGGCAGATAATCCTGCATACCGCCGGGGCACGTCTGTCAGGGGCGCATCGGCTGCCCGGCGATCATCCGCGACGAAATCAAACAGGGCATTGACATACGAAGTCGCCGCGAGACTCGAGATCCCACCAAAGATGCTGGCTACCTGGCTTACCCCACGTTCCCGGTGATTGCAGTGAGCTCGAGGGCGGCATTGAAGCAGAGCCCACTGACGCCGGCGGGTCCCGAATAGAACCCCGGGAGTGCGGGACCGAATCCGACATAACCGCCGGGGTGGGTGACAACGCCCAATCCCGGCGGTACGACGGCGGTCCCTATCCCCGCTGTCGCGAACACCGCGCTCGTCCAAGCGGGGTCCCTGGCATCGTCGAGGTACAGGGAGCCCTGGACTCCGGGGGCCGGGTCGCCGCTTATCAACACCGGGTTGGCTGACGCGAGCCCCGACGAGACCGCGATCGCTTGCTGCAAAGCCGACGGAAAAACCGGCGGCTCGCCACGCGCTGTTCATGGTTCGACCCCTCCTGATTTCAGCCCACGAGGCTGGCTGCGCACCGTTGGCACATCCCGCCGAACCCTATGGGCGCGTGCGATCTGAAGGGTGGTCCTGAGACCGCCGGGGTTTAGGGATGCAATCTTACCGAGCCGAGGCGGTTTCAACTTTGACTGAAACGGTGACAGATGTTGTTTCCTGTAGCGAGGGTTCGCCCTGGTAAATGCTCCCCCATCTGGACTCGAACCAGCAACCTGCCATTGAATTCTGTTGCACCCCAATGTTTCTCATCGATTCCCAAAAGAACCTATCACTTGCGGATTCGCCATTGAAGGTGTTCCCGTTGTATCCCAACCGATCCCGCTACTTCCCGCTGAATCCGTGTTGTTTCCGTGTTGTAGGTCGAGCGGCGTGTGCTGGACGGCCATGTCGAGTTGGCGTAACCTTCGCCACCCGCTTGCGATATGCTGTTGACGACATATAGCATGAGGTCATGGGTGAACTGTTCACCATCGAGATCGAGCCCGAAGTGCGCGACTGGCTACAAGCACTACCAGCCAAGCACTTCCTCGAGGTCGACGAATACGTCGGCCTCCTCGCCGAACGCGCAGAGACCCTCGGCGAACCCTTCGCTCGATACCTCGGCGACGGAGTCCGCGAGTTACGTCCAACGTTGGACGGCGCCGCGATCCGCATCACCTACTGGCTCGCACCAGGACGTCGCGTCGTCCTGTTGACCGTGTTCCGCAAGACCAAGATGCGCGAAGACATCGAAGTCAAACGAGCGAAACTGGCACAACAAACCTGCCAGGCCGAACACGAACCCGCCCATCAAGAATTCGTCCGCACGATCGAGAGGGGAGAACTGGACCGATGAGCCATACCCGCCGGAAGTCCCTCCGGGAACGTCAACTCACCGAGGGCTACACCGAACCCGCCGACGTTGCCGAGGCCCGCCGTGAGATCCAACTCTCCATGGCACTTGCTCGAGCCGTCTTCGACCGCCGGACTGAACTCGGTCTCACGCAAGCCGAGCTCGGCGAACGTGCGGGCCTGACCCAAGCGAAGATCTCGCGCATCGAAGGCTCCGACACCGTCCCTACCCTGCCACTGCTTGCAAAACTCGCCGATGCCCTCGACGCCACCCTCAACATCGCCCTCGATGCCGACGAAACCCAGGTGAGCTTCACCAGTCACCACACCGACGCCGCCTGAGCCCACCACAGCCACGCTAGGTTCATCGGTCGGTGAGCTCTACCGAGCGAACACCAGGATTGGGGCGCACCCGCGCGGGCGACTGGTCCTTGCCGTGCCGACGGTCATCGCATCCCGATACCCGGGGCTCAGCGAACGGGAGCCGGTGCCGCGGCTGGCGAGTTCTGCAGGCGGCTGCCGATTTCCGGGATCGTGTCGGCATACCCGCCTGCCCGGCGATACTCGCCGAGTAAGCGGGTCGCAGCGTCGTCGTCAGTGGGGGTCAACTTCGGAAGTCCTTCGTGGTGTGTTTGATCTTGCCCTGGTTCACGAGATCTTGTAACTCCTGGGTGAGGCGGGTGTAGGTTCGCGATCGACGACAACGCTGAAACACGCCGGATTCGCTTCTGGCGCATGGATACTGGACGCGAAGGGGCAATCCGTCGGCCCTGTGGTCGACCCGGATAGTCCCGCAGCATCTTCGCGATAGATGTGCTTTGGAGCTACTGCGAGACAACGCCTCTGGCGAAGATCGGCCGTGCTCGACAGCGTGACTCGTCGTCCGAACCCGAGCAGCCTTTGAAAATTGACTCGCCCGCCCCTGCGTGACCTGCCACCCTGAAATACCGCGACCCGCACCCGCGCTGCGCTCGATATCGCCCAACCGACAGGACCTGCTGTGGCCACGACAACCACCGCCGAGCTCGAACAAACAGTGGCTGGCCTGCGCGGACAACGCCTCACCGGCGTCACCTACTACACCCTGCCCGTGCTAATCGACGACGACACCTACCAACCCGAAGAATGGGACTACGGCGACTGGCACGAACCCTGCATGGGCGTTGAACTGGCCACCGACACCGGGCAGCTCTACTCCGCGATCTGGAACAGCAGCTTCACCCAATACCACCTCGAAATCTTTACTCGCCCTATCTCCGAATTCATCCGAATCGCCGAAGACGGCCCGGCTCCAGCACCCATGGCCACCCATCCACGCTGGGCCCCACTGATCGGCGAACCGATCTCCCACGCCGACCTCTGCTGGTTTCGCGACTTCGACCCCGGACTTCACGTCCCAGCCGCAGTCCGAATGACCGTTGGCGCCCACACCATTTGGATCGCTTCGGGCCGGTCAGAACCCGCTGGCACGCCGAGCTTCTACAACCTCACCGACGACATCATGGTCGTCTTCACCGCCGACATCGCCCAACGAAAAGGAATTCCCGAACCCATGACATGCCCATGACGGTGCTCTACATCGCGACCTGCGCCTGCTCGCTGAAACTCCGCTGACACCAAACTCTGCGGACCCGCCTAGCGCGGTCAGGAAGGCCGCCGGTACGGCGTTTCGTGCGGACGTCAACGGCCCGAGATAGCCTCGGGCCGTTGATCTTCGGAGTCTTGCGTCCGGCTGCCGTGCGGGGACCTCGAATACGCCGCTACTTGACCGAACTGGCCAATTTATCGGCATACGGGGCAGTGAATTTTCCGACAATGGGAAGCTCCGCGCGGACACCGCCGCTGTTGTTCGCCTGGACCATGGCCATGATCCAGACAACGACGGCGAAGACCGCGAGTGCGAGTCCGGCGAGGCTGAGGATGATCCCCAGGGCTCCGAGGAGCGAGCCGACGACGCTCAGAACAATATTGAGCACCGAGACCGCCCCGAAGAAGACGACTGACTGCGCGGCATGGAATTTCACATCGGGATCGTTCTTTCCCACAAAGAGGAAGGTGATTCCGGTGAGCCAGCCCAGCGCGTACGACAGGATCGCGCTGGTCTTTTTGTTCAAGCCAGCGGGCTGTGGTTGGTTCGAGGGAAGCTGAGAAGATGTCATGGGGTAAGTGGATGCCAGACTCGCCGCCTACCGATCCCAACTTTCAGCACGAAACCACAGACCGCGGACCAGCCGGAGCCCAGACCGGGCCGCGGCCCCTATCCGCGATGATTGCTGGCAGAGATCTCATCGCCAAGGCTACGGTGATCCCTATGTCCCGCCCCGATCGCATCACCTCTGATCCGCAGATCTGCCATGGTCAGCCGGTAGTGCGCGGCCTTCGGATCCCGGTGCGGAACATCCTGGAGATGATGGCTTCGGGCATGAGCACCGAGGAAATCCTCGACGACTACCCAGACCTGGAATCCGACGACCTGCTTGCCGCGCTGGAGTTCGGTGCTCTCGCAGCAGGCGGATACACCGTCGTCTCTGTCAGTGCAGCGTGACGTTCCTGGTCGACGCGCAACTCCCGGCACGGTTCGGTTCCTGCACGACGCTGGGCACGATGCGTGGCACACAACGCAGTTGCCCACAGGAAACCGCACCGCCGACGACCAGGTAGCCAAGGTCGCCGACACTGAGGAGTGGTCTCCAAGGACGCCGACTTCCGGATCTCACACCAACTACAGGGAGTGGCAACGCGCAATCCAAAACGTGTTGATTCCGTGTTGCCCTTCTCAGAAGACCTTTTACATTGTAGCGATTCCGCAGGACAGAGGCAGTTTCCTCAAGCGTCATCAGACTTGACCCCAAAACCGGGTGTAGGCGGGTCGACTCGCGCAAAAGGCCAGGTGAGAGCGTTGCGCCCTGAGTGGAACACAAAAGAGAGGTCCCAACACATGCGAACATTCGCAGGTCGGAACCTTCTTTTTGAGGTGCTCCCCCATCTGGACTCGAACCAGAAACCTGCCGTTGTTGGTTCAGGACATTCCCGTGGTCACAGCTGATCACTGGCAGTCACCACGCGCGACCTACCTGCAGTTATAGCGCAACGTAATACATCGGCGTTCACTGTCGATCACGCGCAGTCATCCCGAAATCTTGGGGTATTTTTGGGAGGGGTCAAATGTGCCACGCACCGCTACACTTGCGTGTCCTGCTGAGCATCGTGTTCCTCGTTGGGCGCCAGACGCCCGGATGCATCCGAGCGGTCATGGTTTCACCCCGATTGGCGGGGCGTCTCGCTCTTCTCACGCGGACGACGAACCAAGTCGCCGCCGCCGTCTCGGGACACTCACCCGGCAACCTGCCTGTCGTATGGTCACACCCGCTCCTGCCGTTGTTCAGCTGGTTGATCGACAGCGGTCCCCGATGTAGTTTCCGATGGTTGAGGGGTTCGCGCAGGCCGACCTAGATCCTTAGCGCGGATCTGCAGTGCAACGCTCCGCCGGCGTACAACCTCGCGGAGGTCGTCTGGCTGGGATACGTTCCATAGCCAAATCGAGCAGGCGCATCCAAGCGTACTCAAGGTAGTCAGCACGATTGTGGTGGACGACCACCCGTCGACAGCCAAGCTGCCGAGCAAAAGCAGCAAAGAGGCAGAAACGCCCACTCCCGGCACAAAGGGTGAAATCGGATCCTGACCGGCGTCTGCGGTTACGGCCGGTTGGTCGGCTGGTCGCGCTGGCGATTGGTGGACAGACACATTCCGACCGATGCCTGCGGTTACGGTCGGCGTGTGGCCAACTGCTCGCGTCGGCGATTGTTGGGCGTGCCACGTTGTGTGGGGAACGGCTCGTCTGGTCCTTCCGATCAGGGCTTCGGCGCATGAATTTGCTGCATGATGTCGGCCGGCCGAGTCGTATACGAACAGTGCTGTTCCAAGGTCGTTCGCACATTCGACGGCGGCCTTGGTGAACCCCGCGTAGCTGAAGAAGAGCATCTCCTGGTCATGGTTGAGGCCTCTGGCCCCGTACAGCTTCTGGATGTCAGGGCGACCGGTCGGCTTTTGGTGGAATTTGACCTGCGCGACGGCTTTAGTGGACCAGACGTCGATCCCGCCGTCAGGACCAGGCAGTGTAACCCTCACCTGGTGGTACCCCATGCCCTCCATGATCCTCGCAGCCAATTGCTCCGCATCCTGCGGCGTTGCCACAAGCCTCATCCAGCCTCCCGACATCCCGGTGACGAAGATTATGTCATTCGTGGAGGACTCGGATTCCTACTCTGGATGTGGGAGAGGAGCTTCTCCTTCGGACTCGGAGGAGCCGGAGCTCGGCTTCATCGGCACCTGAGGCGACCTGCGACGGCGGGGCAGCCTAATCGATCTCGCTCTGCGCACGATGGCGCGAATCCGAAGTACCGCAACACAAGTGATTCGTCCGGCCGACGTTGCTGCGCCTGACCAGATCATCCGCGCCACCGTCAACGTCGTGACGGTGGCCGCGATGCGCACGAGAAGCGACACAACCCGTAGCGCGGCCGCGATGTCGTGATATCCGGCCAACGCGACGAGCAGGGCCGCCGCGTTCAGACCGTGTCCGACCAAGCGGGCAGCTTTACGCAGCATCACGCTGCGCCTCCGCGCGATCGTCGAGTCAGAGACGACTTGGGCGGTGCTCCCGTCAACGGGTCGCCGCTGCAGTCTGTCCGAATTGTTCGTTGTCACCGGAACTCCATTCCATCGTGTGAGCTCGAAGTTTGTTGTCACACAACGGATGTTCTCGCACGATTCTGGGCGTGCAGCACGATCGCAGACGCCGTCCTCCATTGCCCTCCACTCCCAGGACGGGGGTCAGTCAGAGCACGTACAGTTACCGACACCCGCAGACAAACACAGACAGATTCCGCACGGCAGGAGAGTCATTTGGCGCAGCTGCCGATGCCCAACATCCCGCAAGGGCCGCTGCGCGACCTCATCGCCGAACTGCATGTCCTGCACGCCAACGCCGCCTGGCCGAGCCTGCGCGCGATGGCCGAGGCCACTGGCGTCGGCAAGGACTCGGTACAGAAGCTATTCGCCACAGTCACCCTGCCTCACCCCGACCACTTGCTCAGGGTCACGGAAAACCTGGCCACAAAGGCCTGTGAGCGTCGTCCTCGCCAAGGAGAGACTGTCGACAAATGGTGCGACCGCATCGATGACTTGTTTCAGGCAGCCGTCCGGAGCGATTGCCTCGGAACATCGACTGGTGCTGATCTCACGGCATTGCCCGCTGGGACGACGATGGGCGCCTCACTGCCTGATCGCGCGACCTCCCGTGCGGTCATGGTCGGAATTTCGGCTTACACCAACCCGAAGCTAGACAATCTGCCCGGAACCTCCGAACAGGTCGCCGAACTTCGTTACCGGCTCACTGACCCCGACAATCCCACCTTCGACCCTGAACGTGTCACCTTTCTGTCCGCGCCGACCCGCGAAGAAGTACTGGCAGCGATCGCCAGCGCCACCAAGAATGCCGAGGACACCGTGCTGTTCTACTTTGCCGGACATGGCCTGGTCTCGCGCCACGGCGAACTTCTGCTGGCAGGCCCCGATACCGACCCCGACGCCGACTACACCGCGATCGCATACGACGAAATTCGTGAACTGGTTGCGGCCAGCAAAGCACACCGCGCCTTGGTGATCATCGACGCCTGCTACTCCGGCCAAGCCGCCAACACCCTTGGTGCACTCGATGGTCTCAGCCGGATACCCACAAGTCTCGTGCTTACTGCGGCAGGCCCCTACCAAGCCGCACTCCGACACCCCGATGGCCCGATGTTCACCCGTGCCTTGATCGACGTGCTCTTCCGCGGAATCCCCAATGGGCCTGCACTTCTCGACATTCCCGCCATCTATATTGAGCTACGAAACCGTGCCCGTACCGAGAGATTCCCCCTCCCTCACCTTGCTGGACAAATCGGCAGCCGCCCTCTGGCCATGGTCGTCAACCACCAGGCCCCGGCGGCCAACCGTGCTGGCATTGTTGCCAACCGAAATGCTGTGGCAGCCAACAGAAGCATCCTTGACGCCAAGAGAAGCGCAATGGCCGCAGGTTCCGACACCACAACCTCTCACCGCAAGACCGTGACCACGGTTTCGAATCGGGTCGTAATGGATCCGACTGGGCAAGACATTCAGGGTGAGATCGTCGAGATCAGGGCACACGGTCCCGCCACCAGGGTCGAACTGCCGGGCGGCGTGCAGGCATGGTCGATCACCGATGCCGCGCTGCTGGAGAAGCTGCTCATCGATCCCCGCGTCTCCAAGGACGCCAGCCGGCACTGGCCCGCGTTCGTCGCCGGTGAGATCCCCCCGGATTGGCCGCTGTACCTGTGGGTTTCGGCGCCGAACATGTTCACCGCCTACGGCACCGATCACCGCAGGCTGCGCAAGCTAGTGGCACCCGCCTTCACCGCGCGGCGCACCGAGGCCATGCGCGAACAGGTCGAACGCATCACCAACGAACTGCTCGACGAGCTGGCACGGACCCCGGCCGGTCAGACAGTGGACCTGCGCGCGCAGTTCGCCTACCCGCTGCCGATCCAGGTGATCTCGGAACTGATGGGCGTGCCCGAGTCTCTGAACCCAGGTCTGCGCACGTGCGTCGACGGCCTCTTCGACACCACGCTCACCCCGGAGCAGTCACAGGCCAATTACATGGAGATGTATCGGATCCTCGGTGAATTGGTGGCGCTGCGGCGCGAACAGCCAGGTGACGACATCACGAGCCTGCTGATCGTCCAGCGCGACGAGGAGGATGGCCGACTCAGCGAGGAAGAGTTGGTCGGCACGCTGCTGCTGGTGATTTCGGCGGGTCACGAGACCACCGTGAATCTGCTCGACCAGGCGATCACCGCGCTGCTCACCCGGCCCGATGTGCTCGCGGGCGTGCGCGCGGGCACGATCACGTGGCCCTCTCTGGTCGAGGAGACGCTGCGATTCGAATCGCCGGTCGCGCATCTGCCGTTGCGTTTCGCGGTGGACGACATCGATATCGACGGTGTGCAGATTGCCAAGGGCGAGCCGATTCTGGCGAGCTACGCCGGTGCCGCGCGCGATCCGAAGCTGCACGGCGATACCGCCGATGAGTTCGATCCCACGCGGGAGAAGCAGTCGCATATGGCTTTCGGCTACGGGGCACACCACTGCCTCGGCGCGCCGCTGGCCCGCCTCGAGGCGCTGGTGTCGCTGCCTGCTCTGTTCGAACGGTTCGCCGATCTGAAGCTGGCCGCTCCCGTGACCGAACTCGGCACGGTGCCCAGCTTCATCTCCAACGGTCACCGCCACCTGCCGGTCTACATCCACGGCGCGTAGTTCAGTCGCTCGTTGCGCGAGGTCGGCTTGGTCACGTTGACGGTCGGCTGGGGTTTCACCGTGGAAGCGGTAGCGGACGATGTCGGAGTGGTCCGTTGACCGGCCGCGATCCGGGTTGAGATTGTTGCACGGCAGGTCACGCTGTCACCAGATTGTGCACCAGTCCCGTCCGTCTTCGGGTCGGCCGAGGTCTGCGAGCCGGTTCGAGAGGTTGTTCAGGCCGGTGGCGAAGGCTGGCCTGCTGTTGGCTCCGTCGTGCTGCCGGGAGGTGGCTCGTATCTGACGTAGGGATGGGGTGTGCCTTGCCGCCAATGCGTGCACAGCTCCTCGTTGAACGTCTTTTCGGCAACGAGATCAACTGGCAGGGACAGGTTTAGTGCCCGGTACATATCGAAGCGATGGAGGTCGAAGGCGGCACATACGGCAACACCGTAATTTCTCGCTGCGTGTACAGCTGCCCAGTAGGCAAGCCATGCAATGGTGGCGGGCGCGATGATGAGCAACGCCCACCAGCCCGATTTCGCCAGCAACCCCGCGCAGACCAGGGCGGTGACAAAGGCCGTCACAGATAAGCGGGCAGCAGCATCGAGGGCGTTTCGGGAACTTTCCAACACGGTTCGGGTCGCATCTGGTAGGACCGGGTACAGTCTCGGCCACGCGGAAACGGCGTCGAGTCCATACCCTGAGCCTGCACGAAACTCGCTGGCGGCCAGGACATTACCGAGCACAGTTCGTTCTACCGGCAGAGAGTTTGGCGGATAACGCGAATCAAGTTCGGCTTGCGCCCACCCGGCACGATTGGTCGCCGCAGCGTTTGGTGGATCTCCCACAGCTATCGTTGCGGCCGCCAGCACCGACCGCTTCTTGGCATGCCGTGCCGATCGCCAAGCGCCAAGCCATCGCAGCCACGAAGGCCAGGCCCCCTCGAGGAATCGAACCAACGGAATCTGGAATGGGTGCGCGATGACCGTAAGTAGGGTGACCGCCAACCCGAGTAGGAGCGCCTGGGTCACGCTGAGTGCGTTGGCAGTCTTCCACGCGGCGGTGAAGTCCAATCGCGGACCTGGAGCTCCCGCCCACAAGAGAAGCAGCACGAAAAGCAGGCTTGCGACCGTCGGTAGGTAGGTGACCGCGGCAAGTCGCCCACCCAATGATGAGCCAGCTGGTGCTACCAGCGATCCGATGCTCACTAGGTCACCTCGGTTGTGCGCTTGCATGTAGGGCAAGCCGGTGGTTCCGCTGCGGTGCAGTACACGGCGCGGTCGCAGTGGGCACATCGATACGCGAACGCGACGTAACGGCGAGAACGGCCGAGCAGCGACTGGCCGTCGTTGTCGTTACGACTGTGAGCTGTATCGGCTGAGGTATCGGCCGTGGAGGTGTCCGGATAGTCATCCCGGTGGACCATGCCAACCGCTACGCCGTCTACGTAGACGGCAATCGTATTCAGCTCACGGACATGATCGAACACGGCCTGTACCTGCTCGCCTGCATCCTCGGCGCGGTCAACCGAGGATAGCGACGGACGCTCGACAATGGCAACGGCGGCAGCCGATTTCGTCGGTTGCCCGGGTGCGCTGATCACGTGTCTGTAGGTGAATCGAACTGATTCAGCTTCGCTCATAGCCACACCCCGCTCGTCGTACGCCGCTAGCCTGGAAGCAGTCATCATACGGGGGCAAGCGTGCGTGGTCTGATCCTGTCAAAATTTCGAGAACGATTGCAACAGTTGAGGTTAAGAGTCGAGGGTAGAACTCCGGAGGCGCAGGTGACCGATGAGAAGATGTTGGCGGGGGAGGAGCTGCGTGACTCAGCTGGGGCACTCCAACAGATACTCGCGGCGGTCGATAGCGGCAGCGAACTTCCGGTCCGCGCTGTGGTCCAGGTCTCACGTGTACACGGGGAGAGGGCTAATACTCGGCATCAGGAGGGTCGCGATTTCCACTTCGATTTTGGGATCGCGTTCTTGCTGAGTGCGCTAGCGGTGGACACTGATCCTGCGGTGAAATCCTGGCTGCCGACGCAATGGGAAGCCATGGCGCAAACCTTACCCGGCGTGCGGGAGTCCTCGGGCAGATTTTTGAATCCGAAACTGCGATTGTTGTGGCCGCACATAGTCGCCGGAGCGTCAGATGTGATCCGCTGCCAGATAGGTCAAATGACGATGGGTCTGATTTTGGCGTCATCTGATTCGCCCGACCTGTCCCGGGCGGCTGACAGTGGTCGGAGTCAATTTCTTTACGCTGAATATCGGATCACGGATAATCCTGATCTGCTGGGGCTTGCCACGGCGGCCATGGAGTCGGCGATATCATCACAGCCCCTAGGTCCAGGCGGCGAAGGTCCCATCGCTCACGAAGTCGACTTCTTAGGCACGCTTTGGTATATGCACTTTGAATTGACGAACAATACTGAAAACCTTGTTAATGCTCTAAAATTTCACCAGCAAGCACTGGAAATAGGCGGGACGGGCCGTGTTGGAATTCTCGACAACATTGGCGCGACCCAGTGGTCCCTAGGTGTGTCACTGCATGACGGTCGATATCTTAACGACGCGATAACAAGCTATTCGGCAGCATTGCGGAATGGCGGTTTAGATCGCGAGATCGTGCGTAAACTTTGGCGTGTCATTACCTCTGCAGTGGAAGAAGCAGGCTTGGGGCCTATCCTGGATAGGGCGGTGATGATAGGTGGGGAATTGCTTACTCTTGAGTCCGGCTTGAGTGGCGAGTATTCGCAACGTGCTGCGGGACTGGGTGAAATGTTCCGGGTTCGATTTTTCCTGAAGGCTGACGATGGCAATCGTGATGATCTCGATGGCTGGGTCAATCAAATGCAGGGTGCGCTTGAATCGGCTACATCAGATGATGATCGAGCGAGGTTGAGCGTGAATGTCGCCACTGCCTTCGCTACTCGATATGACTTCTTTGGGGAAATAGAAGATGGTCGTGAAGCAGTGCGCCTCTGGGAGCAGGGCCTTGACGGTCTAGCGCTTGGTAATGCGCAGCGACTTCTGTTTAAACGGGACCTCGACAGCGTTCGAGTCCGCACGGAAGAGCCTGAGCAAAAGACGGCATTGGATGGTAAATCGTCGATGGAGCGTGAGCTGGAGTGGGTCCACCGGCTGCATGCTCTCTACCAGGATCGCCCATATCCAGCCTTCTTAGGTAGAGAGGTGGAGCTGGCAGCGCGTGCTGCCTCGAGGTACCCGGACTCGCCGAAAGCTCAAATGCAATATGCGGCTGCGTTGCGGATGCGCTATCAGTTTGCTGGCGATCCGGCTGATCTCGTGTCAGGAGAATCCGCGCTGCGGACAATAGATTTGGATGTTGATACCCCACATATCGGAGTGATGTTCGAGCTTGGAATAGTGCTGAAGCTACGATATGAATGCGGCCACGGCATCGAGTGCCTACATGAGTCGGTCCGGATCCAGCAGTTGGGTTCAGCTTTGGCAACCGGCCAGGAGCGAATGGCTCTCCTTAACGGACTCGGACATTCACTAATTCGACGTTACGAACGAAGCGGGTTCAGCCACGACCTGGAGCTCAGCATTAAGACCTTGAATGAGGCGCTGCTTGAGGGGAAGGGCTCGCCGATCTCTCAAGGGCACCTGCTGAACAACCTCGGTAGCGCCTTCGGGCTTCGCTACGCGATAACACATGACCGGGAGGACCTGTACGCATCGATAGGACACCATCGTCAAGCAGTCGAGAATACTTATTTTGAACATGTTCAGATGCCTGTCCGATTGAGCAACCTTGCTATGTGCCTGAAAACGGCATTCGTTGATATCGGCGACGAAGATTTTCTTGATGAGGCAGTCACCGTGAGTCGACGAGCATTGGACTCCACTCAGAAGGATTCGCCAGAGCGGGCACGTCGGCTGGCCAATCTCGCTGGACTATTGGCGACTCGATACCGAAACCAGAACAACCTGGCTGACCTCAACGCCGCGATCGAATACGGCGCCGCATCAACTCGCTCCGTTCAGCCTGGAAGTGTGCGTGAAGCGGAAATATTGATAAGCCACGGGGATGCTTTGGCCCAGAGGCTCCGTGCTCATGGCAGAGATGAGGACAGGAAATCGGCAATTCAGATTTTTGAACGCGCTGCCGCCCTAGATACGTCGCTGGTCAGCGATCGTGCGATAGCCGCTCGCAACGTTGCTACATTGGTGGCGGCGACAGACCTTGAGGGTGCTGTCGATCATGCATCGACGGCCTTTGATATGCTCGGCGCGTTCGACTGGCATGGACTACCGTTGTCGGATCAAGCGGCGCTGGTTCGTGATTGGACGGGGTTCGCTGTGCAGGCGGCGGAGTGGGCGCTCAGTATAGACCTGCCTTGGAGGGCGGTGGAGCTGCTTGAGCATGGGCGCGGCACGGTCTGGAGCCAGGTCGTCTCGAGAGATGCGGACATCGATCCGCTCATCGGCGTGCGCTCCGATCTTGCACAGCAGTGGACGGCACTTATTGAAAGTACGCCTGCGATAGACGCTGGCAGTGTCCTCACCGGCGGGCAACTTTCAGATATCAACACCCGTCGTAAGCGTTTGCTCGCCGAAATCCGTGAAGTGCGGGGGATGGAAGGCTTCCTCTCAGCGCCATCGGTCAAGGAGGTCGCCAACGTTGTACGCAATGGGCCTGCGGTCTATGTGAACCTGACCGACTCAGCATGCACCGCGATAATTGTCCGCCCAGGTATGGATGTTGAGTTACTAATGCTTGACGGGTGTAAGCCCGAAACCGCGCGTGCTCGAATAAATGAGTTTCAGATTGCGCTGAGTCGAGCACTGTACGCGCGTGCAGAGCTACTCAATGCCCGGCGACGAGGTCAACCCTTGCGCAAGGCCACGCGGATCGCCTTTCACGCCGCAATCGATACTGTTCGATCGGGGTTAGAGTGGGGATGGGAAATGATCACGGAACCCATCATCGCGCGGGCACTCGCTGATCAAACACGATCTGGCCGAGATGGGCTTGCGCTCGGCAGAATATGGTGGTGTCCGACTGGACCACTGACCCAATTTCCGCTGCACGCCACGGGTATCCACGGGATAGCCGGCGATTCCGTGCTCGACCGCGTGATTTCTTCTGAAACTCCGACCCTGCGGATGCTAGTGCACAGTTACCAGGTTTCACCCGAAAAGGTTCGACCTTCACGCACGCTCACAGTCGGTGTGTCTAATCCATTCGGACGAGAGGACTACCTCGAGCAGGTGGCGGCCGAGATCAGCGGAGTTATCGCCGGTAGCAAGAGATCGGAAGTCACCGTGCTCGACGGTTTAGCGGCGACCCGGGAACAGGTTCTATCTCAGTTGCCGGTCCACAGCCATTTCCATTTTGCAGGACATGGGTCGCCTCGTTTCGAGAGCCCATCGAATACTGCGTTGCAAGCAGTGGACGGTGCGATCACTGTGGCAGATCTGGTCGAACTTCACCTAGGCGGACATGATTTGGCATTCCTCTCTGTATGTCATGGATCCGACCCCGGCCCGGTGCATTCCGACGAGGCCCTGCACCTCGCTGGCGCTGCCCAGGCCGTTGGTTTCAAGCATGTCATCGCGGCACGCGACAGCATCGAAGATGATATCGCCGTGCGGGTAAGCAATGCCTTTTACCGAGAATTGGGAATCCGATCTGATCCCGCCGTAGCACTGCACCGCGCTCTACACGGATTGCGCGACGAACTTCGTGCGGAGGCTGCCGAGGATGAGCTAGTCAACCCGTTCGCATGGATCCATCACACGCACTCCGGCCCTGCCTATAGGGCCTCGCCGTCCGACCGATGAACGATTCCGACAACTCGTCCAACTCCGCCACCGATCGATGTCCCGTTGAGCGCTTGATTGTTCGAGCAGCTTGCGGAGGGGCCGAGCTGCGGTACCGGGATCTTCTTCTCAGGCACGGTAAGCGGCGACATCTTCGCGAACGTGTCGTCCTCAAGGATCTCCTCGCGGACGAGGTACTTGCAGAACTGCTGCAAGCTTCGGAACTGGCGGTGAGCGAACTCCGGCGTCACCGACTTCTGGGTCCGCTGGTTCAGGCGGTTCAGGATGTGCTTGATGTACCCCGCCGATCACCGAACGAGCCAGGGATTCGAGAGCCGGCGGCAGATTCTTGCTCACCAGGTACTTGTGGAAGTAGCTGATGACCTCCCGCGGGGCGACCCATCCGGCGAAGCGTCGGATCGCCCCTGATGGGCCGTGACCAAGATTATTGTCATCGGAGAGTCTCAGTTCTGATTCATCCCGTGCGGGCGGCTATCGAGCGCGAGCTTCCAGAACGACTCGTGCCCGGGGATCGTCTCGGCAAGCTCTTTCGAAACGTTCGCTCGCTCAAGCATCATCCTCAGCAGTTCGCGCGGACGAACACCCGTCAGGTCTTGTCGCCGGTGTCGTGGATAACTGCGTTGTAGAAGTCGTAGTAATCGACCTTGTAGATGATTTCGGCTAGCAGGCCGCCATCCTCCTCGGTCACGGTGGTGTCGCTTCCCAGTTCGACCCCTCACCCGGCGTGCCGAATGGTTCGCTCTCGGTCGCGACCTCGCCTGCCACGTACCTGAGTAGGTCTGCAGAGGTCGGTTCACGCCCCAGTCGCTCTCGTAGTACGGCGGGCCCTTGAATGAATCCGACCATCATCAGTTGCATCTGGTGGGTCCGTGCATGTGCATCATCGAATTCATCGCGGGGCGTCAACGGATCGTAGTCGTCGGGCAATCCCATCGCTACAACACGAAGAATTTCGATAGCCATCAATATTCGACGGCCGTGTTCGAACATCTCGATGAACCCGAAGTCACCGTAGAACGGCACCGGATCGCTCAACGGCTCTGGTCCGCGTGCTGCTACCGGCGACCGTCGCGGGTTCACATGGAGTGACTCGCTGTGAGCCTTGTAGTCGATCGGCTCAAAGTCGTCGTTCGCGAAGGGCCCCACCCCATGATCTCGGAGTCGCTCGCGAACCTTCACCGGCCGGTACCTGCTCCGCATCAGTCGATCATCAGCGTTGAGCCATTCGTCCACACTGCCGGGATCGGCCGCGAAGTCCAACAACAGGTACTCGATCTCCATCACGTCGCGCATCGCGTCCGCCGCGACCCCCTGGTAACCGGAAAGCGTTGCTTCTAGCGCAGTCTGGTAGTCAGCCCTGATGCGCTCGATTAGGAACGCAACACCCGATATCGTAGGCGTTTCCGCGTAGGCCTTCTCGGCAGCCCGAAGGTATGTGAATAGTTGCTCTAAACCACGAAGGCGTGCCCCCTCGAAGAGTTTCGCGAGTCGCTCGGAGCGCCGCCGCTCTGCCAAGATCAGAGCCTGCGCGAGAAGCGGTCTCGACCCTTGCAAATTCGGGAGCAGTTCAGAGTACCCAGAGTTGGTGGCCACTGGGAAAATCTAGTTTCCCGTGGTGAGACTGGTGCGGGATTTGGTCTCACCTGGCGCGTCGTGGTGACCTGCCTGACGTCCTCTGGGGGCGGCGATTCCGGTTAGTCGGGTTCGAGAGGCGTTGCCGCACCATGCTTGTGGCGCCCGGCTCTGTCCTCTACGCGCATGATCAGAACGTATGAGTCTCGTTCGGGCACACGGTGCGGTTGCGGCCGGCGAGGTCCGCGAAGGTCTGCCTGGATCCGAATTTGGTTGTCGGAGAACAGATGCGAACATTGGGAGATGATGCACCGAAGCGGGTTTTTGCTCGCAAATGATCTTATCTGGATGCATGGGTACCGTGGAGGGACGAGCGAGCGGTTCCGGCCTCGTGGTGGTGTCCCCGCGCCTTACCGTAGCCTTCCTTCGGCGATCTTCGTCCTTGCGTTCGCCGCCGGTGAAGAGCGAACAAAGTCTGCGTGTCGGCGGGAAGGATTGCGCATTCCGAAGAGCAGTGGATACATGCACCTCGGTAGCAAGAACTTCGTCAGCAGTTGGCGAGAGAAGACCGGTCAGGAATTGGTTGCCCGGGCACGTACTGCTCCCTTCGCCCGTGGGAAGGTCCACGACTGGGAGCTTCTGGAGGGCAACGACCTCGATGAATACCTTCGAGAGGGATATGCGTGGCGCAACCAACTGGCGCACACCGGTACACCTGACGCGCTCGATGCGGAGGCCGCGAAGGCGTTCGGTTCCCGATTCTATCGTCCTGCAGTTCATCTCGATGACGGTTCCGTGGAGTTTCGTGAGCCGACTGTCAATCTGAACCTCGCCGAGGGCATGTTGCAAGCCGCACAGGACATCGCGTACCTGACCGCCACGCCTGAAGAGCGGTCGGAGTGGACATGGGCACTACCACGGTGGACCGATCCCGGGAACATGCCGGACGGCCTAGCCTTCGATCGTCGTTTCGCGCTTCCCCCTGAGATTGTCGCGTGGGCGCGGGGTCGAGACGAGCATGACCCGAATGGCTGGCGTTGACGGATAGCCTCCGACAGGGCTCCCTCATTGCTCGATCTGTCGAGGTGCCGACAGCGAGTGGGTTCCCTGTCCGGGTGCCGAGACTGAGCCACGTGTGTCGCTCTCGCCCACCCGTTCGGTTCACGGTCGACGAACAACTCGCGATTCGTCGGAACCTACTGTCCCGCGTGGCAATGCCCTTCCCGCGCGGGACAGTAGCGCACCAATCGGCCAGCTACAGCTCCTCGGCGCCTTCGCACCCGTCCAGCGCGGATAGGTGCTGTTCCCACATCGCTGTGGGATCACCGGTCGGTTCCGATTCCGGCGCCGGTTCGTACTGCGGCACCGGCCGAACTACTACGTGCTGAGTCTGTGTCATGCCTGGTTAGACGTTGCCGAACACCGATCGGTTCCATCGGGTTTCAGAGCTGGTTCTGATGCGCGAGCTCGGGAGCGCACCGCCCGGCTTCCTGAGCATCGTCGTCGGGCTGCGGCTGGCGCGTCGGCAGGTCGTCGGTGCCGTACAAGAACGCTCGGAGCGACTGGCTTCGCGACGGGTCTTGTAGCTGGGTCATCGCCTTCTTTTCGATCTGGCGGATCCGCTCGCGCGAAACGCCGTAGATCTTTCCGATCTCATCGAGCGTCTTCGGTGAATCGTCCGAGAGCCCGAACCGCATAGACACTACGCTCGCTTCCCGCTCGCTGATTGTTTCCAGCACGGCGGCGATCTGCCCTTGCAGGAGGGCGAACCCAATTTCACGCTCTGGATTGGCGTACGGGTCGGCGCTGTCGTAGAGGTCGCCCAGCGTCGCCTCTCCCTCGTGGGCAACCGGGGTGTCCAGCGAGAGGATGTCGTGCCGCCCAAGCATCAAGCACTCCGCCACTTGGCTATCGATCAACTCGCAAGCCAAGGCCAGCTCGTGAACCGACGGTGGTTCGCCGTCGACAGTCAGACGAGCATGGACCTGCCAGACCTTCAGCACACGCTCGTACATATGCACCGGCACCCGGATCATGCGCGATTCGTTGGCGATCGCGCGGGTGATGGCTTGGCGTACCCAGTTCATGGAATAGGTCGAGAATTTGTTGCCCATGTTCGGGTCGAACAGCTCCACGGCGCGAATGAGCCCAATCATTCCGTGCTGGAAAAGGTCGTCGAAAGTCATGCCAGAAGGCGCGTAGCGCTTGGCGACTGAGCGCACCAGCCCCTGGTTGTGAAGCAGCAAGCAGACCGCCGCGTCGTGAGGTTCGCCTGTCAGTTTGGCGAAGTCGCCCTGGTTAAGAGGTTTTCCAGTTTCTCCCCGTACCAGGATCGCGAGGCCGACTTCTTCCTCGGACCGAAGCAACACGCTGGCACGTCTGGCCGCGGGTACGCGTCGATCGGACCTGATGCGCCGACGAGCGGCCTCCACAGCATCCGCGTCGCGTCGCGGACCGTCCGCCACCCGGTTATCCGGCTCGGTATCGGATTCCGTGCCGGCTACTACGACTTCGGGCATCTCGGGGTCTGTCTGCACAGGCGCGCAGTCTTCATCGATGTTGAAGCCCGCCTTGATGAGCAGGCGATCGATCTCAGCCGGAAGATCTTCCGGTGGGGTCCGCAGCGTCCCCAGCACACGCTCGATGCGGGAGCGTCGAATCACTCGATCCTTGACGAACGGTTGCAGTCGGACGAGTACGCGACCTACGTATTCAATGTCCACTCGGAACCCCCATGGACGACACCGAACTGCTGCGGGCGGCGTGTCCGTGCGGCAGGATTACGCTGCAGCCAAACCTGTGGGGAGCGACATTGAGAATGATCCCGGCCGAGCTTGGCTCGGTCCCGACAACTACGTCCGAACGGCGCGTGTTCGAGGTGCTGGCGGCCAGCGGCTTCCGAGGCACAGCACTGCACTCGCTGAACCTGCCGACGCACAAGTACAAGCTCACCTCTGAGCTTGATTTCGTGCTCGTGCTCGACGAGTTGGTGCTGGTCGTAGAGGTCAAGGGTGCCCAAATCTCTTGTAACAACGGTTTGTGGACGTACAGCGACCGTAGCGGACACCACCGACAAGATCGGGAGGGTCCGTTCAAGCAGGTCAACAGCGGTATGTACGCATTGCGGGATCGGCTAAGGCGGCAGATCGGCGTAGCAGTTGATGACATCGCTTTTGGGACCCTGGTGGTTACTCCCGACGTCGACCTGGCGCTGAGCAGCTTCGAGTGGGATGACGAGACCTACTGTGGCCGAGGTCGATTCAGCCGAGACTTCGTCGGGGCGGTCAACCGGGCGGTCACCTACTGGGGCGGGCGGCAGCCGGAGAAGCTGCCGATCGACAAGCACCTGCACGGCAACTTGATTCAGCAACTGCGCCCAAGTTTTGACCGCTCGCCCTTGCTCGACGCGCGCGCCAGCACGCTCGACGTCGCTTTCGTTCGTCTGACCGACGAGCAGTTCACCAGGCTCGACCTCATCAGCGAGGCACCCAGAGTGCTCTGTAACGGGGGAGCGGGGACCGGCAAGACCTTCCTGGCGACCGAGGTCGCCCGCCGTCAAGTCCTGCTCGGACGCGCGGTGCTGTTCATCTGCCGAAGCGAAATCCTGGCGGCGTTCGTACGCGAACTGCTGACCGGGACTGGTGTCGCCGTTCACGCGGCATCCGAATTGCCCACCGGCCAGCATTTCGATGCCGTAGTCATCGACGAGGCACAAGATCTGATGAACTTCGACAGCCTCGACAGCATGGAGGCGACCATCGTAGGCGGCTGGAGCGACGGCCGTTGGGTGATGTTCATGGACCAGAATCGCCAGGCTGACCTCTATGGCGACTTCGATCGAGAAGCCCTGCAGTACATCCAGTCGTTCTCGCCGGTGCCGGCCACCCTTCAGACCAACTGCCGCAACACTCGTGAGATCGCGTTCCTGACCCGGGCGCTGACTGGAGCGGACACCGGGGTGGCCGCGGCTGGCTCGGGGCCGGAAGTCGAGATGCTGACAGTAGACGACCAGGCAGCGGAGACTGCGGCGCTGGAAGCGCACCTGCGTGTGCTCCGAGACCATGAAGTGCCGGTGGGTGCTGTCACCATTGTTTCGCTGCGTGGCGATTGGGAGACGAGTGCAGCCAGGGGGCTGCGAGTCGCGCGAAAGGGGAAGTTGCGTGTGCTCGAGAAGGATTCAGCAGCTGGTTGGCCGGGCGACGACCTCACGTGGGCATCAGCGGTGGACATCAAGGGGCTGGAGAATCGGTTCGTGTGCGTTATAGACATCGCCTCACTGGACTCTGAGACGGAGATCAACCTGCTGTACGTCGCATTGAGTCGGCCCCGCGCCGGTCTATGGCTAACGACCAATCCAGCCGTAGCGGCCCGCGTGGGTGAGCTGTACAAGACCCACGCCGCAACGGCTCTCGACGCATTGAAAAAGGCGGGCGTATGACCACACTCTCGGATGTCCGGGCCGACTTCGTCGACTACGTTCGGCGCCAGCTCGTGGGTCCGTTCGACGGGTCCGCTGAGATCATCTTCGATCCGCCAAATCGTCGGTATCTCATGGGCACACTGTTCCCCCGTAAGGCCGAGTTCGCTGGGTACGTGGAGGAGGAGGGTGAGGCGGAAGACGAGTCGGCGACGGCTGGCGGCGGCGACGAGAGCCAGTTCAGCGACGATCCGGTCTCAGCGGCTAACGATTTCCTACCCGCGTCGCAGGGGCTGTCGTTCTTCACCACGGCGACCGAACTGACGATAAACGCCCGCGCCGCTGAATACGAACTACTAAGCGGTGTGGCCGCCGTGGAAGCTCTTGCCGCTCAGGAGGTTCGGGACGGTGGACCTACCGAGGAACAGGACGAGGACCCGCGTCAGAAGTCGCCGGGTTCAAGACGTGTGTGGCGGCGTAACCAGCTGGCTGAGGCGAAAGTAGTCGTTACCGCTGACGACACCGAGCCCCAGCCGATCTGGGACAAGAAAGCCGAGATTCACATTCGCTGGCGCGAGTACCCACACGGGAATCTCGTGACGGTTACATTGGTAAACGCCCGGAGCATCGATGGTGAGCACCCCAAGCCAGGCTGGGAAGATATCCTGCTCCAGGTCGAGTTCGACGTGAGCGTGGACAGCGCGGGCGAGCTCTTGGAGTACCCGTCGGTAACGATGGCTTCCCATGATCCCGAGGAGGAAGAGCTTCGACTGATGCACCGCAAGGCGCGCGTCTTCGCCATCGGTCACGGCTGCTCGCCGGAGTGGCGAGAACTCGATGGCAAGGTCAACGGTGTCCGCTCGGAAGTTATGCCCTCCTATATCGTTCCGCGGGTTAGCGCTGAGGGCGACTCGGTGCGGGCCCTGGACATCGCCTGGCTGGCCGACGCCTCGACCGATGCCGCAGACCTCGTGCGCGAACTCGATGCTTTCGTTGACCCGTACGCGGCCTGGATCGAGCAGGTAGGTGCCGAGGCAGCGGTCTTAGATGAGCGTTACAAGGACGCGACTGTGTCCGTGATCAAACGCCTGGTGTGCGCTCGCGACCGGATGCGCGCGGGCGTTCGGGTGTTCGCGGAACACCCCGATCGCGCCAAGTTGATCGAAGCCTTCCGCCTGGCTAACCGGGCCATGTTGATTCAGATGCGGCACAGCAAGAAGGACTTGGTCGGCACACGTCATTCGCGTAGTGCGGCCCCCGACTTGCCGACGAACTATCCGGGTGGTGCCGAGTGGCGGCCGTTCCAGATGGGCTTCTTCCTGACGACCCTGCGCGGTCTGGTAGACCCCAAAGACGATGATCGGAATGTCGTAGACCTGATCTGGTTTCCGACAGGCGGAGGTAAGACTGAGGCCTACCTGCTCGTGGCGGCCTTCGAGATCTTCCGACGTCGATTGCTGGAAGGTGCCACAGGCGGAGGCACAGCGGTTGTTAGTCGTTACACGCTGTCGCTGCTGACAGCCCAGCAGTTCCAGCGTACTGCCTCAACCATCGCGGCCTGCGAACACCTTCGGCGCGAGAACCCAGCCAGCCTGGGTGATGAGCCAGTCTCCGTAGGTCTGTGGGTCGGAGAGGCGACTACGCCGAACCGCTATGTCAAGGCACGCGAGCAGTTCGACGAACTGCGCGACGCCGGTGAAACAGATGATCGGTTCCTCCTGGAGCGCTGTCCGTGGTGTGGAACCGAGATCGTTCCCCGCGAACACAGCGACGAGGACGCCGACTATGGCATCGTCTGCACCGATCAGTCGTTCAAGTTCTATTGCCCATCAAGCAAATGCGAGTTCCATACCGGGTTGCCGGTTCGGGTGATCGACGACGCGCTATACGCCAGCCCGCCGACCTTCCTGCTCGGCACAGTGGACAAATTCGCCCAGCTAGCCTGGGTGCCAGAGTCAGGCAAACTTTTCGGGCGCGCCAATGGCACGCTTCCCCCGTCTCTCATCATCCAGGACGAGTTGCATCTCCTGACTGGCCCGTTGGGTACAACTGTCGGCCTGTACGAAGCCGCGATCAACTTGCTCTGCGAGTCAGACGGGCGCCCACCGAAGGTCATCGCCTCCACCGCGACGATTCGGCGCGCTACGGCGCAGATCAACGGCCTTTTCGGCCGGCCGGTCGATTTGTTCCCGCCATCGGGGATCGATGCTGGCAACTCCTACTTCGCCAGGGAGGACAAGGCGTCACCCGGACGCTTGTACGTCGGCATGATGGCCCAAGGACACACCTTCGACACCGCGGTGGTGCACTCCGGCGCAGCGCTTCTCCAGGCACCGGTAGACCTCTGCCTGACCGACGATGCCCAGGACGCCTACTGGACTGTAGTCGCCTACCACAGTTCCCTGCGCGAGCTCGGCAAAACGGTCACCATCGCCCGCGACGATATCCACTCCCGCTTGGGCAGCTTGATCGTTAATCGCCCCAAACGCGAGTACGACGTCGATGAGCTGTCATCGTCTGTTCCACGACCACAGCAGCCACGCCTCCTCGAACGCTTGAATAAGCCTTGCTCCGACAAGAACTCGGTGGACTTCTTGGCCACATCCAGCATGCTGTCTGTGGGTGTGGACGTTCCTCGCCTTGGCTTGATGCTCGTCAATGGTCAGCCGAAGGCCACCGCCGAGTACATCCAGGCCACCAGTCGCGTGGGACGGTCGACGGCACCCGGCCTAGTGTTCGATCTGTTCCGCGCTACCAAACCGCGCGACAGATCCCACTACGAGAACTTCCGCGGGTACCACTCAGCGCTCTACCGCCACGTTGAGCCCACAAGCGTCACCCCGTACTCGCCACCGTCGCGTGACCGCGCGCTGCACGCCGCGCTGGTGATCCTCGTCCGGCACAAGCTCTGTCTGAACATGGATGGACAAGCTGGCGAGATCCTCAATCGAGAGGCCGAGGTTCGTGAATTGGCGGACGCCCTGATCGAGGTGGTGGAACGTGTCGAGCCTCGCGAACGAATCGGCGCGCGGAGCTACCTGGACAGGTTCATCGACGACTGGCTGGACCGCGCTCGGCGAGCCGACGCGGACAGCAAGCTCTTGTACTACAAGCCGAATGGCAAAGGCCAGATCAACCTCATCAAACAGTTCCACGCCAAAGGCGACGCGTGGCCAACACTCGGTTCGATGCGCAATGTCGACATGGAGTCGCTGATCGAGGTTGCCCACGGTGCGGGATCGTCGAAGGGGAGCAAGTAGCCAAATGCAACGCAAAATCAGGCAGTCGCAGACAATCGTTCCCTTCGGCGTCGGAGCGATCTTCGACTTCCAGGGCGAGTCGCTAGTGGGTTGTGACATCTTCAGATGGGGTGCTCGAGGCGAGACGATCCAAAGCGATCGGTTGGCCGCCGCTCTCGGAGTGACACAGTTTCGGGCGGCGCCGTCGATCGACAGCAATTCCTGGGCACCGTCAAAAGCTGGCGTACCGTACTCGCGCTTCCCGACCTGGCTGTTCTGCCAGAAGTGCCGCCGCATGACCCGGTGGAAGCGCTCCCTGGAGCAAGATGGAAAGTCCCCGACCTGCGGCGGTTGTGCCGGCCGCAAGCCACTGGTGCCGATGCGTTGGATTCAGATCTGTCCCAAGGGGCACATGGACGACATCGACTGGCGGCGGTGGGCGCACTCCCGCAGCTCAACCCCTGACGCTCGCCAGTGCCAGAAGGACAACCTGTGCTTCGAGACATTGCCGGGTAAGGGCGGTGGCGGCCTCGACACCCTCCAAGTCCGGTGCCAAAGCTGCCAGAGCCGCCGAAACCTGATGGGTATCACTTCGAAGGGATCGCTCAAGTCCATCGGCGTGTCGTGCGGTGGCCGACAGCCCTGGCAACGCTTCGAGGAACGCGCTGACTGCGAGGAGATTCCTCTGGCGGTTCAGCGCGGAGCCAGCAACGTGTACTTCCCAGTCGTCCACTCGTCCATCGAGATTCCGAATCCGTCGCGGTCGGACGCGAACAGCGAGAAGGCGATGGCCATCAAAGCTGACGACTGGTTCCGGCCTCTGATGACCACCAACGAAGAGTCTCCGATGTTCAGTGTCACCGTGCAGACGCTGGCACAGCTGCACGACGTGCCCGAAGACTATGTTAAGGCTCTCGCCCGAGATGAGAAGCAACGCGAGGCCGGACGAGCGACAGCCGTCGAGGCGACACCTGGCGATCTACTCAGCGAAGAATGGGCCGCGTTCCTAACCCCTTCGGACAATTCCGATGATCCGCATTTCCGGACTCGGCACGTCGGCCTGACATCGGGTGCCGCTGACAGCAACGCCATCACGGCGTTGCTCACTGACCGCATCGACAAGGTCGTATTGGCCGATCGGCTACGCGAGGTGCGCGCGTTGGAGGGTTTCCATCGGGTCAAACCGGGTGATAAAGACACCTTGGTGAAGGCCGCGCTCAACCACCGAGTCAGCTGGTTGCCAGCTATCGACGTCGGCGGTGAGGGCATCTTCTTGTCCCTGGACGAGAACCGCCTGAACGTCTGGGAACAGCAGGATGACGTACGCGCCCGTGTCGCGGAACTCGAAGGCCGCCTGGACAACTCCTTCATGGCGCCGCGGCTGCGGGAACGGACGGGGCCGATCCTCAGTCCCCGTTACGTCCTACTGCACACATTCGCGCACCTGATGATTCGCCGCTTGGCCTTCGAATCCGGGTACGCGGCCACGAGTTTGCGAGAACGCATATACGCCCGAAGCAGCTTGGAAGCGGACGGTACCGCCAAGCAAGCAGGCATCCTGATCTACACCGCCGCAGGTGATTCCGAAGGCACCCTGGGCGGACTGGTGCGCCAAGGCGAGGCGCCTACCCTGCGAACCACGATCTTGGAAGCGTTGCAGGACGCGATGTGGTGCTCGTCCGACCCGCTCTGCAGCGAGAATCTGGCATCCACCTTCGCCAGCCTCAACATCGCGGCCTGTCACGCCTGCTCGCTCGTGGCCGAAACGAGTTGCGAGAGCGGGAATTATCTACTGGACCGAGGGATGGTGATCGGCAACGACAAGGTACGGGGCTTCTTCAAGCCAGTGCTCGACGCGGCCATCGAGGCCGCAGTCGATGGTGTCAGGACGACCGAGTGAGGCTGCCCGCCTTCGAAGACCTGTCCAAGGAACAAGACCGCATCTACAGCCTCGACCTCGACGGCAACTACCTGGTGAGCGGCCCCCCAGGTACCGGCAAGTCCGTGATGGCGCTATACCGCGCCCAGGCATTGACTTTCGATGATCGCGAGCCAGCCGTGCTCATGTACTCGAAGGTACTCCAGCAGTACACCGAGCAGGCGGCCAACGAGATGGACGTCGCCGGGTATGTGACGACCTTCCACAAGTGGTTCTGGGACTTCTGGCGGCAGCACTACCGCACCAATCCTCCGACTATTACTGGTAGCTCGTACGAGGTCGACTGGGCTCAGATCGCCCAGCTGTTCATGGCCAACCCGCCACAGCTGGGTGGCCTCGTGGACCTGATCGTCGACGAGGGGCAGGACTTGCCGCTCGGCTTCTTCAGGATCGCGCGCTTCGTCGCGAAGAACATCACGGTCTTCGCCGACGAGAATCAGCAGTTGTTCGACAACAACACCACGCTGCGCGAGATCGAGACAGCGATCGGCGCCCGCGAGCATCTTTCCCTACTGCGTAACCACCGCAACACCGCGGAGATCGCCGCTGTAGCGGCGAAGTACTACGCCGGCGCACCCACCGGACTCCCACACCCTCCGGAGCGCAATGGCGACAAGCCGACGCTCAAGCGTCACGCGAATGTGGATGAGTTCGTGGATTTCGTCGTCCGCTACGTCAAGACGCGTAACCACCTGACGGTCGGAGTGGCATGCGTCAACCAGACGATGCAGCGCAAGCTCTACCGAGCCCTGTCGAACCGCGAGCTGCCGGTGCCAGTTCAGCAGTACATCTCGACCAGCCCTCAGCACCGCGTTCTCGATTTCGATGCGCCAGCCGTGACGTTGGCGCACTACAAGTCGCTCAAGGGATTGGAGTTCGACACGTTGTTCGTGCCCGAGCTCCAGCAGCTCACCGCCGATACGTCGTCGGCGGCCACACGCATGACGTTCTACGTGGTGATGTCCAGAGCATGCCACGAACTCCATCTGTCCTGGAGCGGTGATTCGGACGTGCCGGACATCGTCGCGGACCTTACCGGCTTGGTTCTGGAACAGTGACCAATGGAGGTCAAGAGGAGCGCGAAGGTGTCGGTGATGAACATCTCGAAGTCGGGCCATCTGGAGCGGGAGAGGCGACATCTGAACCGGGCCTGGTCGCTTCGAATGAATCGGACGGGCTCGTCGTCGCCCCGCCGCGTCTGTTCGTCCTGACCAATCGCATGAACCTGGTCGCTCTTCTCAGCTCGCGGTTGATGGCACCGCGCGAGTCGTTCTACAAGTACTACGCCGACCTGTTGGCGCTGTGTCCCGGGTGGGTACCGATCCTCGTCGGCCCACCGCCAGCCCTCTTAGTCGAGCGGGTTGTGGTCGAGCCTGGCGCGGGCGCGCCTGTACTGATCGAGGTGTCGGAGTCCGTTCTGAACGGCCAGCAGCTAGACGGTCCCGTTGCCTACGCGCGCGCGGCGGCGATGGCCGACGTAGTAGCGATCCATTTCCGTGACGAGAAGTCGCTCCGCGAGCATCGTGCCCGTCGCTACGAAAATGTCTTCCCACATGAGGACTTGCTACGTGTCAGCCCCGAACTGTTCTCGGCAGAGCCCGACGCCGAGATCGTGATCGCAGCACCAGCTCGAGCTCCGGAGATCGATTGGGTTCAAATCGACCGCTCGCGCGGAGCGATCAGCGCGGCGATAGCGGCCACCGAAAGCGGCGAGGCGCTGGCGGTGGCGGCTGGCATGCTCGGGGCCAGCCACCTGCCAGAAGGCGCAATTGTGCCACCCTGGCTGCATTGGCCTGGCCTCGCCAGCGAGGCCGCCGAACCCGCGAGCGAGTCCGACGCCGAGAGGGCCGATCGGCTGATCTTCCAGGCGGCATACCGCGTGCTAGGCGAACGCGACAGAACTGACTCGTGGAGTCCGTCCGAGGTATTGGGAGCTGTCGTTCGTGAGGTCGCCGCGGCAAATCCGAGTGACGAGGTCAACGCCATTGTCGAGCGCTACCTCGGGCGTGTGCGTGAGATCGTGAACGTGGAGAGGGATTTCGAGCGCTTCCGAAACCCTGATAGCCCGTACGTGGCGGCCAAGGCCCTCGTGCTGGTCCTCCTCCGACCTGACTTGGGACAGCTCCTGGAATGGCCAGCCGAGGAAACCGGCTCTGACGAGACGACTCGCTTGGTGGCGGCACTGCTGGCAGGCCGCCTACGCGGGGTGGCACGTGAATCAGTCGCGCTGCGGAATGTCGCGCTAGACGATCACACCGCCGGTTGGGCGATCCGAACCGCGACCGGAAACGCATCAACGTTCCGCGTAACCGAGTTAGTGGCCGACGATGACAAGACAGCTCTCGTCGTAGGTGGTGTTCGGCTGAAGTCCTCACCGCCGCTGCTGTGATTTGGACGTAGCGCGGGTGGGCGTAATCGACTCAAGTCGGATCAGGCGCCACCGCGTCGGCGGAAGGTCCGCCGCTTCGAAGCAGCAGTCGAAATGTCGCTCCGGTCGCTCGACTACGAACGGGCCGATCGCCGACGACTACGGATAGCCGCCTGGATGTGTTCAGCAGCCTCGCCTGGACGATCGTGCTCCCACACGCGGATCACCGTCCAACCCGCTTCGCGGAGCTTGGTAGACGTGTCCCGATCCCGGTCCCGATTGGCGTCGATCTTGTTGTTCCAGAACTCCGAGTTCTTCATCGCTGGGCGATGGTGTGATGGACAGCCGTGCCAAAAGCAGCCGTCGACGAAGACGGCTACGCGGTCGGTGGTGAAGACGATGTCGGCCGTACGGCGAAGTTCCGCTAGTGGTCTGGCATCTACCCGGTAGCGGAGGCCGCGGCGATAAAGTTCCTTCCGCAGTGCCATTTCCGGTCCAGTGTCGCGTCTGCGGTTCGCGCGCATCACCGCGCGTACGGCGGGAGATGACGCGCTCGATTCGGAAGGTAGTGGCGCGTCACCAGCCAGTTTCTGGGCGTGGGCTTCTCGCCATGCCTGTGCCAGGTTCTCTTTGCGGGAGTCGCGAGTGACCTCGCAGATGTAGCGTTCCACGGATTTGCCATCACAGGACCACCGCAGGTACGCGCGGATCCGGCGAGTACGTCGATAGACCCGGAGCGAGACCGACGCTCGCGCCACGCGCCCGTCGCCGAGGGGGACGCTTCGACGGTGACGGCCGCCTGCGGCGCGGTCCTGCTCGATGGCCGGGGCTACCGCCCCCGGGCGCCGTTTGTAGGCCCGCGCTGACGGTAGGTGCTGGTTCCAGCCGTGTTCGTCAGTCCGCTCGCGCATAGTTCAGTGGGTCGAGACGAGCGCGTCGCTGGCGTCGGCCTCCGTCGCCTCCGCAGCGGTGAGGGCGTCGGCGACAGCCGAGGCGAAGAACTGACCGAGCACGACTGGGACGGCGTTGCCGAGCTGCCGCATCTGCTCGCCGCGGGGCCCGGAGCCGAGCCATTCGTCGGGGAAGGTCATCACGCGGGCGGTCTCGCGCACGGTCATGTAGCGGTGTCGGTAGGTCCAGCCGTCGGGGGATTCGAGGTCGCGGTCGCGTTCGTCGAGGAGCATGACCGATTCGCCACCGGGTACGCCGTGGACTCCAGCCTTGACCGTCTTCGCGGGGCGGTCGAGTTCGTTCGGGGTGTGGCCCTTGTAGATTCGCGCGCCAGGCCACCCGATGTGATGCTGGACGCCGATCTTGTCGCCGAAGTCGAACTTCTCGTCGAGTCGCTTGAGGTCGACCGCAGGCAGCTTCGGCAGGGTGGCGTCGGTGCCGCATCCGGCGATGGCGTCGCGCAGCGTACGCCAAGGGAGGCAATCGTCCTCTTTCACGACCCGAGGTATGCGTTCCTCGACTCGGGCCCGCACATGCGCCGGAACGTCGGGGTGTCGTCGCCAGTAGTCGCCGTTCCTGATCGAGCGGAACAGCGCGGCCTCGGAGTATCGGGGTGTCTTGACGAGTTTCTCGAACGCCTCGACATCGACGCCGAGGTCCGCCCGGAACGCGACGATGACGACGCGGTTGCGTATCTGCGGGACGCCGTAGTCGGCGGCGTTGACGGGTACCACGACGACCTTGTAGTGCTCGGCGTCAGTATCGTTGTCAGGGAGGGTGGCGAGGATCCGCCGCAGTTCCGCGTCGTGGTCCTGCCAGCGCGTCGAGTCAACGCGTTGCTGGTGGGGGAGCCGTAGTTCGTTGACGATGTATTGGAAGTAGTCCGCGAATGAGGGTCGGAGGAGACCGCGGACGTTCTCACAGATGACAGCCTTCGGGCGTACCTGGCGTATAGCCTCGAACATCGCCGGGAACATGTTGCGCTTGTCCTCGTCGCCCTTGGCGACACCACCGGCGCTGAACGGCTGGCAGGGCGGCCCACCGGCGAGGACGTCGACCTCCCCACGAAAAGCGGTGAGATCGAGGTCCTGGACGTCGGCTGGGTAGAGAGGCGCGGGTTGCCCCACTGCGGGTGGCTTCGGTCTCACGTCCTCGATCTCGACCAAGCCGTCGGTACCCAGGGTCTTGCGTGCGCTGGCGACGAGGGTCTGGCAGGCGCGCTTGTTGAACTCGTTGAACAGCAGAGGCCGGAAGCCAGCCTGATGAACGGCCATCGCGAGTCCGCCACCACCGGCGAACAATTCGACGCTGGTCCGTGTCCTGGTCACGTTTCCCGGCTGGTCATCCATGGGCGAACCATACCGCGGGGGTCGGACAGGATTCGTTCCGGACGTGGTGAGTCGATTGACAGAAGTCGAGTCCATAGAGTTCTCTCGTGATCGTGATCGAAGGGGGACCGAGATGAGTCAGCACATGTCAACGATCGGCGGGGGAACTCATCACAGCGACTTCCGGCTCAGCATCACCAAGGCGCTGGGGGACCAGCTCGCTGCGGCGCTCGCGACGCTGGTCGCCATCCCTCTTACCGAGGAGAACCTGAACTACGGTGTCGACGAACGCCCCGGCGTCTACCAGCTCTATCTCGACGGCGAGTTCGTCTACGTGGGTAAGGCCGACAAGTCGCTCCGCGACCGGTTGGGTCAGCACCTGCGCAAGATCTCCGGCCGCCGCGACATCGCTCTCACCAGAGTGACCTTCTCGTGTCTGTACGTCGCCGAGGACTTCTCCGCCCTGGCGCCGGAACAGCTGCTGATCAGCCACTACAAGGGCAAGGGCGGCGTTCCCTGGAACAACAACGGCTTCGGCAACAAGGATCCCGGACGCCAGCGGGACAGGACGCTCCTGAAGGAGAAGCACTTCGACGTCGAGTTCCCGATCAACCTCGACGTGCACGTGCCCGGCCTCGAAGCGGGCGCGACGACGGTCGGAGCCTTCCTCGCGGCGTTGAAGTCCGGACTGCCCTTCGTGTTCCGCTACGAGAAGCTCCCATCCCAGTCGAGTCGGGGGTTCCTCGATGTCGCCCGCGCGGATCTCACCGCAGACGAGGCGTTCCGCCTGGTGGCCGCCGCGCTGCCACAGGGCTGGCAGATCACCGCCCTGATGGGGTACGTGATCATGTACAAGGAGGCCGAGGGGTACAGGAGCGCATGGCGCTACTACCGAGCGGGAGAAGTCATCGACGTGACACCGGAGTCCCTTCCCGAGGACGCCGCCGTGGACACGCCGGATATCGACGAGTGAAGCACCCGATGTTCGTCCCGTCCCCATCTCCGCGCGATGTCGATACCCGGGCGAGCAGGTGAACATGGACGCGGAGTACTCGCCCGAGTCGTTCGACCCACTGTCGACGACCCGGCTCGCCAACACGATCTGCGAGATGCTCGAGCGGCAACCGTTGGTCTCGATGGAGGACGAGATCCCGCGCTTCGACGGCTCCGGCCTCTACGCGCTGTACTACCGTGGCGACAGCATCGACTTGTATCGTCCCCTCTCGAAGTTCCAGATCCCCGTGTACGCGGGACAGGCGCGGTCGAGCAACAGCGCGACCGGAAAGACCGTCGGCGCGGCACGTCCTGTCTCCTCGCGGCTCCGCTCGCACCGAAGGTCGATCATCGAGGGCGATCTCCCGATCAAGGAGTTCCGCTTCCGCGCCCTGCTCATGCCGGACGTGCACGCGGACTTGGGTGAGAACGGTCTGCGGGTCGGTTACCAGCCGGTGTGGAACAGCAAGCTCACAGGGTTCGGCAGTCACGAACAAGGTGCCAAGACCCGCAAAAGCGGCAAATCCAAGTGGGATACCGTTCACGACGGGCGCAGCCGCACCTACGGCGAAGTCGCCCACGAACCGACCGAATTGATCACGGCGGCCATGGAACACATCGAATGGCAGATCGAGCAGTACCCGCTCCTACCGTGGCAGCACCCAGCCGTCGAGGTGTATCACGAAAATCTCACGGCGAACTGAGCGCGGTCCGCGTCGACCTTCGCGCTCGTCGCGGCGCACCTCTACTCGGGTTCGCCGTCGTGGAGGTTTTCGAAGGTAGGGGCTATCCCCTCCTCCAGGTTCCTCACCGCCGCGTCGACCGCCGCGTCGAAGGACTCGGTGTGGTGGCCATCCGCGAGGGTGTCGCCACCTTCATCGCCGTCATAGAGGCCGACGGACCAGTACAGGATGTCGGCGCGGTCCGCCGCCAGGCCGGGTTCGGTGGTCGTGACGACGAGCTGCAGCG
Organism: Nocardia sp. NPDC059195; assembly: GCF_042754695.1. Taxonomy (NCBI): domain Bacteria; kingdom Bacillati; phylum Actinomycetota; class Actinomycetes; order Mycobacteriales; family Nocardiaceae; genus Nocardia; species Nocardia sp. NPDC059195. The sequence continues at coordinate 107,777 of NZ_JBHZBG010000004.1, read as the reverse complement.
GATGTCCGCTGCCGGGGACCGTTCCGATGACCGCCTCGATCGCGGTACAGCCGCCACCGGTGTCGACGATCGCGCCGACGGTGTCGAAGCGGTTCTCCAGCGATGTCAACTCGGGCGCGTAGATTCGCGCGAGGCGAGCCTCATAGGTGGCGATGTGGTCATCTCGGTCGGTCATCGTGATCAGCTCCTCGTCCTGGTTCGCGAAGTTGGGCGGCCGGATCGTTGGGAAATGTCGCTCGCGATCAATCGGCTCCTCTTGTAAGCAGCGCCCGCCCGTGATCCGGATGCACGGCATCGTGCTGACCAGTAATCGGCCTGGTCCGAGTCGGTGTCCCTCCGGGCAGAAGCGGGGAGCCGGTTCGGTCCAGTGTCCGATGCGCACATACGGCCGGATGGATTCGCGCATACGTTCGATTATTCACGTTCCGGTGCGTATCCACCATTCGCGTCCGTGGGTGTGGCTGACCACCATATCTGTCACTTGATCAGGACATCTGTCACTGAGGGCGCGCCGCGGTATGAGTGGATGTTCCGCAAACCTCACTGGTCGAGGCACGCCTACCGCGGCGGATACCCCGAGTCGCGTCCGATTGCCGCCGTCTAACTGATCCGATCGGAATCGGACTGCGCGAAGCGGGCGATGGCGCGGACAACCGCCTCGCCCATGCCGGGACTGCCGGTGTGGCCGGAGTCGTCGATGACGTGCAGGCGGGCGTCCGGCCAGGCTTTCGCGAGTTCCCACGCAGTTTCGAGTGGGGCGCTGAGATCGAGGCGGCCGTGGATTAGTTCGCCGGGGATCCCGGCCAGCCGCCCGGCCTCGCGCAGCAGCACGCCTTCATCGAGCCACGCCGCATGCGCGAAGTAGTGCGTGCATATCCGGACGAAGGCGAGCATGGCGGTGTCCGGTTTGGCGCTGTACTGCCCAGGGCTTCCAGTGGATTCGTGCGCTATCACGGCATCCTCCCAACGACACCACTCGATCGCGGCGCTACGGCGCACTACCTGGTCCGGATGTTCCAGCAGCTGGCGGTAGCCCTCGACCAGGTCACCGTCGCCGGGCAGAGCGGCCCGGAATCGCTGCCACTCGGCGGGCAGCAGCCGTGCGACACCCCGGTACAGCCAATCGATCTCGCGGCGGCGAGTGCTGGTGACGCCGACCAGTACGATACCGGCGACCCGCTGCGGGTGCCGCTGGGCGTAGGCGAGGATGAGTGTCGAACCCCAGGACCCGCCATACAGCAGCCAGCGGTCGATGCTGAGGTGGATGCGCAGCCGTTCCATATCGGCGATCAGGTGTTCGGTGGTGTTCACCGCCATGTCGGTGCCCGGGTCGGCGGCGCTCGGAATGCTCCGTCCGCAACCGCGCTGATCGAATTGCACGATCCGAAAGGCGTTCGGATCGAACGACTTCCGCGATCGCGGGCTGCTCCCGCTGCCCGGCCCGCCGTGCACCACCAGTGCTGGCCGCCCCGCAGGGTTGCCGCTGACACACCAGTACACATGGTTTCCGTCGCCGACCTCGAGCAGACCGTCGGCGTGCGGGTCGATCGAGGGAAAGGATGTCGCCACGGTTACCGAGGTTAGTGGAGGCGCGCGGAGTCTAGGACCACGCAGGCGTTGACGCGGCGCGCGTTGCCGGACAACGTGCGAAGACCTGGTGCCCGCGGTATCCGCGCATCGGTATGAGCGGGTCGTTCCAAGCAGGCAACTCGCTCAGGCGCACCGAACGTGTGGCCGGTGACAACACTGATGGAAATCTGGTGACAGATAGCGTGATCAATGCGCCGCGTCTTACCAGCTTGGGCGTCATGAGTGGTGACAGATGTGGTGGTCAGCCACAGTGGGTGTGGCTGACCACCATATCTGTCACCTGATCAGCACATCTGTCACCGAGGTCGCGCGGTATGCGGCTATTAACGCTCACTCGCGCTGACTGAAGCCAGCACGGATGATTGAGATACTGCGTCGGCAGATCGCCGAGCCGACCGCCAACTTTCGTCAAACCGGGTGCGGGTCTGTACTTTTGGCGGTTCACTGTGGTGGCAGAACAGTTACCAGAGTCCGAGGATGTCGCGATGTATCGCCAGACGCGGTTTCAGCGTTCACAGGGAGCGTTGGCGCTTGCGCTCATGGTCGTGTCCGGTTGTGGAATCGACTCCGACGACAAGGAGCCTGCCCTCGGTGCGACCCAGATCGGAGACTGCTTCAGGGAAGCGCCTGGCCGCAACCAGGTACCCATGTACCCTACGCGGGTGGATTGCGCGGACTCTGCTGCTAATTCGAGGGTTACGTTGATTCTGCCTGGAAGCAGAGGTAACGAGTGCCCTGCCATGGGCGGCATCGCAACAGGTGGCAAATTCTCCTACTACTTTGAGGTCGACGGTAAGACGTTCTGCTTGCTGCCGCACTAGGACAGTCCATCGGAATCAGGTTCGGGGCCATGGGCGCGGCCTTTCCTGGGGTACCCGTGGCCGCCGCGAGTGGACGGCGGCCAAGGGGTCGGTTTAGGGGTGGGTTCGGGCAGCGGCGGCCAGCCCTCGGCTTGCAGCTGCCGATCCTCGCCGGACTCACGGCCCCTCCTCCGGACTCGCAGCCGCTGGGCACCCGCACGCAAAATTCCTGAAACAGCGAACGACACACAATCGGCATGAGCGGACGTTCTATTGCGGGCAATTCGCCTAGGAGCCACCGCACGTGCGATCGGTGACAAGAGTGATGGCAATCTGGTGACAGATAGCTTGATCAACGTGCCGCGTACCACCAGCTCGGGCGTCACGAGTGGTGACAGATGCGGTGGTCAGCCACAGTGGGTGCGGTGAGTGATCGGCTATCGGTGGCTCGCGGAGGGGGCTGTCGCGGTATTCAGCGGGCACGTGGCGACGCACGCGATCCTGACAAGTGGCACGCGTTGCGGACCGCGTCATCGGCGGCCGAGTGTTTTCATGGACACGTGGGATTCGCAAAGAAGTACATGGAGGAGATCCAGGCGCGCGGCTTCGGTGAGACCGGTGACAAGGCCATCTGTCTGGAGTGCATCCACGACTTCCCTGTCAAGTCGGCGTGTTGAACTCCTGGGCTATCAGTCTGTTAGCGCTGAGCGCCCGGCGGAGCAAGGGTGCAGCGAGGGATCAGGTAATTGGGTAGCAACCAGCCCGCAATCTGATGGGAGATCTGCGTCACCTCACCATGCAGATAGGGCCCGTCGTGGTTGTGCCGGTGCAGTGGTAAGGCGCAACCGAGGTCAAACGGCGGACAGTCACATTGCCGCCTGGAACCTCGCTCCGCCGGGTCGCGTCCACCTGGGCATGGGACGAGAATCTATCGACGCGCAGTCACTCATCGACGCCGGGCTTGACCCGACTGATCCGCAGGTCTGGGCCCACCAGTACCGGATAAGTGACCTGCTCGTATGTCTTGGAATGTGGCAGTCCACGCACCTTGGTGCAGCGACTAATCGAGATCCGCTGAGCGCGAAGGTGCTTGAGAACTAGACCGCCAGCCGCAACCTTGGGTGCGACGCGTACGCCCTTTCCCGACCACGTGGACGAATACAAAGGCGGCTGGCTGCCTCGCGGCACACGCGATAGGCATCTCGGGGCCGGTCTCGAGATGCCATGGAACCGGGAGAAGCTCCGCTGCGTCCTATAGTCGTAACCGATTTGATCAACGGGGAGGGGGATGCGCCATGTCGAACGAGCTCACTGTCGACGTCGACCGACTTCGGAGCGCGGCGAGGTTCGCCAAGGACAAGGCTCAGGCCATCCGAGACGAACTCACACGCCTGGACAACACCATCGGCAAGGAACTTCTGGTCGATGGCTGGCAGGGCAAAGCCGCCAGCGCCTACGACGAGTCCTGGGTGGAGTGGAAAGCGGGCACGCAGACGGTGATCGAAGCGTTGGAGCAGTCCGCGACGAGCTTGGCCGACGCCGCGACGCAGTACGAGCTTCGTGACAACGCCAACCGTGACGCGATCACCAAACTCTCGGGTTTGGATCTCCCGTGACCAGTGACGATCAATACAAGGTCAACCTCGATGAACTCGACGCGGCGATCGACACGATGGCGAAGTTCGGTACCTCCGTCGAGACCTGGTTGAGCGAAGTAGACCAGCACATTGCTGATCTGCATCTGAGCTGGTCCAGCGACGCCGCTGTCGCCCAACGCGCAGCCCACGACAAGTGGGTTACCGGGGTCGAGGAGATGCGGGAGAACCTCGGCGAGCTTCGTGATGTCGCGCGGACCGCTCACACCAACTACACCACCGCGATCAACACCAACACTGCGATGTGGCCCTGATGGCGCCACCTGCGATCAAGGTCGATCCCGCAGGGTTCAGCAAGGCAGCCACGGAGTACGAGCGCGTCCACTACGCGCTGACATTTCAGATCGGGCAACTCTGCAAAGGCCTGACCACTCACAGCGCCGGTTGCGCAGGCTCGGACAATGCCGGGTTGAAGTGGTCCACCGACTACGACCCCGCGGCGTGGAACACCGTCGACGCGCTCGGTGACCTGGCCATGGCGGTAGGGCAGATGCACGATCTGCTCCAGTTCACCGCCGCCAATCACGCGAACGCCAATTCCCAGTCGGCGCCACAGCCGAAACCGGAAGATTTGGTGTTCCCGCCGGGGACGCTGACGGTGTATCAGCCGACCGAGCCGCCATACGCTTTCGGTGGCGATGACCCCGAGCCGACCGGGTGGGACTGGGTCCAGGGCTACGTCGAAGGCCATATATGGCCCAACGGTGACCCCAACGACCTCCGCATGACCGGGGCCGTCTGGCGTGACATGGCCAACGGTCTACGCGTTGCCGCCCAGATCCTTCCCGGTGCGCGGGAGAACATCGAGGCGCAGCAGACCACCGAAACAGCCCAAGCCCTCGAACAGGCCGACAACGTCAAAACCGAGTTCGAGAACCTGGCCGTGGTCTGTGAAAGCCTCGCCATTTCCTGCTACTCCTACGCCGATTCGGTCGAGCAGACCAAGAGCGCGATTAAACGTGCGCTCATCGAGATGATGGTGCTGATCGCCGCTGATCAGGTCGCTGGTGGGATTTTCGCGTTCTTCACCGGTGGTACGTCCGCGGTCGCCGCGCAGGGCGGGATGGCGATCTTGTTGGCCGCCTACGGCGCCAGGATCGCCAACACGATCCGCGCGCTGATCGGCTTGGTCGAGATAGTCAAGGTGCCAGCGACCGTCGCCCAGGCGCTCGCGCGCAGTAGCGAGGTCCTGGGCCCGCTGCTTCGCGCCCGTCCTGCCCTCGCCGATGTCGGTGGCGCGGCGGCCGCATCGCCTGGCCCGTTCATCGCGTGGGCGCGGCTGACCCGTCCCGGGCTGTGGAATGAAACGAAAGAGACGATCCTTCGGAATACGAAAGGGTGGACCAAACCAGGGGACACGACAGAAGATTTCTACGTGGTCAAGTCCGAACCCGACATCAGGGTGTCGAAGGACAAGACCTACGACAATCATCCCGAGATCACCCAGCTACCGAAAGACCCGAAGGGCCAGTACTACCTCGACGAGGCGAACGGCGTCCGCTACCCGGTCAAACCATCGTGGGACTTCGGCCACAACAGCGGTTTTGAGAACCGCAAGTATCTCGCCGAAGGCCAGGCGAATGGATGGACCCAAGAACAGCTCAACGCCCACGTCAACGCCCACCCCGAACGATTCCATGTCGAAGACTCGACCGGAAACCGATCGCACCGAAGGGAAACGAAGTAGATGACCAACCTCGACGAATGGGGCCGCAGCGCCCTGCACTACGCGGCACGCGACGGCGATGTCGAAGCCATCAACCGCCTGCTGGCGACCGAGGACGTCAACCTTGCCGATATCCACGGTTGGACGCCTCTGCACTTCGCCGCACAGGATGCCCACCCTGCGGCCATCGAGCGCCTCCTCGATGCCGGTGCCGACATCGACGCGTTGACCGAGAAGGGAATGCCGGCCATCTACTGGGCGGCGACCGCCTCAGGTGGTGACCCAGTGGCCTCGATTCGTGTCCTGCGCGCCCACGGTGCAGATCCTCGACGCGAGACGATCGAAACCTATTTCGGGCTGAAGAGTCCGCTGCATTTCATCAACCAGTGGTCGAACCAGGACGTCATACAGGCCGAGTTCGCGGATCTGAAATGAGTGCCGATCCCGAGTACGACGCGGCCATCGACGAGATCCGGGCCAAGACGAACAAGGTCGCGGCGGCCATGGCCAAGGTACGCGGTGTCGGCACGGCGGGTAACGGGGGCCATCAGCGCGACCGTCGACGCCGCCGGACATCTGCGGGATCTGAAACTCCCACGCGATGCCCACCGGCTAGGTGATCGATTGGCGAGTCTGATTCTCGAAGCGGCCGCGAATGCGGAGCGGGACGCGGCGGCCAAATCAGCCGCGGCGGCGTTGCCGCTGACCGAAGACAGCAGGGTCATGGAGGGGTTGAAGTCAGTGCGTGAGACGTTCGGCCCGCCCCCGCGGTCGACAACTCCGCTGACTGATGCTGAGGTCGAGGCGGCCGACGACGCGTACTTCGCCCGACTCAACGGTGCCGCCGTCTACGACCAGAACTAGGCGCGGCCGCGCACCCAGTGCCGTGGCGCGCCGCGCGGCGGGCACGATTTCGGGGCGACAGTCATCGCTCGGTTCTGCACAGACGGGGCACCCTCCGTCGACCGGCAGCGTGTAGGCGCAATGGGTATGTGATCCCCTGTCGGTCTCTTCCCGGGCGTCGTCCGCCGCTGTCGAAGGGGAAGTGCTGCCGCCAGGCTGCGTGACCGTGGTGTTCATTTTCGCGTTTGCGGTGTTCACGCTTCTGGCGTTGGGCATCAGCCCGTGGTTCTGGTTCGGCTCGGCCCTGATGTTCCTGGCCGGGTTGGCCACGTTTGTCGACGGGCGCGGGTGGTTGTGACGACCAGCGTTCAGGCAGCGATGTCGAACAGCGTCAGCTTGTTGGCGGCCGCGGCGCGCTGCTCGGATCGTTCACGCATCGCGCAGGTCGGGTCGATGCCCTCGGCGATCGACTTCGCCGACAGCAGCCAGCCGTGGCAACGGCGGCAGTGAGCGACCAGCCTGACTTCGGGTCACTCATTGGAATCGGCCACGTCGTTCTCCTCCGGCCGGGTGAGCAGTCGTCGATCCCACGATCGCACGAGGCACCGACAAGCCTGCCGTCCGTTCGCACACCTGTTCGATGTACTGACGAACATGATGGTGGGCGACTTCGTCAGGATCGGTGCGGGTGGCGTCTCGCAGTTTCGTGTGGTCGAGGTCGACGACACCCACGCCCGTATCCTGTCCACGCTCGATGCGCCGAGCGCGTACGAATTCCCGATGCGGCTGATCTATCTGACCTCGTGGACAGAGTGACCGCGATGTCCGCCGCCGGCGAGGGAGCGGGGGATGTTGCTCGGACCGAGGGCACGTCACCGCAGCCCAAACATCCGCACGCGCAGGGGCACTACGCGAAGACCGTGATGAAGGGCCCGAAGCCGGTGTGGGTGCGTTTGGATGCCATCGCGATCCGCGATCCGGGCACACCGCGTCACGTCAACGGCGCCGGAGTGGACATGACCGGGGAGCGCCCCGGCCTGCTGACCCACTGGGTCCCCACCTACTCCGGTGAGTGGCTGGGCAGGGTCACGTATTCGATCACCTACGCGGACGGGCGGGCTCCGCTACAGCTGACCGACCAGCTCGTGCCCGGCTACGCTCTGCGCCCGCGGCGAGACTGAGCCGCTTGATGCTCTCGCTCACCTGGTTCGTATCGGGCGAAGAACGACTTACGACTCGTTGGAAAATACTGCCCAGCGCGGCGTTACCTGGCCGCGCTGGGCAGTAGCGCACCAATCCGCCAGCTACAGTTCCTCGGCGTTTTCGTACCTGTCAAGGGCGGCAAGGTGCTGTTCCCACTTGGCCGTGGTGTCGCCGGTCGGTTTCGATTCCAGCGCCGGTTCGTACTGCGGCACCGGCCGAACTACTACGTGCTGAGTCTGTGTCATGCCTGGTTAGACGTTGCTGAACACCGAACGGTTCCATCGAGTTTCAAAGCGACCTCCTGCTGCGCGTTCGGACCCCGGTGATCCGTTCGGAATCCAAGTGGCCGTAGATGGATCCGGGGTGCTGGCTACGCAATAGTCTTCGGCAGCCTCGGCCCCGTGCGGTGCGTGGTCAAAACGAAATATCCCTACTGCTTGATGTGGAATCTCTCTGCCCGGTGGATGACCCACCAAACGCTGGCGAGTACACAACCGGCCGCGACGATCAAGCCGCCGACGACGACAGTCGCGATCGCCAACTGGTCCGACAGCGTTGGCGCGATGACGGCGATCTGTATTCCGGTGACCGCCACGATCATCGTCGCCACTATCAACACGACTGGAACGAACAGCCATGGCTGCGCGATCAGCACCTCCGAGGTGGAAGTCGTTGCTGCTGCGGGTGACGCCTGCATCTCGTCGTCCTTGGGCCGGATCGCATTGGACCGGTACGCCTTACCTGCGGTTGTCGCCTCGAGGTACAGGAGCAGTTGCCGGTCGGTCGGCGGCGCACCGAGTGCCATACGCGCGTCGGCGCAGGCGGCGTCGAATTCGCGCAGTCGGAGGTGTGCCTTCGACCGCCAGTAATGCCATCCGTTGCTGCCAGGATTTCGCGCCAGTGCTGCGGATACGATGGCGAGGAGCAGGTCAGGGTCGAGGGTGCCGAGGAGCCGGGTCACCTCAAATGCAGTGAAAGGTGGTGGGGGACAGAGCGGATCGACCATCGCTTCGACTGCTGCGCGAGTCAGCTCGACGCTCTCGTGCTCATCCAGATCAGTCACACGCTGAATTATGTCCCCTCATACCAGCTTTCGCATCGAGGCGCCGAGTAGCCCGTCGGAGGAGTGGTCGGTCGCGCATCGGGGACCGCGAACCTGTCAGGGGAGAAGTTTGTAGAGCCGGACCAGTTCGGTGCCGATCTGGGCGGCACGATCGCATCCGCCGCTGTCGATTCGACCAAGGGGTGACCGTATCGCGACCGAGCAGACTTCATCCGGCGCGGTACCAGGGCGCTGAACTGTTCCGCTGAACAGGACCTGGGCTCCGGACCAGTCGAAGAGTGCACGATGCTGGTACCCATGCCTCGAGTCGGTAGTGGCCGATCATCCCGCACACGCCGCGTGCGTCGGACGAACACGGCCGCTGATCGGGCGCCCGCGACGGGACGTCGCAGCGCCAGCGAGGAGCACACGGAGTACTTGACATCTCGTCGTGTCGCGGGCCACCCGCGTACCCGCAGCGCATGCCCGCGTGCCGGGAGCGCTATTCAGATTCATGGCTAGGTACTTGGTGGCGTGGCTGGTGGGCTGCGCCATCTGCGGTCGTGAGTTCCCCGAGGGCGAAGTCAGGGTCCGCGCAGATAGTGTCTTGGGCCAGGCCGCAGCCGACAACGCCGCTCGCGCGGCCCTGCGCGCCATGGCGCGCGCCAGGGGCTGGTTCTTGCCAACTGATTATGACCTGAACGACGACACGGGGACGCGGTGCCCTGACTGCTCCCGTCAGCGTCGGTCCAGCGAGCCGACCACGCTGTACCTGATCCGATCGGAACGTCGTCGCGCGCTCAAAATCGGCGTGGCGGGGAGAACGTCGGCCCGGTTGAAACATCATGGCCAACGTGGATGGCGCGTTGTCGAATTGGGCGACACGCAATGCAGGTGGCTCCTCCCGCGGGCCGACGCTCTCGTCATCGAGCGAGCCATCGTCGCACGATGGCGAAGCGCGGGCGTGCCGATGGCGCCGACATGCGCCATCGCCGCTGAGAACGGCTACACCGAGACAGCGAGCCTGGACGCGGCTTCGGTGCCTGACACCGTCGGATGGATCGAAGAACTGGTTCAGGGGCGGCTCCTGGACTTCGAGCCGTCAATGCTAGGCCGAGATCGCCCGCGTTAACACCGATCTCGGCCACACTTGAGGTCGCAAGATTCAAATGGCTAGGTGGGTCGTGTTCTGTTTAGCTGAATGTGATCCCAGTGTGACGCAGTCGGTGTTGTCTGTGTCCCGGGGTACTTGGCGCTGAATGGGTGGCAAAGGGAGCGGGGTGGGTATCGACGCAAGTGTGTTGAGGTCGTCTCGGCGGGCTCGGGGCTGGTCACAAACGCGGATGATCTCCGCTCTGCAGGAACAAGCCGACCGCGACCGTGTGGGGTTGATGACGACCGCGAGTCTTCGGGTGGCGTTGTCGCGTTGGGAGAACGGCCATGTTGTCCCAGACGAAGTGCACAGCCGCCTGCTCTGCCGGGTTCTCGAGCTCGATGAAGCGAGTGCCGTGCCAGTTGCGACTTCGGATGATGGCGCAGGCGATGGCTCGTTGTTCGCGCTCTTGAGTGGGCATACGAATAGTCTGCGTCTGCTAGATCGTCGGCTGGGCGCGCCAGCAGTGCGGGTTCAAACAGCAAGCCATGTGGTTGCTTTAGAGACATTGTGGCGGGGGGCGTCAGGTTCGGATCGGGTGAGTATCGCGCGTGCGCAGGCTGACACGGCCGCGTTGGCCGCGTGGCAGGACCTCGACGTCGGCGACCACGACGGTGCCTCACGGCACTACATGTTGGCCAAACAGGCTGCCTCCCGTGCCGGGGACTCGGTGTTGCTGGCTCATGCGATAGGCGAGCATGCGGTGATGCTCGCCGAGACTGGCAAAGCGGCTGATGCCGCCGCCAACGTTGCCAAAGCCGAAGCGATGCCGATGCTGCCGATGCTGCTGCGATCGTGGCTAGCCGCTACACACGCTCAGGTCGCCGCAACGCTGCCGGGCCACGAGCAATCCGTGCGGGCGGCGTTGTCCCGCGCGGAGATTGACTTGGTCCGATCAACCGACGGCGACGAGGCGTCTATGCCCTATCTGTCACTCAACGCTGTGCACCTGCAACGGTGGCAGGGCCATGTCCTCGTCAGAGCCGGTGATACAGCCGGTGCTGATGTAGCGCGAGCAGCGTTGAACGGCCTGCCCGAGGAGTTTGTTCGAGCGCGTTGCGGGCAACTTCTCGATCTCGCAGAGGCGAATCTGAGCCATGCGTGGGACGAGGCGCGCGAGCATCTGGATGCCGCCGACTCGACGATCGCTCACCTCGGCTCAGTGAGACTCAGGAAGCGCCACGAACTGTTGTCCAGGCGACTGCGTTGTCGGTTCGCCCTTGAATAGCGCTGCTGCGGCTAGCATTCCGACTGCGGTCCCCGAACCCAACAGCATCCCTTTCGCCAGCAGGTCGGTGGTTTCCTCCAGCGGAATCCAGAGCAGTTGGGCTGCTTCCTCCGCATCGCTGGGCGTCGCGACCTGGCGTGGATTGCTTCCGAGGTACACCAGGTGACGGGTTCGGACAAGGCCGGGCATAGGTTCGAGATCGGCCACGAGCGTCAGTTCGTCGATCTCAAAGCCGGTTTCTTCCAGCAACTCTCGCCGAGCACAGTTCAGCGGCTCCTCGTCCGGATCGACGATTCCGCCGGGAGACTCCAAGCCGATCGTGTCCACGATCCATCGGTGGCGGCGCATCAGGAGCGCGCGGTGATGCTCGTCGACGGCGATGACTGTCGCGACCGTGTTCAGCTGGATGGCGTGGTGGGTGCGGTCGAGTCCGTCCGGGGTCGTGATCTCGTTGCGGGTCACCTCGAGCCACGGAGTTCCGTCGTAGACGGTCCACGTCCGGTGAACGATTGTGCGCGGCGGTTCGATCATGGATTCACCGTAGCGGGATACCGGCGCTACGGGTTGCTACCTTCCGTCAGAGGCCCATCCCCGACAATATTGGGGGCGTTCAGTGATCACTACACTCGTATCGGCATGGCAATCGATCCGATTGACGGCTCCCGTGGTCGCCGAACTCAGACTTGCCTTGGCCGACCTCGAGGTCGGGGCCAGCCAGTCGCAGAGGCCCGCTTATCGCGGTCCAGTTACCGAGAGGACTTTCGCAGTCGTGACCCAGATCCGGGCCAATGCCCTTGACGAGCTCTCCTGGCGCGGGCTTGTCGCGCTGTCTACCGACGAGGACGCGCTGCGTGCTTCCCTGGCGGCCGGCCCGGTGACCTACTATTGCGGCTTCGATCCGACTGCGCCGAGCTTGCACATGGGTAATCTCGTGCAGCTGCTGACGATGCGTCGCTTGCAGGACTTCGGGCACAAACCGATCGCGCTGGTCGGCGGCGCGACCGGTCTCATCGGCGATCCACGCATGTCGGGTGAGCGAGTGCTCAACGACCACGAAACCGTGGCGGCCTGGGTCGACCGAATTCGCGACCAGGTTCAGCGATTTCTGTCTTTCGACGGCGACAACGCGGCCGTGGTCGTGAACAACTTGGACTGGACCTCACCGATGTCGGCGCTCGACTTCCTTCGCGAGGTGGGCAAGAACTTCCGGGTGAACCGGATGCTCGCCAAGGAATCGGTGTCCGCGCGGCTCAACAGCGAGGCCGGGATCAGTTTCACCGAGTTCTCCTACCAGCTACTGCAGGGCATGGACTTCTACCAGCTCTACCGCAGGTACGGCTGCACGTTGCAGACCGGCGGATCCGACCAGTGGGGAAACCTCACCGCAGGCGCGGATCTGACTCACCGCATCGAGGGAATCAGCCTGCACGCCTTGGCGACTCCGCTGATCACCAAAGCCGACGGCACCAAGTTCGGCAAAACCGAAGGTGGCGCGATCTGGCTCGACCCGGAGATGACCTCGCCCTATGCCTTCTACCAATTCTGGCTCAACGCCGAGGACTCCAAGGTCGGCGACTACCTCAAGATCTTCACCTTCCGCAGCCAGGACGAAATCACGGCGCTCGAGGAAGCCGCCAAGGAGCGACCCGCGCAACGAGAGGCCCAGCGCGCTCTCGCCGAGGACATCACCACCCTGGTCCACGGTGAGGAAACGATGCATCGGGTGCGCGCTGCCAGCCAGGCACTGTTCGGCAGTGGCGACCTGACAACGCTGGACGCATCCACCCTCGGCGATGCGGTGCGTGAACTGCCCTCCGCATCGATCTCAAGCGGGACCCACAGCGTCGTAGACCTTTTCGCTGCAACTGGTCTGGTCGACAGCAAATCCGCAGCCCGTCGTGCGGTGACCGAGGGCGGCGCTTACGTCAACAACCTCAAAGTCGACACCACCGAGGCGGTGGTGGACACAACGGATTTGCTGCACAACCGATGGATCCTGCTTCGGCGAGGCCGCAAATCGCTTGCTGTCGTCGAAGTCGGCTGACAGAAAGTTCAGGCTTGGACTGTGACTCGCCGACACGAGTCACAGTCCAAGTCTTCGTCGGACCCCACCCAGGTGCGTTCGGGAACTGTGTGCCGAATCCGACCGACCAGAGGACCGCTGAATGACCGAGCGGCTGATGATTCTCGACCTTGATGGAACCTGCTATCCCTCGAGCTCTGCATTGACCCGTATCATCGACGAACGCACAACTGATTTCCTTCTGAATCGCGCAGGACTGACCTCGGCGGAGCTCGCCGCGATGGAGGAGCGGACGCCGTCGATTCTGAAAGCGCTAGCCCTACTCGACATTCCCCGTGTGCAGTGGGCTACAGCTGTCTACGAGGCGGTGCCCTATCAGCAGCTTCTGAGCCCTGATCCCGCGCTGACCCGCGCCTTGTCACGCATCGCCGCGCATCGCATCGTCGTCACGATGGCCCCTCAGCGACACGCGATCGCTGTGCTCGGAGCACTCGGACTCACCGCGGCGATCGATCACACGATCTCGGTCTACGAGACCGATCACACCGACAAACACGACATCTACCGGGCGCTGGTCGAGGAATACGGCGCATCCAGGACAACTGCTGTTGGGGACAACGCGACCCTCGATCTGGATCCGGCCGCAGCATTGGGGTGCAGGTGCGCACACATCGATCCGCAAGGTCGATCAGGGGCCTATCCGGCCTTCCGTGATCTGGCGCAGGCTCTGGTCACCCTGCCATAGGCATTGCGCAGCAACAGGATTCGTTTTCGCAGCGCCTTGCCTGGATGCTACGTCCTGCTACGTTCCGGTGAAGCCGATGTGGCTCGACCCTAAGAGGTATGACCACGACGATCCCGAGCGCTCCCTCAACCCCGTTGCCGCACAACATTTCCGGCGACGATGGGCAGGGTCGAGGCGAACCGCTTCTCGACCTCTTCCAACATCCCGATAGTGCTGACCTCGCCGACGTTCATCGCTGGTTGGGTGTGCTGGAGAACCTCGTCGGGCCCTACATTGATGCTGCGGCTCCACGTACGCGGCGAGAGGACGTTCGATCGTTCGGCCAGATCCTCGAACACGAGTCCCTGCCACGTGAATCCAGTTCGCCGGAAGCCGTGCTCGCAGAGCTGGCGCCGTATTTCCAGGGCATGATGCGCTGGAACCACCCCGGAACCATGATCAACGTGACGCCGCCCCCGACGACACCGGCCGTCGCCGTCGCGGCGTATGCCTCCGCGCTCAACCCCAACGGTGCGCAGGACATGTCCAGCGGCCTGCTACTCGGAACCGAGCTCGCGGTGGTGAAGATGTTGTCCCAGTTGGCAGGGATCGACGTCGACAGATCGGGCGGGGTGTTCACGTTCGGCGGCAAGAGCACCAACATGCACGCAATCAAGCACGGCATCCAGCGAGCACAGCCACAAGCTCGCCGCGAGGGCATTCGTACTCCGGTTCGGGTGGTGTCCTCGACTCAAGGCCACCCCTGCCACGAGGAAGCATGCGGGTGGCTGGGAATCGGGGAAAGCAGCTGCCTGCGCGTACCGACCCGACCAGACGGCTTGATGGACCTCGCGGCCCTGGAGAACACCATCCGCACCAGCATCGGTGCGGGAGAACAAGTCGTGACGATCTTCGCCAACGGCGGCACCACAATCCAGATGCTGGTCGACCCGATCGGTGACATCGTGGCCCTGCGGGACCGGCTCGTCGAGGAACTGGGCTTGGACTACGTGCCCCGTGTTCACGTCGACTCTGTCGTGGGCTGGGTGTGGCTGTTCTTCCGCGACTACGACTTCCAGACCAACCCCTGCGGATTCCCGGCGGCGACGCTGAGCCGCATCCGCACCCAAGCCGCCCGGATCGCCGAGATCCACCTCGCCGATTCCTTCGGCGTCGACTTCCACAAGACCGGGTTCGCCTCCTATGTCTCGAGCATCTACATGGTGGCCGACCGGAACGAGATCTACCAGCAGGGTGGAATCACCGACGCAGACCACCCCATCGGCGGCGGCGGCCGTAAAGGCTTGCCGCACCAAGACCTTCAGTTCGGAAACCACTCACCATTCCAGTACACACTCGAACTCAGCCGTTCGATGGCCGGACCCTTGCAGGCTTACGTCAACCTGAAGATGCTCGGCGTCGCCGGCTACCAACGCCTCATCGGGGGCCTGCTCGTGTCCTCGCAGCGGTTCGCCGACGAGCTCACGGGCCAAGGCCGATTCGAAGTACTCAGCGACGCCGACAGCCACGGCTTCGCCGTGCTGTTCATCGCCAAACCTGCCGTAGACACACCATCGCTGTTCGACCGGGCGTGGACACGAGCCGACCTGGAATCGATCGCGCGCTACAACTACGGCTTCTACCGATATCTGTTCGAACAACAGGCGCTGGGCCGCTGCCCGATCGCCTGCGACTACTCGTCGGGTTATCACAAGCTGGTCGGTGGCGCGAAGATCGGCGTCCACAAGTCCTACCCTATGTCGCCGTTCTACGACGAGGACACCGCGGTCGCCTTCGCCCTCGTTTTGGGCGAGATGCTCGCCGAATACGACCGCCAACCCGCAGACCGGATTCCCGCCGAGGGCCCACACGAAGCCCGGCCGTTGATCTTTCGACCCGGGTCGCTGACATGATCGACGGACTCTATCTCTCGACGTTCTTCGACATCGGTCCCCTGAAGAACCTCCTCGACATCCGCCTGCGCCATGACCACGGAGCCGCTCTGTGGGAACTCGACAAAGGCACGCTCAGACTCCGGCGCTACTGGGAGTTCGAGCGAATCAGCGGCCTCAAGCAGCACAGTCGCGCTCTCTACGACCTGAACCAGGCCCGACACCTCCTGCGGCACCTCCTGGCAGAGGAAGGCGCCGACCTTCGCGACGTCGTCGAAATCTGGGGGACACCCGGTATCGAAACCAGCACCGACTACCAGGCCACCTTCGGTAGCGCCTACGCATTCCACGGCATGGCGCACCTCATGACGGCGCTGTTTTGCCAGAACCCGGCACCGTTCACCGAACCGATGGTGGCAATGTCGCTGGACGCTGGTCCCGACTGCCTGTTCGAACCCGACGCCTACGACCGCCACTACTACCCGGGCTGCGTCATCGACGACCGCGGCCTGCGAATGTTTCCCTGCGAGTCGCCGGGCAGGCTTTGGTCCTACGCCAGCAAGAAGTTCGGCCTCCGCGAAGGAACGCTGATGGCGCTCGCCTCTGCCAGTGACGACGACGCCGAGCTGGATCTGACCGTCTTCGATCGGCTACCCCTGCTCGATCTTTCGGCGCGACGTGCCGCCGCCGACATCGTCGACACCATCGATTCCCACGTACGCGCCGACCGGCGGACCGGTCGCAGCTCCGCGACGTCTGGAGCGGGAGCTCTGACTCCAGCTGAACTCCACGTCAGTGCCGTCATGAAAATCATCGCGAGACTTTCACTACGGGTCGTCCGGCGCAACTTCGACCTTGCCGAAACCGAGTACGGAGCGGACCTCGCTGCGTCGCGGTTGGCTTTGGCCGGAGGCTTCGCTCTCAACTGCCCGACGAACTCGCAACTGCTGCAAGATGTCCCGTTCACTGACTATCAGATCCCGCCTTGCACCAGCGACAGCGGCATCGCCCTGGGCACGGGGCTCGCCGCGTTCTATACACAGCTGCGCAGCGGCGCGGTCAGCACCGAATTCGACACCGCCTACTACGGACAAGGCCCTGGTGACCTCGCCGAGGAACTCGACCTGGTGTCGGACCTCGTGGAGAACCTTGAGCCGATATCGGCAGATGGTGTCGCGGAACTCCTCGCGCGAGAAGGGATCGTCGCGTGGGTCAACGGCCCGGCCGAAATCGGTCCCAGGGCGCTGGGCAACCGATCCCTGCTCGCCGATCCTCGATCGCTCGAGGTCAAGAACCGGCTCAACCAGATCAAACAGCGACAGTGGTGGCGCCCTGTGGCACCACTCGTTCTCGACGAGGACGGGCCCGACTATTTCTGCGATTATCGGCACTCGCCGTACATGCTGCTCAACTTCCACACCACCGCTCATGCGCAAGCAACGGTCCCCGGAGTCCTTCACCTCGATCACAGCGCTCGCACACAGTCCGTCAGTGCCAGCACCAACCCCGACCTCGCACGAGTCCTTCATGAGTTCAAACGGCACACCGGGGTGTCGATTCTGGGCAATACCTCGCTCAATGACGCCGACGAGCCGATCATCAACCGTCTCTCCGAGGCCGTCCACTTCGCCGCAGGCAAGGGGATTCGATCACTCGTCGTCAACGCGACAACTCTGATTACCCTGCACGACAACACGAATCACTATGTCGGGCCTCGACCGCGACAGCGCCGGTTCTTCGAGGCACCCGCTGGTGCGGATACTGGCGCGGTTGTCCGTGAGCTCAACCCACATGACCTCGACCGGCGCGAACTCACCTATTTCTACGACAACCCAGCACTTTTCGGCACCACAGATATCGGGATCGCAGACGACGCGAAAGATGTCCGAAGCCGGACTGAGGCTTACTTGCGGGAAAATCCCGGCGCGTTGGACCGACGATGACCACGCTCCCTGACACGCTCCTCGAGGGACACGTTCGTCACTACGCCAACTTTGCCGAAGCCGACCGAACACGCATTCTCGCCGCCGTTATCAAGAATTACGCCCGCAGTGTCGATCCCTCCGATCCTGGCCGCTACGCACAGTGGCAAGCGGCTGTAGATGACCTCGCCAACCCGCTCAATGATGACCTTGTCCGATCCCACGCCCGACGACTGGCGCTGCGTACCAGGCCGCCACCCAAATTCGGGGCGCGATCGCTGTTGGTTGAGATCGGGGCAGCGGTACAGCAGACCGCCATGACCGCTGAGGAGCAATTGGGCCTTGCGTTGGACATGCACGAGCAGGGTCTCGCACCGGTACTGACGTACGCCTTCAACCTGTGGGGCGCTACAGCCGCCGACCCGAAGACCGTTGGTCGACGCCTCACTGAACTGACGGTCATGGGTCTCTACCGCCTTGCCGAAGCCCAGAAGCCACCTCCCGATACAACATTGCTCGGATCTGGCTCCGCCGCTGACGTGATCCGAACTGGTGGGCGGGTGCATAAATATCCCAGGAACTATGCAGCTCGTGAGGTATTGCTCCCGCTAGAGTTCGCCAACTATCAGGTTCTGGCTCAGACGTGTCTTCACGATCGCATCGCCACGAACGCTGCGTTCGATCCGAGCACGCGGATCCTGTACCACGATTACGTTCCAGGAGATGACGGTGAATCCATGCTGAGATCTGGATTCCGGCCGAATCTGCAACAGCAGGAAGATCTGAGATCCCTCCACGGGACTCTCCGATGCGAGCTGCCCGAACGCCGACTGGTTCTTGACCTTCATCCCGGTAACTTCGTTTGGGACGCTACGCGCGCCCGGTGGGTGCTTATCGATATCGGCCCGATTCCCGTTGTCGGCTCCGAGGAATACGGTGTAGACGGCTTCACCTCCTACTACACCCATACATGGCTAAACCGCCTGGACAGAGAACACGTGGAGCCGATTCGATCGATCGATTACAGCGTCGGGTTTCGGCCGAGGTAGTCATCTCGGTGCCGTCCTGGTCGTCGCTATCACGGTCCCACCCCAATTTTCGTGTCCTCTCGCTAGTGCTGCAGTTGGCCGATGGCGGCGTAGGCGGCCAGGTCCCAGGTGCCGGGGTGTAGAGGCCGCAGGGTGTCGTGCTCGGTATCGGTGGGCCGCCATCGGTGCGGTGCGATCAAGCCGGGAGCGGCGAGCCGGTAGGGGGCCAGCATCGTGGTGATCGTGTCGCGGTCGCGTGGGTGAAAGGCGATGCCCGCGTCGTCCAGAGCTGCGGCGGCGCTGCTGATGTCGTTCCCGGCGATGTCGTCGGTGATGTGGCTGAACACGATCCAGGTTCTGGGCGGGAGCTGGCGGGTCAGTGAGTCGAGGACGGCGGGGGCGTCGGCGAGGTGTTCGGCGGTCCCGGATAGGCAGACCGCCATCGGTGCGGTGGATTCCATGACCGCGGTGATCTCGGCGAGGACGGCGGCGGTGTCGGTGAGGTCGATCTTGGCGACGGCGTTGTTCGGTTCGGTCAGCAGGGCCTGGGCGTGGTTGGTGGCGAGGAGGTCGTTGTCGATGTAGAGGATGCGGGCGGTGTCGCTTGCGTGGTTGGCGATCTCACCGATGTCGGGGTACAGCGGGAGTCCGCATCCGAGTTCGACCACCTGGGTCACCTGATGCGTGTGGCTGAGGTATTCGACCGCGCGCCGCGCGAAGCGGCGCGCTTCGGCCATGGCGATCGCGAGCTGGCTGTCCCGAAGAAGCTCGGCGATAACACGATCGAGCTCGTAGTGGTCTTTGCCGCCCAGCAACGCATTGCACACACGGGCGGTGTTGGGTTGTCTGGTGTCCAGCACTGTTGGGTTGGGGGCTGTCATGTCCTGTCCTCGCCGGAGAGTGCCGCGAGCCCACGAAACAACCTCACGGCTGCTGTGACGAGGGGTACGGCGTCGGGTTGTTGCGGGGGCTCGCGGGCAGTCGGTTGGATCAGATGCCGGACTCGGTGTGGCTGGCCAGCGCGCGGACGAGGATGGCGTGGGCTTCCTCGCCGTAGACGGCCGTGGTGGCGAGCAGGTCGAAGGTTCGTTCGACCAGCTCGACGGTGTCGGTGTTTTCGAGCGGATCGGTGATTCGCTTGTTGTCGGAGTCGGTGGCGTTGCTAAAGTCGAAACTGTCTGCTGGGGCGAGGAATTCGGCGTTGAGCACGATGATGCCGATGCGGACGTGTTCGCGGGCGGTCAAGATATTCATCAGGTGCCGGATCTGCGTGGCCATCACCTCGGAGCTGCCGACGGTGACTCGCAGCGCGGCCTCGTCGATGAGCATCTGAAAGTCGTACCCGGGCATGTCGAGAACGGTCTGGCGTTGCAGACGCGCGAGCGCAAGGGCCTCGTTGTCGTCGGCCATACCCATCACGGCCGAGCATCTGTCGAAGAACGCACGGGCGTAGTCGTGGGTCTGCAACAGTCCCGGGAGGAGTTTGGTGCTGTAGGAGCGCTGATTGATGGTGTCGGACTCGCTGGCGATCAGGCTGCGCTGCAACGCTTCCGGCCCGCCATCGGTGTCGTCGTACCGACTCGTGTTGACCATGGTTCTAACCTCTCCGAGTCATTTCGTTGGCTGAGATTCGGTGGAGAGTTCCACAGGGTGTGGTTCGTGTGAGTCGGGTCGGCGTCCCCGGAGGCCGGGAGGACGGTCGGCCTCCGAGGACGTTCCCCACCCTCGGACCCGACCGGCTCGGGGGTTCGCCGGATTTCGTCCGAGGTATTCGGTTGGTCTATGCAGGGGTGGCGGTGATCTCGCTGATCAGGGTCACCCCGTCGAGGGTGCGGGTAGTGATCGTCTGTTCGGCGATCCAGGGTTTGATACCGGGCCGGAACTCGCCCACGGTGACCTTCCACCGCGCCGAATCGTCGAACGAGTTCAGAGACGAGATGCTGACGCAGTGGCGTGTGTCGGCGGGAACGGCATCGATGCCGGTCGGCAAACGGTCACCGGCCGCGTTGACCGAGTCGGGAGTGAGGGAACCGGCGTGCCTGCTCGGCAGAACGATCCACGTAATAGGCATGATTGAACCCAAAGATCACGGCCGGACCGCTCGCGGTGTCGCCGGGACCGGACCCCGTGAACAGGTCTGGCTCGGTGGGTTCCTCGCAGCCGGAACCGGTCGGCTGCGTGCTCCCGTCCGGGGCGGTCACGACCGCGATCACGGCCAGCGCGGCGAGCGTGCCCAGCATGGCCGCCGCTATCCGGCGGTGGCGACGTGTGCGTGGAGTGGGAGTGGTGGTGTCGAATTTCGCATACATGGTGGTTTTCGGGCCCTTCGGTGTGGATCGCGGGGTAGGGGTGGCCCCGGTCGTCGCTGGGAACGACTCCGGGGCCACCTCGGCGTGGGACGAAGGCAGACCGAGATGCTGTGGGTCTCGCTCGGATCGTCACGCCAGGCCATTCGGGTAATTGGAAGCCGCGCGGTACACGGGTCACGGCAGGAGGTAAAGCCGCTCGTTTGGCAGGCGCGGCAGTCCGGCGCAGTGGCCGGGGTAGACGGCGACGGTTCCGGGGCGGCGGGCGGCCACGTCGCAGACGAACACCAGGGCGGCGGTTAGACACGCGACGAAATAGATCCGCACACCGGACAATTCGACGGAGAGTCGAATGTCGGGTTCGTCAGGACAAGGTGACCGGCCGCCGTTGTTCATCGTCGGGTCTGCCTCAAGATAGATAGGGCGCGTGCGATCACCACGGCCCCAGAGGGACGGAACGTGCTGATCGCCGGAGATGCCCACGTGCGCACCATCAAAGGGTCCGGTGCCGGAGAGGGCAACGCGATATCGCCTTCGCGGATCACTACCACCCTCGCTTTCCATAATCGGGCCACGTCGCCGGGATCGCCGATCGGCCGGATATCCGACCTCACGAGGAAGGTCCACATCTGGGCGCGCGGGTGCCCGATGATCGACAACGGTGTGACCCCGCTCCCCTCGAGAGTGGTTTTGACCTGCTGGGCGAGCTGAGTCGGCATCATCACCGCACCGATCCGCCCGGCGCGCATCGTGATTCGCCCCGTTGGCGCGTCGACTACGGTCGGCAGTGAGCACTCGCGCCGGTAGAACTCACATCGCGATCGGGGTGTCTCGGCGAATGCGGAGACAGGCGGACTGATCTGTGTCATCGCGGCTCCCCGGAAGATTCGATCTCGGCAGCGGGGCCGTTGCTTTCAGCCGGCGGTGTCGTGGATGCGGTCGTGAGCCACCCGGCTACCGTCATCGCTTCGAGCGTGTTGGCAAGATCGGTGAGGGATCGGGTGAAAGTGTGGGTGGCCTCGATATGCGCGACAACCTTCACCGAGGAATCCTCGATCTCTCGGCCTCGCTCGTCTGGTAGCGAAGGCTCAGCCTTCAAATCCGATGAGAGCTCGCACTCCTCGGTCCGCGACCTGTCCTCCTGCAAACTCAAACCCATCGCTTGCGCCCCCTGCCCTCGTGGCGGTGTGAAACCGCCACCTCTTCGGTGCCGGTGATGGTTGAAATCCTGATTCAGTTGGGATGGTCTTGGGTTGATCGCCTGGTAATCGCCTGGTGATCATCTGGTACGCGCATACCAGCCGCCGGGCAGCCAGCACCCCCATTCGGGCCGTAGCCTGAAATCGTGGATGAAACTTCGCCGCGTACACGCCTCGAGCAATTGGTGATCCGGAAGAGGCTCACCACTACCGAGTTCATGCGCGCCTTCAATCGAACTGCTACCGCGCTGGCGGAGGAAACGCAGGGCGACACGACTGAGATTTCCTGGCCCCAGGCCCGCCGATGGATTCGGGGTGAACTGGCGGGCTTGCCGTACCCGATTGCTTGCCGAGTGCTCGAGAGAATGTTCGCCGACGACGCCACCAGCGTCGAGGAGTTGTTCGGGCCGCCGGTCGCAGAGGAGCCACGACCAGATGTCACGAAACCGACTGCCCCACAAACGGTATTGGCGAGCGACAACTCGCCGCAGGAGGCTTCCTCATCGAGTGTTGGAATCGAGGAGATGACGAACATGGCGGCTGCTGAGTCTGCGGCGTTCAGTGCGTTCTCAGAGCAGTCGAACGTGGGCCCGCATACTCTTGAGCAGTTTCAGGAGGACCTCAAACGCATCGTCGCCGTCTACCCCAACAGGCCGGTATATCCGTTGTTCATCGAGTTGCGTACCCTTCGGGATCGCGCGTTCCGACTGCTTGAAGGGCGCCAGCCACCTGGCATGACTCGCGATCTGTATCTCGTCGCTGGAACCGTATGCTCGGTACTCGCGAATGCCAGCTTCGACCTCGGCAACATTCGTGCGGCCGAAACCCAGGCGCGCACAGCCTATCTGTGTGGTGAACTCGCTCAGCATAACGGGCTGAGGGCATGGGTTCGCGGCCTGCAAGCGCTCATCGCCTATTGGGATGACCGATGTGTCGAGGCAGCAGATCTTGCTGGTCAGGGCTGGGGCTTCGCACCCGAATCAGGGACCGCCCGCGTCCGTTTGGCTGCCACAGAAGCCCGCGCCCGCGCCCGCATGCGTGACACACGCGGGACCGAGGACGCCCTCGCGCGCGCTGAACGCGCCCGCGATGCGGTGCTCGGCCCGGACGCTCCCGGCGGAATGATGGCCTTTCCGGAGGCGAAACAGGCGTACAACGCTGCCGAAGCACGTCTGTGGCTCGGGGGCGATGCTAATTGCGCGGCGGCTGAACGACTCGCAGAGCAGTCTTTGCAGCTTTACCTTGCCGATCCGCCCGAACTTCGCCGCCTCGGCGAGATGTCTTTGGCTAGACTCGATCTCGCAGTTGCGCGATTGCATCGGCGGGATCTAGATGGCGCTGCTGAGCAGATTGAGCAGGTCCTCGAGACGGGTGGGCAGCGACGTATCGAGAGCGTCGGTCGACGTCTGCTTCAGATCAGCACCGCATTGGAGAGACCGTACTTTCAGACCTCGGCTCTCGCCGGGAGTGTGCGTGACCGCATCAGAGATTCCCCGTTCAATAGCGCCCGTGCGCTCGGTCCGGGACGATCACAGTCATGATCATCGGCCTGCTTCATCCCGGCAACATGGGGTCTGCTGTCGGTGCGCGCCTGGTCGCCGCTGGCCACACTGTCCTGTGGCATCCGGTCCATCGCGGGAGCGACACTCACCGACGTGCCGCTGCCGCTGGTCTCATGCCATGCGAAGATCTGGCCGCTCTACTCCATCGCGCGGAAACGGTACTTTCCATTTGCCCTTCCTCCGCAGCGATCGAGGTCGCAGAAGCGGTCTCCGAGCACAATTATCACGGTGTATATGTCGATGCCAACGCGATCAGTCCACAACAGATGGAGCACATCGCCGCGCTGCTCAGCGGCGCTGGGGCGGCTGTGGTCGACGCGGCAATTGCCGGGCCACCGCCACGTGATGGGCGGTCGGCGAAGTTCTTCCTGTCAGGCCCCGATGAGGCCCGGGGCCGCTTCCGCGATCTACTCGTCGACGATGCGGCCCTCATGGCCGAAGAACTCGGCGAAACCCCCGGCACCGCAAGCGCTCTCAAAATGGCTCTGATCTCCTACCAGCGGCCCGCTCGGCTGCTCGCCGCCCTCTCCTACGGTCTTGCCGACCACTATGGAGTGACCGAAGCGCTCATTGCCGAGGCCGAGCGCACCGACATTGCGATCCTGTCCGACCGCAGTGCCCTATCTGGTGTCGCTGCCAGAGCGTGGCGTTGGCTTCCGGAACTGCACGAAGTCGCGATCAGTCAGGACAGTGCTGGACTACCTACCGGCTTCACCGATACCGCCACGAAGCTCTACGAACTTCTCGCCGAATACAAGGATCAATGGGACATCGCCCCCGAGCTCGTCATCGAACGCATGATCCAGCGTTGAAATCGTTCCATCAGCGCGGTCGCTGACCACCGACTGAAGGGCAAACCATCCGTGGACCGAGATCGTTCCGCTCCATCGTTGAGTACCCGCCACCGGCTGCACGAGGCTTCCCGCCTGTCCTCGCGCGCTTCGTGTTGCGTGGCAGCCTCAGCAGGCGATCGCGGCTGTGCTGTAGAGGCCGTGGACGATCAGGACCGTGGAACATGCTCCGTACTCGTTGATTTCGAGGTTGACTGCGAGCGGTTGTCTGATGCCGGGTACGCGCAGACGCATCGGTGTCGTGCGGGGCCAGTTGTAGCGGACTTGCATCGGGGTGCCGTCCCAAGCGCTGCGGAAGGCGATGTCTTTCCGTAGCGCTTGGAACAGTTCTTGTGCCCGGGGATCATCGCGGTAGTGGGCGAGCACAGTGCGCAGGTTACGGACGAGGTAGAGCAGTTCGCCGTGCCAGCCGTAGACGCGGTCGCGGGCGGCGGGGGTGAGCATCCAGCGAATGACGTTGTGGTCGGCCTTGTCCAGGCCGGGCATCATCCGGTGCAGGACCTCGTTGCCCTGCAGGACAGTCTGGAGCGGGTCGAGGTAGCCGCCGAGGATCTCGTGCTGGTCGAGGTAGTCGAGGTGGGCTTGGACTCCCTGGTCGGTGAGGCGGCGGCGCAGTTCATCGGTGGACAGGAGACGGCCGGATGGCTGCATCAGCTCTTCCATATGCCGCCGTTGTGCGGGTGTCAGGCCGAAGAACCAGACGAGTTTGTCGAACACGGTGGAGCCGGGCATCTTGCGTTGCCAGATGAGCTCGTTGAGGTGAGTGCTGCTGATTCCAGCCTTTTGGGCGGTGGATTCGCGGGAAAGGTTGCGGTTGTGGCGCAGGTATTCCACCGAGTCGTGGAAGTCGGGCATCCTGGGCAGCAGAGGCGGGTTGAACATGTCATTGGCCTCGTGTGTGCGGTGGGATGAGCACGATGTCTACCTCGCGCAGGGCGCGAGGTCCGGGTTTGGCGTCGTTATGGCTGGTGCGGGTGGGGACAGCGGTCATTGTCTGCTCCTGTGTCGGTGTTCGGTTGTCTCGCCGTGTATTCGGTGAGATGGGTCGTTGTTGAGCGGGGGTGGGTCAGAGTTGGGTCGGTGGGTCGCAGGGGGCGCGGTAGCCCATGCAGAATCGGAGATCGGGGGTGTCTTTGGTGCCGAGGTGTGTATGACCCTTGGCACCGAGGTGTATCCGGACGCAGTACGGCTCCCCGGTGTCGGGCTCACGGAGTCGGAGGGGTTCCTCGGTCTGGTAGCCGTAGGCGACCCCGAGCCTGGTGTTCCACAGCTCGGTGAAAATGACTGAACCGCAGAGCTTCTCGAACAGGGCCTGTGCATGTGGGGTCTGTCGGTAGACGCCGAACGCGGCGCGCAGGGACGCGACCAGGTAGGCGGCGGTGATATCCCAGTCCACGACAAGGGATTCGGCGGTGTGTGCGGTCGTGCCCGGATGAAAGAACCACAAGCTGACGTTGTCGTCGTAGTAGTCGATGCCGGGTAGCTCGGAGCGGAAGCGTTTGTTGGCGTGGACCAACGACCACAAGGGGTCGATGTAGGCACCGATGAGGCCGCGCTCGTCGAGGTTGCTCAGTGTCGAGAGGTGGTCGCGGGCGCTGGGACGGGTTCGCAGTTCCTCGACCGGGTCCAGCGGCACAGGGGTCCGGGCGAGGTCGCGGCTGTGGCGGGCTTGCGCCGGATTCAGGTTGTAGATGGTGATCATCTGCTCGAGCCCCGGCAGGGTGCACGGCGCGGTGCCGTACTCGATCTTCTTGAGCAGTTCGTAGCTGATTTTGAGCAGGCCGGCGGCCTCGGGCCGGGAGAGTTCGCGGTGCTCGCGGACCCTGCGTACCCATCGGCCCAGGTCAGGTAGCTCGGATGCGGCGCGCCCCTGGTCTCGCCGCGGGTCGCTGGTCGGGTTGGTCCTCCGGTTCATGTCAAGCCCCTCCTACTACGGTATTCCGTTGCCCTTCACCAGGAGTTAGGTTGAAGGGTTGACTCCCCCGAGTTGATTAATTCGTACCAGAAAGGGAGCGGTCCGGCCACTAA
This sequence comes from Nocardia sp. NPDC059195, assembly GCF_042754695.1. NCBI lineage: Bacteria > Bacillati > Actinomycetota > Actinomycetes > Mycobacteriales > Nocardiaceae > Nocardia > Nocardia sp. NPDC059195. The sequence continues at coordinate 81,062 of NZ_JBHZBG010000004.1, read as the reverse complement.
TAATTCGCTGTGACCTGGCTGACAATTAGCTACCGCCGCCGCGTCGGGCGTGCGGGGTATTCGGAGTGTCCTTTTGGTGGGGGGCAGGCCCCGGAAAATTTCTTATCTGACACTTTTCTTACCAGTTTCGCCGATCGGCGCAGGCCACCCGCTGTCGGTGGGGTGGTAACCGGAGTGGTACCACAATTTTTACCAGTCGAAGGGGTAGCGCTGCACTGATTTTCGGGGCTGAGATGGTGAGGTACCCCAACCTCCTCCGAAAGGGAAATCATGGACCTCTACACAGTTTTGTCGGTACTCAGCGCTGGTGCGTCGCTGGTCTCGAATGCGCTGGCAATCGCGGTACAGGTGCTGCCGTTCTTCTGATCGGTCAACAGGTTCTCGCAGGCTAGAAGAATCGAGAGCCCGACTCTCCCGGCTGCGATCCGCAGCCGGGAGGCACGGGAATTTGTCGCAAACTCGCGCAATTCCTAGTCTTCTCCCTTGTCTTTTCCCTGGTCTTTTTCCACCTTCGATCGAAGGGTTATTTGTCATGCCCAAAAATGGGAATACATCGCGGGTCGCTGTCGCTCTGTCGGGGCAGGTCTGCCACCGAGCCCGCAGCCCTCGTCTGCCCTACGGAGGGCGGATGCTGTGGAGTGGCCGAATAGTGGCCGCTGGTGCTGTGCCGGTGCTGATGATGCTGGCCGCCCAGCCCGCGAGCGCGATGGCACCGCTGGCCCCCATCGCGGACCAGCCCGGCGTCACCGCTCCCGCACAACCCGGAACTCAGGCTCCCGCACCGCCTCCCGCCCCGGAGCCTGAGCCGCCGGTGTATGTCGAGCAGCCACCCGAGGTCCGCAACGGCCCGTCCCCGCGTCCGGCTCCCTCACCCGAGCCCGCGCCGCCGGTGTACGTGCTCGAGCTGCACACCCCGGTGGCGGTGGAGCCGGTCGCGCCGATCGAGCCGCCGCCGGACACGATCCGGATCGGGACGGCTGAATTCGCCGACCCGGAGTGGCTGCCGCCGGAGGTCGGCGACACGATCAACACCGTCGCCGCTGACCTGGAAGCCCAGGCTGCGACGTTCCTGGACTCTGTCGGGCTCCCGGCCGGACGTTCAGATCGGGTGGCCGGTGCCACGGTCGCCGGTGCCGGAGCCGGTGGCGCGATCGGCGGCACGGTGACCGGTGCCCCGGCAGCGGCAGCGGGTGCGGCCGTGGGTGCGCTGGCGGGCGGGACCATCGGCGGAATCGCCGGGGCCGCAATCGGAACCGTGGTCGCGATCCCGGTCATCGGCACGATCACCTCCGGCGTTGCCGGTACCGCGTTGGGTGCGGCGGCTGGTGCGGTCGCGGGCGCGCTGGTGGCCGGGGTTCCTGCCGCCGCTGTGGGCGCGCTGGTTGGCGGCACGGTCGGTGCTGGGTTCGGTGCAGGCGCGGGGGTGGGACAGCCGTGACTGCCAGCCGGGTCCTCACCGCGGCCGTCCTGGCCACCGTCGCCGGTAGCCTCTGCGCGCCGGGCACCGGTGTCGCGCAACCGTCTCCGGCGGGGCCGAGCTGCCCGGCGTTGTGGGTGCTCGGGGTGCAGGGCACCAGCGAGTCCTCGCCGGGCGCCTCCGAGATCGTTGACAGCGGGATGCTGGGGCAGCTGCTCGGCCCGGTGGTGGCTGCCGCACCGAATCTGGTGGCACGCAACTACATTCCCTACCCAGCCTCGTTCGGGGGTGCGATAGGTACCGGTGGCGGGACCGACCCCTACGCAGTGTCGGCGGGCGCGGGCCTGACAGGGCTCACCGATACTGCTGGGCGGATCGCCGCCGACTGCCCGGGCACCGCCCTGGCGGCTGTCGGGTACTCCCAAGGCGCGCAGGTGGTTTCGTCTTTCGCTCAGGCTGTCGGTGCCGGGGAAGGCCCCGTCGATCCTGGACGGGTCGCGGGGATCGCGCTGTTCTCCGATCCGCAACGCGCGCCGGGCTCGCCGGTGATCCCTGGCCGCCCCGGCCAGCTGACACCGGACCCGGCCCCCGGCACAAGCGGGGCAGCGGTATCGCAAGTAGCGATCACCACCGCGTCCGCCTCTGGTGGCGGGATCGCCACGAACTCGGGCGTCGACTACGGCTCGTTGACCGGCCGGGTTGCCGACATCTGTGTCGAGGGTGACCTCAGCTGTTCGGCACCCGATCGCGCCGCGCTGTTACGGATGTCGGCCCAGCTAGCCGCCCAGGCGGACTTGCGTGACCCGATCGCAGCGCTCGGCTCGATCCAGGCCCTGTTGTCCTCCACACTCGGTGACGCCTGGACGACAGTGGTGAACAACGACTTCCAGATCGGCCCCGGGTTCGTCGACTATGTGCCCGCGGCGAGTCTGGCCCAGCGGCTCACCGACGCCGCGGACTCGCGCACACCTGCCCCGGGCCCTGCGGACCACACCGCCGCGTCAGCGAAGTGGGCGCAGATCACCGCCGTGGTAGCCGCAAACCCGCTCACCCAGTTGCCCAACCTCGCCGCACGTTTGTCGGCCGCGTGGGGCCAGCTGGTCGCCGACAACGCCGATCTGCTCGATCCGACGGTGTTGCTGCGCTATGCCGATACCTCTTCCCGCCACACCAGCTATTACGCGACCGGGCAGCTCGCCAGCTCGGTCGCGTGGATGACCGCCCTCGCCTACGACCTCGCCGGGAGATACCAGTGAAATTCAGCGACTTCTACCAAACACCGATCCTGCGCGACGGTGCCCGGCCCGGCGACCTGGTCCGCACCAGGCCCGTCTTCGCCTCCCAACTCGCCGGGGCAGCCGGAGCCTGGCAGCTCATCTACGTCACCACCGGCTCACGAGGGCAACTGCTGCCCGCCTCGGCGATCGTGTTGATCCCCGAAGCGACCGCCGAGCCGGGCAAGACCGCGATCCTGATGTACTGCCCACCTTTTCGCGGCCTGGGAGGCGTGTGCGCGCCCTCGCAACTGTTGGCGACCGGCACCGAACCCGACACCTACGCGATCGAAGCAGCCCTGGATCGAGGATGGGTCGTGGCGATCCCCGATGGGCAAGGACTCGGCGTCGGCACCGGACCCCACACCTTCCTCGCCGCCCGAGACGGTGCCAGGGGTGTGCTCGATCTCGCTCGTGCTGTGTACCGGGGTGCGAACCTCGATCTGCCTGTCGCTCCGGTCGTGGCCTGGGGATACGCCGACGGAGGGCGGGTCGTCGCGGCCGCGGGGGAACTGCAGCCGTGGTACGCACCCGAAGTGGACCTGCGCGGCATCGCCGCCGGAGCTGTCGTCTCCGATCTGGTGGCCGTGGCGTCGGCGATCAGTGAGGGTGCGGGCGCGGGACTGGGACTGCCCGCGCTGATCGGACTCGCCCGTGCCTATGACCAGCTCCCGCTGCGTCACGTGCTCAGCGAGGCCGGGCTGAAAGCTGTCGCCGAGGCAAAACAGCTCACCGGTGTCGAACTGCGAGAGAGGTTCCCGCAACCATTGGCGCATTGGACCAAAGGCGTGGACCCTTGGAACGATCACTGGTGGCGGCGAGTGCTGGCGCTCGAAACGCTCGCCCACACCAAACCGCCGATGCCGCTGCACCTCTATCACGGTGAGCTCGACCTCGTCGTGCCCGTGCGCGCTGGTCGACGCACGCTCATCGCCTACCGGCAACGCGGCACGCTCGTGTCCTGGCGTGAGTACGAGGCCGATCACCGCTCCACCGCCCACCTCGCGGTCAGCGATGTCCTCGCACGGCTCGGCGAGGACCTCACGAATCGGCCGGCGACCTCGCCCACCCCGACACAGCCCGCGAGCGAGCACAGCGAGCACACGAGCCGCCCATGACCCCTCCGGGGAACCTGCCCGCGCCCCCACCCCCCTCCGGGATGCGGGCAGGCCTCCGGAGCCTCACCGATCCGAGGCGAGATGAATGGCGAGGTACCCCCACAATCCACCCGATGACGGCGACGCCGAAGCATGGGTCGAGCTACCCCACTCCCAACCCGACCTCCGCAACATTGCTGGCCAGGACACCGGCCCCGACGTCGACGAACCCGACCAGTCGCCCTCGCCCGAGGACGACTGGCTCGTCGCACTCGGTGACCCTCCCGGCACGGCCGCCATCGACACGATGTCTGGATGGTGGACCGGCCTTCGATACCGGATGCCGGTCGTAGCCTGGGCAGCCCTAGCGGCCACCGTCGCCCTGCTGGCCGGTGTCCTGACGGTCGGGAACGGCGACACCGGCGATACCGGCCAGCAGGTGCAGGCCACCGCCGCACCGCCGAGCCTGACCACGACGGCACAGGGTCCCTGCGCCGGGCTCTCGGGCACAGTGGTCACCGACCGCGCCGGAGACTCGAGCACTGTGGAAGGGCTGATTGCCTCGTTCGAGGCGGCCTACTACATCGATCGCGATGCTGGGAAGGCGACGGGACTGCTCGGGCCCGAGACCGGCATCACCTCCGAGGCCCTCGCCGCGGGTATCGCCAGCATCCCAGCGGGCACGCGGCACTGCGTGGCGATCACCCCGATCACCCCGAGTACCGCGAACGTTCACATCGCCGAGCTGCACCCGGACCGCAAACGCATCGACTACCTCCAGCTGATCAACACCCGCCCCGCCGATACCGGCACCGCGCTGCTGATCTCCAACTTCCAGAAACGGGGATAGGGCATGACGACAGGCTCGCAGGCGCCACTACTGATCGCTGTTGCCGGGCTGAGCCCCCGCGCCGGAACCACCACGACCACCGTCGCCCTCGCCCACGCCTGGCCCGGCCCGGAAACCGCCCTGATCGTGGAAGCCGACCCGTTGGGTGGGCAGCTCGCCGAAATAGTCGGCGCTGACCCGTATCTCGGGCTGGCGAGCCTGGCCCGCATGACCCACCCCGGCGAACCCATCACCCCGGATATCCTGGCGCGGCATGTGCAGCGACTGCCCGGCGGCGAAGCGCTGCTTGCCGCGCCACCACACCGCGACCACACGCGAGCCCTTCCAGCCGCCGAATTGCTCACTGATCCGCATGGCAGCTGGCGGGCATTCGGGGCTACCTTGTTCGCCGATTGTGGTGTGCCCGAGCTGGATTCGCCCGCGCATCCGGTCATCGCTGCTGCCGATGCCTGCCTGTTCGTGGTGCGCGCCGAGCACATCGACCCCGAGCCTGCCGCGCAACGCATCCTCGATCTCACCCGCCGCAGACGGCCCCGAGGGATCGTGCTCATCGGTGCCAGCCGTGCCTACGCCGCCGCGATCGGGTTTCCGGTCCTGGGTACCTTGCCCGCCTCGCGCGCCGCTTCCCAGGCGCTCCTGAAGGGCCGCCGCGCACGGCGGCACCTGATCTCACCCGCTCGCCTCATCATCAGCGACGTGGAAATCCAGCTTCGCGCCAATGGCCGCGATCGCCTCGCCCAGCCGTATACGCCCCGCGCTGCCCGCCAGAACCGCCCGAGCCGTCGTGACGACGGTGGGCCGAGGATTTACAGCATCGACGGTGGACCTGTGTCCGCATCGCGACCTCGGCCGCCGGAGCCTGTGCTGGTGGAACCGGCCGAGCCGAGCACGCCGCCAACGGCTTCTGAGCCTGTGCTCATCGAAGTGGCCGAGGATGCCGGCCAACCCAGCGAGGACGACCTCGCCGCGGCACCGGAGGCCAGCCTTGGCCTCGAGACCGAGATCGCGGATTCCGCACCGTTGTCGATGCCGACACCGGCCGAGCCTGCGCTGCGGTTGCGGGTGTTCGGGCCCACCCGGATCTTCTGGCGCAAGCCCGAAACTGGTGAGAGCGTGGAGATCACTTCGCAGTTACAGCCGCGTATCCGCGAGCTGCTGACCGTGCTCGCCCTGCATCCCGAGGGACTCCCGCGCGAACAGTTGATCGAACGGTTGTGGAGCCAGCGCCCTAGCCAGCGGGGCGGTAGTGCGCTTGCCAACACGTTGAGCCGCCTGCGCGCCGCGATCACTGCCGCCACCGGGGGGCAGATCACCAGTGTGCTCGCCGAGGACCGGCTCCAGCTGTCGGACCTGCTGCTGGGAGTCGACTACTGGGACTTCACCAGTGCGGTCGCTGCGCGCCGCCGCGCGAGCAACGACGCCGAGCAGGCCGACGCCGCCCGCCACATCGCGGCCCTGGCCACGAGCGAGCTAGCCAGTGACCTCACCGATACCTGGGTCGAAGCGCTGCGCGAATCAGCGCGGCGCACCTCCTTGAACGCGTTGAGCTGGTTGGCCATCCGGAACACCGAAAACGACCCCCGTGCCACCTTGGGAATTCTCGAGACAACTGTCGAGAACGACCCGTTCAACGAATCGGTCTGGCAAGACATTCTCCGGCTCCATGCCCGCCTCGGCGAAAAGGCCGCGCTCACCCGCACCTACACACTCCTGACCCATACACTCGCCGAGATCGGCCAGACTCCGAGTCTCGAAACCCGCCAGCTCCTCGAACGTCTGCGCCACACCCCGAAGTAGATAAACGTCGGCTTGGTGTTCCTGTTTCGCCGTCGATCGATTAACGTGGTGATCGCCTTTCCCGTTATTGCGAAAATGGCGGAAATGGCAGGGGGTTATGACAATTCTGAAACTCTGTCAGAATCGTTGAAAAAACCAGATTTCCGCTGCGGAGGATTCTGTGAATTTTTGGGGCCGAATATTCTGTCGCCTGGGTGGCTCGATGAAAATCAATCCGTGCGTCGTTCGATGGTGAGGTTCCGTGCCCTACTTGGTGGGGGGATCAAAACGACCTACCCGTGCCCGGCAAAGCGGCAGGTGAGAGGCAGTTTATCCGGGCGGATAGCAGCCGGGATTGTCTATACACAAAGCTGTATAGACATGCGTCGCCGGTCCGTCCATGCCTGTCTTCGGCATCCGGTTCGTGTCCTGCTCCTGCTGATCCATTCCGATTCCTTCCCCGTTTTCTCATTTTTCTTTTATCTTTTGATTCCTTCCATTAATTTGGTCGGCAGCTGGTTGTCGTGCCTAAGCATTGCCGTGCACATTTCATGTCCGTATTGCACTGCAGGGCTCGCCGTTGTCCGGAATAATTCCGGGAAATTCGCGCACTTTTGGGGTTGCGAGCCTGTTCGAGGTCGAGCTAGCGTCGAACCGTTCCCGGAATTCGCCGGGAAATTCGCAGAAATCCGAATGGCGGCCACGCCGCACCTATGCCGAAACGGCGCACGAATTCGGAACTGATTTTCCAGGAGTTGCAATGCCCACCACACCCGCCACCGCCACCACTGCACCGGCCGCCGGTCGTCTGCCCAACGGGGAATTGCGGCGCATGGTCGCCGCTGCACTGGCCGCCGACCCGGGCCGCGACATGTCGCCCCGTGAAATCGCCGCCGGGCTCAACCGGTCCTCCGGGGCAGTCGGCAACGCTCTCGAGGCGCTGACCGCCGCCGGGCACGCCGACCGCACATCGGCCACCCCCCGCCGCTACCGCGCCAATGCCGACACTGCCGCCGCTGCCACCGCCCCAGCCCCGGCAACCCCGGCGGCGGGTACGGCGGCGAAACCGGCCACCCGCCGCCCCCGGGCACCGAAAACCGCCAAACCGGCCCCGGTCACTGCCGCCGCCCCGGCTGCCCCGGCGCGCACGGGTAACACGGTGGCTCGTCCGAACGGGCAGGACTACCACGTGCGCCAGCTGGCGGGGCGCGCTGATGTGGATGTGTTGGTGACGATGCGCGCGGCCGAGGTGCCGGTCCTGCTGTACGGGCCGCCCGGAACGGGCAAGACCTCGCTCATCGAGGCCGCCTACGGGGACCTGCTGACCGTGCAGGGCGACGGGGACACCACGGTCGCCGATCTCGTGGGCGAGTACACCCAGAACCCCGACGGCACTTTCGTTTTCGTGCACGGGCCCATCGTCCGGGCTATGCGTGAGGGTCGGGTGCTGTTCATCGACGACGCGACCCTCATCCCGCCGACCGTGCTTTCGGCGGTGTATCCGGCGATGGACGGGCGCAAAGAGATCGTGATCAAAGCCAACGGTGGCGAGGTCATCACCGCCGAGCCCGGCTTCTTCGTGGTGGCAGGCCATAACCCCGGCGTGCACGGGGCCATCCTGTCGGACGCGCTCGCCTCGCGGTTCGCGTTCCAGGTGCAGGTGGGCAGCGACTACGACCTCGCCGCCCAGCTCGGGGTGGAACGGCGCGCGGTGAAAGTAGCCCGCGAGCTGGCCGCCCGGCAGGACAAGGGCGAGGTCGGGTGGGCACCGCAGCTGCGCGAGTTGTTGGCGTTCGCCAAGATCGCCGCCGCCACCGATCAGGCCACCGCCCTGGCCAACCTCGTCGGGGCCGCGCCGGAAGAGGACCGCGATGTCGTAGCCGCCGTGGTGAAAACCGTGTGCGGCCGTAGCCACGAGCCCCTGTCTCTGGGCCCCCGTTTCTGACCTGCCAACCCGCCCCAATCCACCACCACCGCCACTGATCCCGGGAAAGGACCCCCGACATGACCGAACGCACCCTCACCGAGGCCCTCGCGATTCACGACTACATCGTCGCCGTGCGCGACCTGCGCGACGAGCTGGCCGTGCTGGCCCGACAGACAGAACACGCGCGACTCAACCTCGCCGCCGGACTACAGCTGCAGGACCCACCTCGCGGCGAACGGGTCTCGATGGCGATCAGCAAGGTCACCGCCCTCGCGCCGATCGCCCGGCGCGCGATCGGTGACGAGGCGCGATTCCTTGCCCTACACGCGAACCCGGACACGTTCGAACCAATGCCCCCGCGCCCTCGACGCTGACTACCCGCCCGCCCACGAAAGGCACTGCCCGCCATGACCGGCCACGTAATCACCGCACCAGCCCCCACCGCCACGACAACACCCCCGCCCTCGGCCACGCCGACCAGCCCCCCGGCTACCGCCGCCGCCCCGGCTACCGCCGCCACGCCCACCTCGGCCTCGGTGCCTGTCACCGGTGGATGGGCCACGCTCTCGGCGGCGATGACCGCCGAGGCCCCGCCGATCGCCGACCGGGACGACCTGACCGTCACCATTGCCCCGGGTGCCGCTTTCGGGCACCCGGCGGCGTTCGTGCCGAGCTGGGGTGCCATCGAGATCGACGGCACCCGCCTCACCATCGACCCGGCTACTGCCCGCCCGGAACGCACCAGCGACCGCAACCGCTACCCGGCGGTGTGGGGCGCGTTGGTCCACGAGTGCGCCCACGCCCAACACTCGGTGTGGACCGCGCCGCCGGTAGCGCACCCCGGGGTCCTCGAGGCCGCGACGTTGCTCGAGGAATCGCGCATCGAGGCCGCCCAGATACGCCGCCGCCCCGACGACCGGCATTGGTTGCGTGCCTGCACCACCGAGATCGTGATCGGCGACAACGGCGGCACGATCGCCGCCGCCCAGATTCCCCCGGTGCCCTACCACGCGGCTCGCAATGCCGCCCTCATCCTGGCCCGGTTGGACGCCGGGATCCTCGACGCTGGCGAGTGCGCGCCCGCCGCCACCGCGATCGAGGCAATCCTGGGCACCGACACCCTTGAGAAATTGCGGGCGATCTGGCGCGAGGCCCACACCGTGGCCGACACCGACGCCGCCGCCATGCTCGAACTCGGGGCGCGCTGGCTCGACCTGGTCGGCCCCGACCCCCACACCGACCCCGAACCGTCCTCGCCACTGGGGGCCGCGATCGGTGACACCGTGACCAACATCGGCAAGGCGGTCGCTGCCGCCCCGGTAGCGCCCGACCCTGCCGAGTTCGCCGAGGCCGCCCGGCAGGTTGCCGAGCAAGAGGCGAAAGACGCTGCCGCGCAATCACGAAAGGTGTTCGGTGCCGGGGCGGGCCGGGCCCGGACCGCGAGCAGGCAACGGACCCGCGAGGCCCGCGCGGAAGAGCACACCGCCGCCCGGGTACTGGCCCGCGCCCTCAACACCGCCGCCACCCGCGAACGGGCCACGGTGAAAACGACCTCCGCGCTGCCGCCGGGCCGGTTGCGGATGCGCGGTGCGTTGGCGCGTGAGGCCCAACGCGCGGCCGGGGCGATGCCGACCGCCGAACCGTTCACCCGCACCACACGCAAAACCGTTCCCCTGCCGCCGTTGCGAGTCGGTATCGCCTGCGACGTGTCCTCTTCGATGGGCGACTACGCGGCCCCGGTGGCCTCGGCCGCGTGGATCATCGCCCGCGCGGCGGAGTTGGCGACCATGCCCGCGACGACCGCGACCGTGACGTTCGGGGCCTCGGTCAAACCGATCACCTACCCGGGCACCGCACCCGCGCGAGTTACCGAATTCAGTTGCCCGGATGGCTACCACGCCCTCGACATCGCGGTAGAGGCCCTCAACGGTGGCCTCGATCTGGCCTACCCGGGCGCGACCCGGCTGTTGGTGATCATCTCCGATGGCCACTACACCGGCAGCGAACGACGCCGCGCCCAGCAACACCTCGACAAGCTGCGCGTCGCCGGGTGCGCGGTGCTGTGGCTGGCACCGGCCGACAGCGGCCCCAACCCGCTCAACGGGGTGAACGTGCACCTGATCACCGACCCGGCCACCACGGCCGCCGCTATCGGCCGCGCCGCTACTGCCGCCGTACGCGGCACCTAATCCCCCCGTGTTGCCCCGGGCGCGAAATCGCGCCCGGGGCAACAGGACCGGGGGCTGCGACCACCAGCCGCCCCACTGTTCGCCCGAACACACCGCCCGCCCGAACGCCACCGCCCGCACGGGCACCGACGACAGGACACGACATGACGAGCAATGCCCACCCGATCCCCACCACGGCCGCACTCGACACCCTCTACGCCGCCGCCAACCCCGTCACCGGCGACCAGTTCGTCATCTACGCCCCCGGCCCGCACGACGAACGCGGCATGTACACCGTCGCGCACGTGACCGGCCCCACGGACCGGCTCGCCATCCCGCGCGTTCACCTCGTGCACCCCGACGACATCGCCGCCTACGCCACCGGTGCGGTGAACCGGATGCGGGACAGCCACGCCGGGCACACGGTGAGCGTGTGGCTCGACCGCACCACCGGCCCCCTGCGCGAGCACCTGACTCGATGAAACCGCCAGCGACACAACAGAGCCCGATACCGAACCGCGAACAGGAGACATTCATGCGCGAGATGAAGAACACCCAGAGCCACGACGAGGACGGCGTGATCAAACCGGGGGCCAAACTCAGCGGCAACGCCTACGTATTGGTGACGTTGCGCGACAGCAACGACCCCTACGGCCGAATCCTGCTGGTGTGGAATTCCTCCCGCTGCAAACACGGCTACACCGTGTGCGTCGAGTGCACCGAGAGCTGGGAACTCGACCACGTCGTGCACTACGCGCTGACCGGCGGCGGGCGACGGTTGCGCGCGGCGCTCGACGTACAGCCCGCCGAGGCCACCCGGTCCGCCGAGGCCGACTCGTAGTGGGCACGACCCTCGACCGGCCTCGTGCTCGGTCCGCCTACTCGCCCGCGGCGAGGTCAGCGCGAGTGGCTCTCGCGCTGCCGCAACAATTGCGCGCGAGTCGAATTCATCTCGTGCCGTTGGCATTCCGGAAATGGAAGAGAGGAATTCGGGGCCGGAATTTGTTTTCACGTTCCGCTTGACATCGCACACCGTATCGAGCGTCCATGGATCCCGGAACGCCACCGACCCCCGGGGAATTCGCCCCGACCGGAATGGCATTCCGTCCCGACCGGGACACCACGAATTCACCGAAACCCACTGTTGGAAGGAATCCCCCCATGTCCAAAAAGAAGAACACCGCGAACGCGCCCACGGCACCGGAATACGGTTCGACGGTGGTGCCCGTGCTGCGCAAACCGGCCACCCGGGCATTGTGGGCGGCGTTGGGCACCAACCCCGGCAGCACCACCGCTGCGCTGGCAGAAACGGCGGGGATCGCGGTGTCGACGGCCCGCCGTCTGCTGACGGGGTGGGAATCGGCCCGTGCGGTGAGGTCCTACACCGACCCGGAAACGCCCCGGGCCGCAAAAGCCTGGTTCATTGCCGGATCGGCCGCGCCCGAACCCGTCGCCGAACCGGCCGGACCCGTAGCCGCCGAACCGGAACCGGCCACCCCGGAACCGGCCGCGCCCGAACCCGCCGCCGCCGAACCGGTCGACCCGCAACCCGGCCCGGCAGTACCCGCCGCGCCGGAACCGGTGGCCCCGGAACCTGACTCGGCGGAGCCTGCCCCGCCGGAACCCGCTGTGCCGGAACCCGCCGCGCCGGAACCTGTTTCGCTCGACCCGGCCGACCCCGACGAGGAGGTGGCACCGGCCGACCCCGTGCCGGACAGTGCACCGGAACCGGCGGCAGCTGCTCCCACGGGCGACGATCCCGCCGAACCGGCCCCGGTGGCACCGACACCGTCCGCCGAACCGGCAACGGCCAACGCGGAGTCGACGGTGGATCGGTTGCCCGCCGGTGCGCTGCGCGGCCAGGTCGAGGACTACCTGCGCGACAACCCAGGAGAGGAGTTCACCCCACACCAGATCGGCAAGGCCCTCGAACGGTCCAGCGGCGCGGTCCACAACGCCCTGGTCAAGCTGACCAAGGACGAGACCGCTCGCCAGACCAGCACGGCCCCTAAGAAATTCACCCTCGCGTCCTGACAAATGGGGCGATGCCGGAATCCCCGGAGCGTCTATCTCCGGGGAGTCCGACACCGCGCCTCTCAATGTATCTGCTGAGAAAGGTGCTCGACTATGTACGTCTCTCCCACCCCCGCCATCCTGGCCTCATCCCTGTACCGGGTGTTCGCCAACTCCAGACAGGCCCCCGACAGCCTCGCACTGTGGCGCGACATCGCGGCCGAGGCTATGCGTGAGCTCAGCATGCCGGTGCAACCCGCTCTGGTGCCGTGGGTGCCGGTGGTTCTGCGTTACCGGCTCTACCGGACCGAGGGAGACTTCTTCCCGTTCACCGGTTCGGTGCGGATCCTGTCGGGGCCGCTGGTCGGCAACACCTACGCCAATGCCGACAGCGCCGCGCGAGCGGTTGTCGAGGTGACCCCGGCCCCAGTGTCCGACGTGATGCGGAATGTGCTGCCGTTGTGGCGGTTCCGCACTACCGGTTCCCCGGGCGCGTTCACACCGCGCGCCGTGCCGCCCCTGATCTCCTGATCCCGGTTACCGACTGAGACGGCCGATGGTGCCGAGCAATTGGCTCGGCACCATCGGCCGTTTCGCTGTGCGTTGTGGGTGACTGTGTGGCGGTGGCTATTTCGTGCGGTCGATGGCCCCGGCGATCCAGTCGATCAGCACGGGCGCGGCGGTGTCGTAGCCGGTGGCGTCGAACACGGCCGTGTCGCCGTCCTGGGGGGCGGTGCCGGTACCGGTAGTGATGTCCGCCCCGGTGGTTGTGGCGGTGTTGTAGGTCTGGGTGAGCGTGGGGAACGTGGTGCCGGTGAACGCGCTGGCGGTGGCCGAGAGGAGATCGGCGGTGATCGGTGTCAGCCCGGTCAGTGCCAGGAAGGCGGCTACGGGGTCGCCTTTGGCGAGGGTTTCGGCGGCGGTCCAGGCGATCTCTTGGGCTTGGCCGATGTCGGTGGCGATGCGGGAGATGTCGAGTCCGGCTAGGACACCGACGATCTCGGCGGCGATCGTTGCCGCGCCGGTGGTGTCCAAGGGGGCGGCCAGCTTCAGTGCGCGGGCGACCAGGCGCAGGTCGAGTCCGGCGGCCATCTGCACGAGCGGGTTGAACTGGTTGTTGAGGTCGCCGGAGACTCGGTGCAGGCCAGGCACATCCGCTGCGGTGAGCAGGCCCGGCAGTTGGGCGAGGTCGTTGACGATGGCGGGCACGTTCGTGGTGAAGCTCGCGAGCCCGTTGAGGACGGTGACCACTTGGGCGAGAACTTGTGACGCGCTGAGCTGCCCGGTCGAGGTCGTCGTAGTCGGCGCACTCGTCGTGATGGTGGGGACCTTCGCTGAGGTCGTGGTCGTGGTCGTGGGGGAGGCGGTGGTGGTCGGGGCCGGAGTGGAGGTGGCCGAGGTAGCGGCGAGTGCACGGTTCACCGCGGCGAGGACCGGAGAGGACTCGGCGGTGGTCGAGCAGTAGCTGTCGCCGTCGAGGCAGAGCGTGCGGATCCGCTCGGTCAGCTCGCCGAAGCTCTGCGATCGCGAGCCGGTGACACCTTGCCCGGAGACCGAGTTGCCGAGCTGGGTGGTGGTGGGGTCGCGGCGCGGGTCGGAGACGAGCGCGACTGCCACGACTCGGGAGGCCGGGATCGGGCCGTTACTGTTGCCGATGCTGGTGGCGAGGTCGCCGGTGACCTCGGCGCCTTGGCCGTAGCCGGCCAAAACGACTCGCGTGTCCGAGCACAGCCCCGAGACCGCCGCAGTGAGTTCTGCTCCGCTCACCGAGCCGGCACCGGTCGTCGTCGTGGCGAGCGTGCGGACCTCGATATCGCTGCGGTAGAGGGCAGTCAGTGATTGCCCGAGCTGGGTGAAGATCCCGGGCATAGCCTGCCCGGTGGCGGTGGGGGTTGTCTCGTAGGTGCCCGGCACCAGCAGTGTGGTCCAGCGCGGGCACTGCGCCGCGGTGCGGCCGGGCGTGGGTTCTGCGGCGGCGACACCGGCGGTCACGGTGGTCGCGGCGACGGCCGCGCACAGTGCCACGTGTGCGGCGCGGCGGGTGGTTCGAGTGTGGTTGTGGTACATGGGTCTCTCCATTCGTGCAGGGTGATCAGGAGGTGGCGCGGGAGTCGTCGTGTGTAGGTTCCGGTTCTCGTTTGCGGTCCGATGCCCGGTGAGCTGGCCGGATCATGTGGATTCCCATCGGTTTTGCGTCGCGGGTGTCTCATCGGCATTGCGGCTTCTTCGGGACGGTCAGGTCGTGGGTGGCGGCCCGGTGGTCATCGAGGGTGAGTTGGCAGGAGTGCAGGCCGCGTCGCAGGCCGCAGTCACGCCGCCGGATTCTCACCGAGCCCGAAACGGCGCAGACCCCGCAGCAGCGACCTCGGGTGGGAGTTTCTGCGCAACTCGGATAGGCGCAGGTGAGAGACTCGGGCCATGACAATTCCCACAGACCAGCTGTCCGATCCCGCCGTGCGCGCACTCGTGGCCGCAGTCAACAGTGATGACCGAAGCGCGTTCGATGCCGCGCTTACTGCGGGTGCGACCATGTCCGACGACGGCAACGATCGAGACGTCACCGAGTGGGCGGACAAGGAGGTCTTCTCCTCCAGCGGTCACATGGATGTGCAGAGCGAGTCCGACGGCGGCCTGTCGTTGATCGTCGACTTCCGAAACGACATCTGGGGCGCGATGCGCACGGCATGGCGTTTCGACACCACGGATGGAAGGGTGTCTCGCTTCGAAACTGGGCAAGCCTGAAAGGACCACGATCCGCCCGGCCCTGCACCAGACATACCGCAGGATTCTCACCGACCTTGCGGAAACGCAAGACCGACGCAGAATGACTGAGAAACCGCAATCAGTCATGGGAACCTACATCGTGGACGGGTGTGGGTCGGGTGGCGGTGTAGTAGTCGTCGCCGGACCACCGGTAGGGCGAGACCTGGACCGGCTCGTTGAAGGTGGGGGCGTGCACCATCTGGCCGCCGCCGAGATAGATCCCGACGTGATGGACGTCCCCAGAAGTGCTGTAGAAGAGCAGGTCTCCTGGTGCGAGCTGGTTCTCGGCAATCGGCAGGCCGGTGTGGACCTGGTCGTAGGTGGTGCGCGGGATCGAGATCCCGGCGGCTCGGTAGGCGGCCTGGGTGAGTCCGGAACAGTCCCAGCCGCCGTTGACGTCGGGCCCGTTGCCGCCCCACACGTACGGCAAACCAAGCTGGGCGCAGGCGAAGGAGATCACCTGCGCGGCTGTCGGGTTCGGTGGTGAGGCGGTGTGGCAGTCGCCGCCCGAGGTGTCGGTGGTGCGGTAGCGGGCGGCCTGGTCGAGGACCTGGTTGACGTACCAGTCGGCGTGGTTGTAGGCGAAGATCGCGCTGTACATGTCTTTGGGTGCGCCGGAGTCGCAGAGGTAGAACGCGGCGGCGTGGATGGCGTCGGAGGGGTTGTAGCGTGAGGGCGGGTTAGCGCCCCCGGCGGGCAGGGGATGCCGTGCGATCACCGAGTCGAAGGTCGGGGCCAGGAACTGCATCGGCCCGCCCGCTCCGGAGCTGTTCTCGCCGGAAGACACACCCGGCAGCGAAGACCGGCCGTGGTCGGTTTCGATCTTGCCGATCGCGGCGAGCACCGACCAGTCCAGACCGGGGCAGTCCCCGGCACCGGCCTGATACAGCACGAGCATCTCGGCCGGGATATCTTGTTGCGCTTCGGTACTCGGGGCCGAGCCGGTCCCGGTCGAGGTCCCCGGGGCGGGCGCGGTGAGCGCGTGATCGAACACGACGACGGTGGTAGCCACTGCCGCGATGACGACCGTGAGGAACACGAACCCCGCGAATCCCGCCCCGAGCGCCTTGACCAGCATCGTTACCTCACCAGTGCTCGGAGGCGGGTGGCTGCGGGGGCGGTGGTGCGAGGACGACGAGCCCGTTCAGCGAGGGCGCGGGTTCCTCGGAGTCGATGCTGGTGGTGGGCGAGGTTCGCCGGGGCCAGAGAGAGGGGAGTTCGTGCAGGCGCTTGCGGTTGGTGTTGGTATCGGTGTCCAGTGGCAGCCACACGTGTTCGGCGGGGCTGGCTTCGGGCCTCGGGGCGAGGAGTTCGGCGGCGGCGGTAGCGACGGGCACAGCATCGGGGTCGGGGAGCCTTTCCCAGGTCCGGCGCAGTGCCGCGCGAGTGTTCGCCTCGCGCACTGTGGTCGGCACCCACAGCAGCACGGGGGTGATGACGCCGGTGGCGCGGGCCAGCTCGGCGAATCCGTGCAACTTGGCCGCGACCCGGGCAGGGGCCGTGGTGGTGGCGAGGTCGTATTCGAGGAAGAAGTCCAGCGTGGTTTCGGCGTAGGTGTAGCGGCCGAAGGCGTCGGGGCGGGCGAGGTCTCCCCACAGCCGCTGGCACCGGGTCTGCGACCACCACGCCTGCACCTGAGCTTGGTTGCCGCGCTGGTCGCGGGGGGCGTGGGCGATGAGGGTGGTGAACCATTCGGCGACGCCGAGGGTGTGGGTCAGGTGCAGGCTGTGGGCGATGGCGAGGGCGCGGGCGTGGTTGTAGCCGAGCTCGCGCACGCTGATCCCGGCCTCGGCGGCGAGGACGGCGGCTCCACCGGGTGCCAGGACCCAGTGCACGGGCGCGCTGCCCCGGGTGCGTAAGGGCCGGAACCGTTCCAGGACGCCGTAGCGGTGCAGCAAGGTGAGACGACGCAACGCGATGGCAGGGGTAGGGAAGGCGAGTGCGGCGAGCTGGTTGGTGGTCAGGACGCGGTGTTCGTGCAACATCCGCAGGACCCAGCGGTCACGCTCGGTCAGCCGCGCCACGAGCGCGGTGATGTCGAGCGGCCGGGCCCGGGCGGGCCGGACATCGGGGCGGGGTCGACGGGTGTCGGCTTGTTGGTCGGGACGCGAGATCATCGGTGAAGCAACCTTTCTCAGGGGGGTGCGATGCGATCAGGAGTGGCGAGGGTCGCGCTGTGGGCGATCGGGCCGCTCGTCGTGGTGGGGTGTGCTGCTGGGCGGGGGTGCGGGTGTGGTGAGGCGGGCGCGGGCGGCAGCGGCGATCTCACGGGCACGGCCCGGGATCGGCGGGTCCAGCGGCCGGGTGGTGAGGGTGAACGGGCGAGCGTTGCGGCCATCGACGAGCAGGCGGGCGGCGGCGTGGAAGGCGTCCAGGTGAGACAGGTCGTGCTCGGACAGCCAGGGCTCGGTGTGGCGGGCCAGGTCGCGTGCGTCATCGGGACTGACGGCGAAGACGATCTTGTTGCGGGCATTCGCCGAGATCCCGTCACGCAACTCCCGGGAGAGCTGGCCCAAGTTCTGATGGGCCAGCAGCAGTGACAGGCGCAGTCCTCGGGCTTCGGCGAGCATGTCCTCGATCGGGGTCGAGAGGTTGAGGAAGTTCTGCGCCTCATCCAGCACCAGAGCCGCGTCGGGACGCTCGGCGGCGGGAACCCGTGCACGCGCGGTGACCGCCTGCCACGTGCGTGCCACGAGCAGCGACCCGACCAGCCGTGAGGTTTCCTCTCCGAGTGAGCCTTTCGGCAGACGGGCCAGACAGATGCCGCCGTTGTCGAGGATGTCGGCGAACTCGACCGTCGAAGGTCCGCCCGCGATAGCGGCGCGTACGAACGGACGCAGCAGGAACGCTCTGAGCTTGTTCAACAAGGGGCCGGTGAGCTGAGCGCGTCCGGTGTCGGAGAGGGTCTCGTAGCCGTCCCAGAACCCCCGCAGGACCGGGTCTTTGGTCGTGCGGGTGACCCGGGCGCGGAACGCGGGCTCGGTGAGCAGCCGTGGTAGGTCGGCCAGGGTGGCGGTGCCGGGTTGTGCGCAGAGGGTGAGCAGGCTCGCGCGCATGATGTCGTCGGTGCGCGGTCCCCACCATTGGTGGAAGATTCGATGGAAGACGGTGACGAGGTTGTCGACGGCGAGATCCATTCCCGCGCGCCCGATCCGGTCGATGTCGAGGGGGTTCACGCACGGCGGAGGGGCGGAGGAGTCGGCGTCGAACAGCACGACCCGATCGGCCATGCGGGAAGGCAGCCGGGACAACACGTCGGTGACGAGATCGCCTTTGGGGTCGATGACGATCACCCCACGCCCGGCCTCGGCGTCATCGAGGATCGTGCGCGCCAGCAGGGTGGATTTGCCGACACCGGTGGGGCCGAGGATGTGGAGGTGGTGGCGGGCGTCGGAGATCTTGACGGCGACCGGGCGCCGCGTACCGGTGTCGGCCATGCCGAGGGGTTTCGTGTACTCCCCGCCGACCGGTATCTCGGGGGCGGGGGATAGGGCGCGGGCTCCGGCCCGTTGCAGGCCGGGTAGCCCGGTGTCGGTGGGTAGGTGCGCGATCGTGGCGAGTTCGGGTACCGACAGCACATCCCCGCGCCCGAGACGCCGTTGCCGGATTAGGGTGGCGAGGCGGAAGGGGCGACGCCGACGCTGGTAGTAGTTGTGGTCGGTGCAGGCCCCGAACACCGTGGCCAGGGCGTCGGCCCGGCCACGTGCCACCGCCCGCGCCTGCGCTCTCGGCCCGATGTCGTCGGGGTCGGTGGAGACCGGGATCGAGGCCGCGTAGCGAACAACCGTCTCCCAGTGCGCCCCTCGGGCTTTCGCCGCTGCCGCACGAGCAGCAGCACTGTATTCCAGGGCGGTCTGGCGGTCGGCGGCCCTCGCCCCAGCTCCGGTGTTGGAGACGCGGGCGGCACTCGGGCCGGGAGTGAGCAAGTCCAGGGCCTCGCGCAGAAGTCCCGCCACGACGCCAGCCCGGGTGCCGGTGCTCGCCGCGGCACGGGTAACTCGCGCGACTCGGCGGCCGGTGACCGGACGGGCGAGGATCTGCACACAGGCCGCCTGGCCGGGACCGAGATCATCGGCGGCGGTTATCAGATCACGCACGAGATCACCGGAGTGATCGGTACTCAACGGCAACCCCTCACGCCGCCCGAGCCGCAGCTCGCCTCCGGCCACGATCCGCCGCACGCCTTCGGCCGGGGCAGGCAGCGGCGGCCGGGCGGGGGTGAGGGTGTCGGTGTGCGCGCCTGGCCAGGCCGAGGCGATGGCGCGTTCGATGAGTCCGGGTGGGATCGCGCCGGGCACCCAGAGCCGGATCGCTGCCCCCTCCTCAGGCGTGACGATGTACTCGAACCCGAGATGCGGCTGCCCTAACAGTGTTCGTGCCCAGGCTGGTCGCAGCTGCCCGATCAGGTGCGCCCAGAAGGCGAGTGCGCCTTTGGCGTCGACCTCGGGTGGTGTGAGCACGGTGATCTGGCGAGCACGCGCACTCAGCCGGCGCCGACGCCACTCGATCAGAAACCGCCCCGCGGCGAGCACCGCGAGCACGGCCGCGACCACACCCAGCCCGGACACTGATCCGAGGACCTGTTCGATCGCCTCGGTGAGATCGCGCAGCGCCGTGCCGGGCGCGAGAAGCGCCCGGCCCAGCCACCCCTGTTCGGGATTCACGCGGCCACCGATCCCGGGCCGGTCGCATCGAGAGTCGGCAACGTGGCGGAGGTACCGAAAGGGAAACCTCCGCTCGCGCGGCGGCGCTCGGACACTACGGTGGCGGCCTCGGGCTTTCTCAAAATGACGACGTCCTCGTGGGCGATGAGGTGCATCGGCAACCCGGCGGCGCGCTGTTTGACGACGAAGTCGCGCTGGAAGAAGCTCGACCGGGCGACCAGTTCGCCCTCGGTAAGGCGGCCCAACAAGGCGACGCACCGCTCGACCGGCACGAGCCCGGCCAACCTGCCACAGGTGTAGAGGTGGCCGGGCAGCGGCACCAGCTCGGCGTGCTGCCGCCACGGCCGCGCGGTGATCACGACATGTCCGCCGGGGGCGAGGTATTCGGCGGCCCCGGCGAGGATCTTGGTGAACCCCGAGAGCAGACGCCCGAGACCGACGTTGGCGAGGTTGCCTCGGTCGAGCACTGCCCCGTAGCGGTGGTTCGTCTTGCGTACCGGGTCAGCGCCGTTGGCGCGCACGTGGCCGTGCAGCGAGTCGCCGTAGGGCGGGGAGGTGATCACCAGACTCGCCTGCCCGCGCAACTCGGCCGGGATGAGGTCGGGCAGTTTGCGGGCGTCGCCGGTGTAGACGGCTCCGTCGAGATCGATCCCGGCCTCGCGAGCGAGCGCGAGGTTGGTGCGGGCCAGCTCGGCCCAGCGGGACTCGTATTCGACGCCGACCGCGCGGCGGCCAAGGTGCAGGGACTCGACGAGGGTGGTGCCGATCCCGCACATCGGATCGAGCACGAGGTCCCCGGGTCGGGTGTAGGTCTCGACAGCGTGTTGCACGATCGCGGGGAACATCTTGGCCGGGTGCGCGGTGCTGTCGGGGTGATACCGGCCCCGCCGTTGCGCGGCGGGGGCGTTCTGGGCGGTCGCCCACACCGACACCGGCGCGGTGGTCGGGCGGGGCTGTGCGGTGGTCGCGGAGTCGATGTCGGGGGTGTGGGTGGCGTGGGCGTCGAGAGTCATGCGGGTGTCCTTCGCGTGAGAGTTCGGGCAGGGCGAGGGTGTCGATCAGCCATGGGAGGGCTGGAGGAACACGAAGACATCGGTGTGCGCAACGCGGTGGCGTGCGAGGGCAGGCGAGCCCGGTTCGGCGGGCGCGGCGGTGATGGTGGTGCCGCTGATCGGGGCGGCGATGATGTGCTGGAGGTAGAGCAGATCGGCGGCTTGCGCGGCGGCCACGACCGACCCGGCCGGATCCAGCAGGACCCCGGAGTAGCTGTGGCGGCAGCGGGAGAGAACGACCAGCAAACCGCCCATCGCCAGCACCTCGGTCGCGAGCGAGGTGACGTGGTCGGCGGCGGCGTTCGGGTCGACGTGCTCGGCCAGCAGGCTCGCGATAACCAGATCCACCTGTTCCCCGGACCAGCTTCGGTCGGTGGGGGCGTCGAGGCCGTGGCGGTCGAGATCACCAATTGCGGCCAGAGCGGCGGCGGTGTCGGACTCGATGATTCGCAGCGCGCCCCGGGCGGCGGGGGCGGGCCAGCCCAGCAGCATCACCCGCGAGGCTGGTTCGGAGAACTCAGCGATCGCCTGCGCCAGGACCGGGGCGGGCCAGCGGTCCTCGGGATCGAGTGGTTCGGGGCCCAGCGCCCACAGGGTCGAGGGGACGCGCACCGGGGCAGACGTTGAGCGGTGGCGGGAATTGGCGGACATAGCGACTCCTGACGAGAGAGAGCGGTGTGTACTCGCTTACTTCCGCCGAAAAGCCGTTTTCGGGACATAATTATTGGAACTTTTTTCTGAGAATTTTCTGAGACAGAAATGGCGACTGGACGCCGTTCTGTGGGTGGCGGGTCGAACTTTTTTGAGAATTTTTCGGGTGGTTGCGAACTGGCTCGGATGAGATATCCGCAATCTATTTGAAACACATCCGGTTCATATCCTGAACCTATTCGCGCCTTCACAGTTGCAGGTAGATGGGCATATCAGTCCGGGTATGAGTGGGATATCGAGGCCCGAGCTAAGCGATAGCGAAATATTCGCCAGGTCGCCAAAGATATGACTTGGATATGTTTCAGATAGGTTTTGGATATGGTTTGGATATGTTTCAGATAGAGGCCGCAGGTGTCCTTGTGAGGTCGGAAGTTCTCGATCAAACAAGGAGTCTTTGTGGTGACGAATTCACACGTCGGGACATATGCGGGATCGGGCGGTAAACCGGGTTCTCCGCTGGCAGTAGTGCGGGCGGGTTTCGACCGCATCGCCACCGAGTTGTTGCCCGCCTACCCGCGTGCGGTGCCGACGCCGGACGCCGCCACGGCCAGCTCGGTACGGACGTGGGAGCAGTTGCGGGAGCGGCTGTGGGACCCTGCGGTGCCGATCGCCGAGATCGACGCGATCTGGGTATGGCTGATCGAACGCACACACAACCACGACCAGGACGCGATGCTGGTGTGCGCGGGCCTGGCCGTGCCGATGCTAAGCAGAGTTGCCGGGGAATACGCCACCCCGGGCAGTAGCAGCCGCCACGACGTCGAGTCCGAGGTACTGACCGGATTCCTCACCCACCTCGCTCGCGTCCCGTTGGACCGGCCCGGGGTGTGGCATCGCCTGCGGTGGGCGGCCTACCGCGCGATGATCACAGGGGCGAATCAGCAGCAATCACCAGCGATGTCAGCGGGCGACATCGACTGCGACCTCGGTCCGCTCGCAACGCGGGCGCGGTCGGCGATCGCCGAACCCGGCCATCCCGAGACTGTTCTGGCCCGAGCCGTGACGGCCGGAGTGATCTCCGCCGACGCGGCCGAACTCATCGCCGCTTCGCGGTGGGAGGCCCGCTCGCTGACTTCGCTGGCGGCTGAGCGTGGCGTGTCGTTGGGCAAGCTGCGCAAGCAACGCCGCCGCGCCGAACGCGCCCTGCTGGCGTGGCTGACCGAACGCGCCCGAGACCTGGACTCGGATCGCACCAGCACTGTCGAGGCCGCGACGGTCACCGCACTCGCGTCGCCCTCACGATTACCGCGGCGAGGTCGCCGGCCCAAGCGCGACTCCTCGGCACCGGCGCAGTCGGGCACCGAGCGCGGGCAGGTGGCGGCATGAACGGGAACCGAGAACACCTCAGCGTGGTGGCACTGTCCTCGACTCGGCAGGCGGTGCTGCGGCGGCGGTGGGCGACGATCTTCGCGGCCCTAGCCACGATCGTGGCGTTGCTGGTGCTGATGGCCGGGTCGGCGTCGGCCGCACCGCAGACAGCGGTGCTGGCGGTCGCGTCGTCGCTGGATGAGGTGATCGACAACGCGCGCAATTGGGTAATGGGGATCCTGGCAGGGTTGGCGACGCTGTGCCTGACCGTGGCCGGTGCGCGCTATCTGCTCGGCGCGGGCGATCCCGCCGAGACCGAGAAAGCCAAGACCGCCTTCCGGGCCGCGTGCATCGGCTACGGGTTGGCGGTGCTGGCACCGGTCATCGTGGCCGTTCTCAAGTCCATCGTCGGAGGCTGACGGTGAACGCCTCACACCAGCCCGGTCCCACCCGGGTCTGCGCACGAGGACTGCGCCTCGTACGCACCGCCATAACGGCGGCAGCGGTGGCGGTGTTGGTGGCGGTCCTACTCGGGCTCACCGGCGCGGGTGGTGCCGCCGCCCAGCCCGCCACGCCGACGCCGCCTGTGCCGGTGACCCCGACACCTGCCTCGCCGACGACCGCTCCTCCGACTACGACCCCGCCGTCGCGGTGGGTGACGCCGCCCTCGACCACCACCCCGAGCCCGGCCACGCCCATACCCTCTCCGGCTTCGCCGGGTTCGTCGACCTCGGCCGAGTGCGGGGTCACCAACATCAACGGGTGCGTGGAGAACGCGATCGACGGATTCTTCCGGCGCATCGTCGAGTCCGCGCTCAACCCGCTCCTCGAGCTGCTGTCGGAAACCCTGCTCACCACACCCGAACCCAGTGAGATCCCGCAGATCGGTGTGCTGTGGAACCAGTCCTGGCAGATCGTCACCGCCCTCTACATACTCGTCGTGATGGCGGCCGGGGTGCTGCTGATGATGCGCGAGACCCTGCAGACCCAATGGTCGCTCCGAGAACTCGCCCCGCGCCTGGTGGTCGGGTTCGCCGCCGGGGGACTGAGCATGGCGATCGCCACGGCGGCGATCAGCTTCGCCAACGCCCTCGCCGCCGCCGTGGCCGGAGATGGCGTCGACTCCGGCTCAGCCGCCGCCGCGCTGACCGAGCTCGCAACGACCGGTCCACAGAGCCAAGGCTTCGCGCTGCTGCTCTATCTCGCGCTGGTGGTGATGCTGCTCGTGCTGCTCATCAGCTACGTCGTGCGAGTCACCATCACGATCCTGCTGATCGTGGGTGCACCGCTAGCGTTGATGTGTCATACCCTGCCGGGTATCGACGGTGTGGCGCGGTGGTGGTGGCGCTCGTTCGCCGCGTGCCTGGGGATCCAGGTCGTGCAGTCGCTGGTCTTGGTGACGGTTCTGCGGGTGCTGCTGGCCCCGGGCGGGTGGTATCTGTTCGGCCCGGACGCGAACGAGATCGTGAACATGATCGTCGCTTTGGCGCTGATGTTCGTGTTGATCAAGACCCCGTTCTGGCTGCTGTCGGTACTCAAGATCGGGCAAGGCCGCAGCTTCGTCGGCTCGATCGTGCGTGGCTTCATCGCCTACAAGACGCTCGGCCTGCTCAAAGGTTCTACCGCGAGTAGCGCACGCAGCGCCGCCTCGGCGACATCCGGCCAGCGTGCGGCCCGGCCCCCGCGAGCACCTCGTACCGCTACCAGCTCCGGACCTGTGGATCCGTTTGCGCGGGTCCGCTCGACGCGAGACGGGCAGCTGATGCTGCCTCTGGAAGGGGTGCGCCGCGTCGCCCGCCAGCCGAGCCCGACACCCGCCCACTCGACCAGCCCCACCCCACCGCCGAGACCGACGCGGGCTCAACGTGGACGCCAGCTCGCGTTCGACTTCGCCCCACCGGACCCGTACCGGGGCATCCGCGCCGGGGCTGGCGGTCAGTACCCGCTCCCGATCCCGGTCCGCCGGGTCCGCACGACACCACTGGCCCCGCCAACACCCGAGCGACCCGGCCGCCGGGCAACACCTCAACAGCTCGCCTTCGATTTCACTGAGCCCGCTCCGGCCGAACCCTACGCCCGTCTCCGGCCGAACCGCAGCGGCCAGTACCCGCTGCCGTTCCCTGTGACCCGGGTCAAACCTGTTCCGCCGCCACCGAACCCGCCACATCCACCCGCATCCGCGCCTGCGCGTCCTGCGGGGCGGCAGCTGCATCTACCCATGCCCGACCTGCCCGTGCGCCGCCGCGCACCACGCGCTCCGAGAGGAGGCACCCCGCAATGAGCACCATCGTGCGCATCCCCGCCGACGTCGACCGCTCCGACCGACTGCTGGGTCCGTTCACCGCCCGCCAGCTCGCCGTCCTCGCCACCACCGCCGCGCTGATGTACGTGGCCTGGATCACCGTCAAAACGGTGATCGAGCCGCCGATCTTTCTCGCCACAATGACTCCAATCGGAGTCATTGTCACCGTCGCCGTCGTGACCCGACGCGACGGTCTGTCGACCGACCTGCTCGCCGTCGCTGCGATCCGCCACCGCCTGCGCCCACGTCACCTGGTGAGAACACGCGGGCAGGCACCGCCCCCGCCGCAATGGATCACCAACCGCACCACCCGAACCCGGCCCCGCCCACCCACACCGGTCGCGTTCACCGCGCAGATGTCACCGCTGCCGGAGTCGGTGACGCAAACCGGTAGCGGTATCGGGGTGATCGACCTCGGTGCCGACGGGCTCGCCGTCATCGCGGTCGCCGGAACCCTGAACCTGAGCCTGCGTACCCCGGCCGAGCAGGACAGTCTCGTCGGCCAACTCGCGGGATGGCTACACACGCTGCGCCAACCCGTGCAGATCCTGGTGCGCTCGGCGCGGCTGGACCTGACCGAGCAGATCACCGGCTTGCACTCCGCCGCCGAGCAGATGTCACCGGAGCTCGCTGTGGCCGCGCTCGATCATGCCGATCATCTCGCCGAGCTGGCCGCGCGAGAGAACCCGGCCCACCGCCAAGTGCTGCTGGTGTGGCGCGAACCCACGCAGACCCTCGCCGCCACCGGGCTGCGTGCCCGGTGGCCCGGACGAAACCGGGCCCGGCGCGCGCTGTCCACCGGCGCGCGCCGGGCTGCGCAATCGCGGCTCCTACGCCGGATGACCGAGGCAGCCGATGTCCTTGCACCGCTGGGAATCTCGGTCACCGCTCTCGATGAGACGCAAGCGCGGGCGGTGCTGACCAGCTGCACCAACCCCGAGGGCCTCGTCTCGGCCGCAGCCGACATCGCCGAACCCTCCGCGATCATCACGTCTGACCCAGCCTCCGCAGTGGCCGACCCATTCGCCACCGAGACCGGGTTCGCGCCGGAATCACTCACCATCGGCACCCGGCATCTCGAGATCGGCTCGGACTGGACTCAGACCCTCGCGGTCACCGGATACCCGAGAGAGGTGACGGCCGGCTGGCTCGCGCCGCTGCTCTCACACCCCGGACGTGTCGAGGTCGCTATCCACATCGACCCGGTCGACCCGGTCACTGCCGCCACCCGGCTGCGCCGTCAGCAAGCTCGGCTCGAGTCCTCCCGGATGCACGACACGGGCCGAGGCCGCCTGACCGACCCGCAGGTCGATGTCGCGGTGGAGGACGCCGCCGACCTGTCCGCCCGGGTCGCGCGCGCGGAGGCGAGGTTGTTCCGCGTCGGGATATATCTGAGCGTGCACGCCGAATCCGAGGCCGAACTGGCTGACGAGGTCGCCGCCGTGCGGGCATTGGCGGCCAGTCTGCTCGTGGATACCTGCACCCTGTCCTACCGAGCCGCTCAAGCCTGGGCCACCACTCTGCCGCTGGGCCAGGACTTGATCGGAGTCCAGCGCACCTTCGACACCACCGCCCTCGCCGCGGCGTTCCCTTTCGACTCCCCACAACTCCCCGCCACCGACCCCGCCCAGGCCGCCCGCCCGCACGGCGTGCTCTACGGCCGCGATGCTGCCTCCGGGCTGCTGTTCGTGGACCGGTTCGCCCCCGAAGCACACAACCACAACCTGGTCGTCCTCGGGCGTAGTGGTGCGGGTAAGTCCTACCTGGTCAAAACCGAGATCCTGCGCTCGCTCTATCGCGGGATCGAACAGATCGTGATCGACCCCGAAGACGAATATCGGCGCCTCGCCGAAACCGTCGGCGGAACCAACATCCGCCTCGGAGCCCCCGGCGTGCGACTCAACCCCTTCGACCTGGAAATCCACACCCGAGACGACGGCCGCCGCAGTGCCCCGCCCGATGCGCTCACGCGGCGCAAGCTGTTTCTGCACACGTTGATACAGGTTCTGCTCGGTGACCAGACCGCCGCGCAGAGAACAGCATTGGACTCGGCGTTGACGGCGACCTACGCCGCTGTCGGGATCACCGACGACCCGGCCACCTGGACCCAACCGGCACCCACCCTGGGCGGATTGCGCGAGCAACTTGCCCGGATGGCAGCCCCCGCCGCCGCAGAGTTGGAGGCTGGGCTGCATCCGTTCGTCGGCGGCGGAGCCTACGGCGCTCTGCTGGATGGCCCGACCACCACCGACCCGGACGGTGGGCTGATCGTGTTCTCGCTGCGGGAACTGCCCGAGGAGCTGAAAACGATCGGTACCTTGCTGGTGCTGGATTTGACCTGGCGGCGGGTGTCGCAACCGGGCTTGCGACGACCTCGCATGATCACCGTGGACGAAGGGTGGCTGCTGCTGAGCCAACCCGCCGGAGCACGGTTCTTGTTCAAGGCGGCCAAGAGTTTCCGCAAACACTGGGCCGGGCTGACCGTGGCCACCCAGGACTGCGCCGACGTGTGCTCCACCGAGCTCGGACGCGCGATCGTGTCCAACGCCGCGACCCAGATCCTGCTACGCCAAGCACCCCAAGCCATCGACGAAGTCGCCACCGCGTTCCACCTCTCCGACGGAGAGCAACAATTCCTGCTCTCGGCCGCACGGGGGAGCGGTCTCCTCACGGTCGGCGGAGATCGGGCTGTGTTCGGATCGCTGGCGTCGGCCACCGAGAACTCCATCATCACGACCTCTCCGGTCGAACTAGCCGCTAGGGATGACGAACCCAACACCGACGTCGAGATCGGCGATACGTTGGCGGACTCGTTGACCGGCACTCCTAACAAGCAGGAGACCGGCCACCCGAACATGGTCGCGTCTGCCAGCGACCGAGCCGAGGTGGTGGTCGGAAGTTATGGGGCATGAGCTCGTCCTGCTCCGGTCGTAGGACGCACAAATCTTCTTCACCATCACGGACCCCGCATGCCCGGCGAGAGCGATCTAGCGCGGCCCGTCCGCGCATCCACGCGCTACCCAATCCGCCCGGAATCCGCCGCTGTGCCCGAACGGGGCGGTCGGCGAACGGGAAACCCCAAAACGGGCGACGCGACAGCAGAAACGTTGGACGAGAAGCTATTTGACTGCTCACCAACTACGGAGCGTTCATGGACCCGGTGTCGGAATGATCCGGTCCCTTCACGCAACCCATCACCCGTCGCCGCCGACCCTTACTTGGCACCGGACACGCGGCGTGGTGCACGAAGAAAGCGAGGAATTGATGAATCCGAGAACTCCTGGCGGCGAGGTGGTCACGCCGCTGCACAGGCCCGGCGGTCCACACCGGACGGGACACAGGCGCTGGCTTAACCGCAGTGAGGCTGCCGACTACTTGGGCGTGCACCCTCGAACGCTGGCGAACTGGGCCGCGATGGGACGCGGCCCCCGCTACTCGAAGCCCTCCGGCAACTCGTGCATGTATCGCCTCGGTGACCTGGACGCCTACCTCAAAGCGTGCATGGTGCACACCGATGACCAACCCGAAGCCGCCTGACAGCCATCGAAAGAATCGAAAGAATCGAGAAGATCAATGCCACGACCAGCCACCGAGCTCGGCAGCTACGGCGATATCGGCACCAAGGAGCAGAAGGACGGGAAGTGGAGAGCCTGGGTCACGTTTCGTGACTACGACGGCACGGGCCGCGTCGTGGATGCACTCGGAACAACCAAGAGCAAGGCCACGGCGGCGTTGCGGAAGAAGCTCACAGCTCGGCAGAAGCAGTACAAGGGCCGCACGCGCGGCAAAGTCACCCGCGATACGCGCCTCACCGTCCTGATGGACATCTGGCTCGACGAGGTGTCACGAGATGAAGGCGTAGGCCAGCAGTCGTATGACCTGTACAAGGGCGAGATCGACGCGAGCGATGACAAGCGCGCCGACAAGGCGACGGTCAAGCTGCGTCCCGCGATCGGCAATCTTCGTGTCTGGGAGGCAGATACAGGTCGACTCGACGAACACATCCAGTCGATTGTCGCTGCCGGAATGAGGTCGAAGGCGCGGCTGCACAAGGTAATTCTCACCGGCATCATGGGGGTCGCCGTGCGATACGGAGCCCTGCCGGAGAACCCCGTGCGAGACACTTCGCGTCTGCGCAGCCGCAAGATCAAACCTCAGACGATCGAGCGGGACCGCCTGGCAGGCCTGCGTGCTCAACTTCGGGAGTGGCTGGCGGGGAACGAGATTCCGGGAGCACCCGCTTACACGCACGGCCCGAAAAGGGACCGGACGATACTCGATGTTGCCGATTTGATCCTGGGCTCAGGAGTGCGGCCCGGCGAAGCGCTGGCAGCGTCGTGGGATCAGTTCGATCTCGAGGCGGTACCCGCGACGTTCACCGTCTCGGCCACCGTTATCAGGCTCGACGGGAAGGGGTTGTTCCGGCAGGAATGGGCGAAGTCCGATGCCGGGCATCGGACGGTGGCACTACCCGGGTTCACGATCCAGATGCTGAAGCGGCTGCGCGACAGCCCTACCTGCGGGCGGATGTGCGCGGTGAAGGCACTGCGCGAGGTGGGCGCCAGCGTGGTGCAGGTCGAAGACAAGGTCCCGCTCGTGTTTCCCGGTCGGGGCGCAGTGCTGCGCGATCCGAACAACTTCAATCGAACATGGCGGAATGCCCGGGGCACGTTGTACAAGGACGTCACGCAGTACACGTTCCGGAAGGCGGTAGCGACGCTGATCGCCGAGACGTCGGATTCGAAGACCGCCGCCAAGCAGTTGGGGCACTCTCGTGAGGCGATCACCGAACGGCACTACATCGCTTCACCGGAACAGGCGCCGGACTCATCGGCCGCGCTGGAACTGGGGTTCGGTGCGTCGGGCTGACAACGACGTTCTTGGTGGCGAATTCTTGGTGTTTTCTTGGTGATGGCCCGAAAATACGGGATAAACGAAGAAATCCCCTGACCATTTCACCTGGTCAGGGGATTTCTTATGCTCCCCCATCTGGACTCGAACCAGAAACCTGCCGATTAACAGTCGGCTGCTCTGCCAATTGAGCTATAGGGGATTGCCCTGAGTGGTTAGACTCAGGCGGTCTGCCTTGGCGGGCTGACCGAGATGAAACTTTAGCGCATCGTGTCGCGGGAACCCAAATCGGGGCGCTACCTGCGGACATGCGGCGTATAACGATGTGCTGTCGAACGGTGGCCGGATCGACAGGGGTGGGGCGGCTGGGGCAGGATGGAGCCCGCACACAGACGTGGGAGGAGCTCCAGGAGATGCTGCGGTTGATCATCGGCGTAGCGGCCGGTTACGTGCTCGGCACGAAGGCTGGTCGGGTGCGCTACGAACAGATCACCGCGGCCTCGCGAGCGGTCGCGGGTAGTCCGGTGACGCGCAAGCTGGTGTCGGTGGGCCGGCAGAAGCTGTCGGACAAGTTGAGCACGCAGCCGAAGCTGGAACCGATGGAGCCGATCGACGAGCGCACCACGGTACTGATCCCGCACAACCAGCTGCGGCGCTGACGCCTACAGGGTTGTACGGGAAAGCGGTACAGTACAGGTATCTCGTACGAGGATGGGAATCCCATGACAGATACCGTGTCTGCCAGCGAAGCGCGGAACAAGCTGTTCCCGCTCATCGAAGAGGTCAATAACGACCGCACCGCAATCCACATCACCAGCAAGAAGGGCAACGCCGTCTTGCTGAGTGAAGAGGAGTACAACTCCATGCGGGAAACCCTGTATCTGCTGCGCTCGCCTGCCAATGCGGCCCGGTTGGCGCAGGGGATCGCGCAGGCGGAGTCGGGCGATGTTGTGGAATTCCAGCCAGAAGGGGACCAGTGAGAGTCGTCTTCGTCAAGGTCGCTTGGGAAGATTACACACATTGGGTCAGTACCGACCGAAAGGTCGCTATCCGCATCAACCGTCTGATCGACGACATCGTACGCGATCCGTTCAACGGTCTCGGCAAGCCTGAGCCGCTGCGAGGCGACAAGTCGGGTTACTGGTCACGTCGCATCGACAGTGAACACAGGTTGGTCTATTCGGTCTCGGGGGAGACTGTCACGGTCGTGCAGGCCAGGTACCACTACTGAATTCTTCCGAACCTGTCGCGTTCATCGCCCGACTCGACTGTGCGAGAGGTTCGTTGATGGTGAATCAGCTCCTCGACAGTTGCACGTAGCGGAGCACGTAGTACTGCCCGAGAAATTGGGGTAGCCGTGTACTCGCGTCGGCTCGCGCACATCCTCGTACGTTCAGAGCGGACAGAAAATCTGCGGCTGACGTTGGCGTTCGGGACATCGGAGCCGCTCGGGAATCGAGGAGCACGGATGTCTACCGCAATCACCACCCTGACTTCGCCCAAAGGTCAGCCGCTGACTCTGGTGGGGGAGGCGAAGGTCTCACCGAACTCGGTGTACCCCCGCGTCGAACCGCCGCGCGGCGACGAACTCGGCCCTGTCTTCGAGATGTCGGACTATGAGCTCGCCGAAGCTTTGCGGCCGGTGATCTTCAACGAGGGCAAGGAATACACCGTCGACGCACCGAGCAACTCGTTCGTCGAGCTGCTTCGGGCGGATCGCGAGCGGCGCACATCGTCCTACACCGCGCTGCCGCGCTCGCAGTCCGAACAGATCGATTCCACGTCGCTGCACGCACTTTCGGGAATCATCGGCACGGACAACCGCGTTGTGCGTCGCGACAACACGGTGTATCCGATGAGCACGATCGCCTATCTCGCGCTCGCGAGCGGGGGATACTCCGGGTCCGCGACGATGGTCGGGCCGTCTACCGCGGTCACCGCGGCACACGTCGTGCACAACGGAACGAACTGGCTTCCTTTCGCATCCGTCGCACCCGGCACCGATCGCCAAGACCCGACACCGATGCCCTTCGGCAGCCACGGCGGTTACAACGTGACGGTCCCCGGTGGCTGGGTGAACAACGCGGGAGGCGACGCGCGATTCGACTACGCCGTCATCGAATTCTCCGGATACGGAGACTTCCCGGGCCGCGCGTCGGGTTGGAAGGGTCTGTGGGTGGCGCCCGACAACGTCGTGACCGGCAACCGGATGTATCTCTACGGCCATCCGAGTGACAAGTCTCAGCCCCAGATCTGGGGCAACGAAGGCAACGGCATCCTCAACGGTCAGTACATCAACTTCTTCATGGACGCGTGGTACGGCGACAGCGGTTCGGGTCTCTATGTGTACGACACCGACGGATGGCCCTACGTCGTGGGCGTGCTGCGCGGTGCCGCGGGCGCGATCGGCGACAACACCAAGCCCAACTTCGGGCGGCGGATGACTCGCGACGTCTTCGACTTCATCGTCGCGTACTCGGCTCTGTAGGAAAGGAATCATCATGTCCGACACCATTTCTGCCGAGCCGGAAGCCGGCGTCGCGTTCGAATCGGTCGTCCCCGTCGAGAAGCCGCTGCAGACCGACCTGGCGTTCATGCCGGAACTGCTCGAGGTCGATCTGTTGGTACGCGCGGCGGAGGCTCGCACCAAGTTCAACGTCGACGGGTCCGGTATGACGGTCGCCGTTCTCGACACCGGGCTCCGCACCACCCACGTCGATTTCGCCGGACGGGTTCGGGCGGGCCGGAACTTCACTTCCGACAACAACGGTTCGCCCGCCGATCCGACCGACGGCCAGGGTCATGGAACCAACGTTGCGGGCATCATCTGCGCCGGCGGCGTGCACACCGGGATGGCACCGCGCGCGCATATCGTGCCCGTCAAAGTCCTCGGCAACTCCGGCGGCGGCAGTTTCCTCGCGATCCGCGACGCACTGCTCTGGGTGCTGGCCAATCGAACATTGCTCGGCATCTCCGCCGTGTGCATGTCCCTCGGCGCATCGGACAACAACACCTCCGACGCGGATTTCGCGGGTGACGGCATCGGTGACGCGATGCGAAAACTCACCGACGCGGGAGTGGCCTGCTGTGTCGCGGCGGGTAACGACTACTTCGCCCACAACAGCGGTCAAGGCATGAGTTACCCGGCGATCTTCCGCGAGACGATCAGTGTCGGCGCGGTCTACGACGCCGACGAGGGATCGTTCAGCTACGGCTCCGGTGCGACCGCCCTGTCGACGGCTCCGGACCGGATCACACCGTTCTCGCAGCGCCTGCACTCGACCGTGGGTGGCGACTGCGCGACCGATATCTTCGCGCCCGGCGCCCCGACGACCTCGTCGGGAATCCGCAACGACAGCGGCGAGTCGATCCAGCACGGCACCAGTCAGGCCACGCCCGTGGTCGCCGGCGTCGTGCTGCTGATTCAGCAATTCCATCTGCGGGTGGCCGGGACGATGCCGTCGGTCGCCGAGGTTCGCACATGGTTGCAGGCGGGCGCTGTGCCGATCGTTGATGGCGACGACGAGCACGACAATGTCGTCCACACCGGGCAGACGTTCAGCCGGATCAGCGCGTTCGGCGCGCTCACCGCCTGCGCGAAGGATGTCGCGAGGTCGGCGCTGATCGAAGCGGGCATCGACCGGTCGCGGGTGTAGCTGCCATGGACGCCGGCCGGTCGGCCAGGCTGTTCCTCAGCCATTCGAGCCGGGACAGCCGCGAGGCGGTCGCGCTGCGGGCGTGGCTGATCGAGGCGGAGCCCGGTCTGGCAGGCGAGATCTTCCTCGATCTCGACCCGGATACCGGGATTCCGGCCGGCGTCCGATGGAAGGACGCACTGCGCGGGGCGGGCGATCGCTGCGAGGCGGTCATCTGCCTGTTGTCGAACAATTGGGACAGTTCTCATGAGTGCAAGGTCGAATACCGTCATGCCGAGTCACTGAACAAGCCGATCTTCACGGTCCGCCTCGAGCCGTTGGCGGGGCGCGACATGACCAGTGAATGGCAGCGTTGCGACCTGTTCGGGGACGGACCGAAGACGGCGATATCGGTGAATGGGGAGACGGTCGAGTTCCTGACCGAGGGGTTGCAGCGGCTCCGTCACGGCCTGCGGGCCGCGGGCATCGGCGCCGACACCTTCGGCTGGCCACCGCCGGGCGACCCGGGCCGCGCACCTTATCGAGGGTGGGAACCGCTCGAATCTGTAGACGCCGCAGTCTATTTCGGCCGCGACGCGCAGATCGGGCGAGCGATCGACACGGTGCGTGGGCTGCGCAACCTCGGTGGCGGCCACCTGTTCGTCGTGCTCGGTCCGTCGGGTGTGGGCAAGTCGTCATTCGTGCGCGCCGGGTTGCTGCCGCGCCTGGCCCGCGACGACCGCCACTTCCTCACCATGGACATCGTGCGGCCGCACCGCAAAGCGCTCACCGGTGACGCCGGATTCGCGCGGTCGATCCACGCGCTGCGCGTCGGCGTGGGGCTGCGGCGGCCCGGTCTCACCGAGATCGAGGACGGCGTCCGCGACGTCGAACAGGTGCGGGCCTGGCTGATCGAAGCACAGCAGGCCGCGCGGGAACGCGTCCTGGACTCCGACGACGACCCGGCCCCGACGCTGATCCTGCCGATCGACCAAGCCGAGGAACTGTTCGGCCCCGAGGCGGGTGAACAGGCAGGCGTGCTGCTCACACTGCTCGGTGGCCTGCTCGACCGCGACCGCGGGATCTCGATGATCGCGATCGCGACCATCCGCTCCGACCGCTACGAACCGCTGCAGACCGCACCCATGCTGGCGTCGGTCGCGGTGCGGCCGTTCGACGATCTGAAACCGATGCCGCAGGCCCAGTTCAAGGAAGTCATCGTCGGGCCGGTGCGGCGGGCGAGGGAAGCGGGCGCGGAGTTGTCGTTCGCCCCGGACCTGGTGGAACGTCTGCTCGACGACTGGTCCCGCGGCGCCGACACTCTGCCGCTGCTCTCGCTCACCCTCGCCCGGCTGTTTCGGGACTACGGGGATGGGGAGATCACCCTCGCGCACTACGAATCCCTCGGCGGGTTGCGGCGGGTGGTGCAGCGCGAGGTCGACGAACTCCTCGAGGCCGACCCCGAGGTCCGTGCCGGACAGTTGGCGATCCTGCGACGGGCGTTCGTGCCGTGGCTGGCGACGATCAACTCCGGCAACGACCAGCCGATGCGCCGACCGGCCCGCTGGTTCGATCTGCCGCCGGAGAGTCATCCGCTGCTCGAGGAGTTCGTCGCGCGCAGGCTACTGGTCAAGGACGAGCGTGACGGGGCCGTTGTCGTCGAGGTCGCGTTGGAAAGCTTGCTGCGCCAATGGGATACGCTCGCCGACTGGCTGCGGGTGCAGGCCGCCGATCTGGAGGCCACCGACAACCTCGAGCGGGCCGCGCAGGCGTGGGAGCAGAACGGGCGGCGCGAGGACTGGCTGCTGTCGGGGTCACGACTCGCCGACGCCGAATCACTCGCCGCCGCACCAGGATTCCGCGAGCGACTCAACCCCGTCCGGGGTCTGCTGTTGGCCTCGCGACGCGCCGAGGACCAGCGAATCGACGAGGAACGCAGGCATCGGGAGGACGAGCTGCGGGCCGCGAGGGAACGCCAGCAGGCGGCGGAAACGTTGGCGGCCACGGAGAGCCGGGCGAAGGAGGACGCGCAGCGCAGCGCGCGGGCATTGCGTCGGCGGTCGCGGATTCTGCGGGCGGCGTTGGTGTTGACCATGGTCGCTGCGCTGGTCGCGGGGTTGCTGTGGGTGCGTGCCGATCGGGCGCAGGAGCGCGCCGTCGCGGAGAGCCTCCACGCGACAGCGCTGGCGTTGTCGGCGAATTCGCAGCTCATGCTCTCGGGAAGGTGGCCGGGCAAAAGCGACGACATCCTGGGAATGCAGATGGCTATGGCCGCGTATCGCATCCCTACGGAAACCAAGCGGGAGTTCGCCCTGCTCAACGCTATTCACCAGCAAGGCAAACTCCGCAAAATCGTCCACATGAACAGGGTCGAGGTCGCCAGTGTCGCCTATAGCCCGGACGGGAAACGGATCGCGGCCGCTGGTGGTAGCGAGATCCAACTCCTCGACGCCGTTACCTGGAAGCCGATCGGTACTCTGTTGGCGGGTCACAAGTCTGAGGTGATACGCATCGCGTTCAGTCCCGACGGCACCCGCCTCGTGTCCTCGGGTCGGGATCGAACTGTGCGGCTGTGGGACACCGGGTCGCAGCAGCAGGTAGGTGCCGAAATGCGTGGCCACACCGGACCGGTTATGGGCGTAGCGTTCAGCCCGGACGGCCGCCACATCGTGTCGGCGAGTACAGATAAGACCGTCCGGCTCTGGGATGCCGACACGCGCCAGCAGATCGGCGAAATGACCGAGCACACCATGCCGGTGACCTCGGTGGCGTTCGGTGAGGGCGGGCTGATCGCTTCGGGCGACTTCGGCGGCACCGTCCGTTTGTGGGACGCGCAGTCCGGACTACCCTCGGGCGAGCCGCTGACCGTGTACACCGACAGCGCGGTGAACAGTCTCTCCTTCGACCACAAAGGTGACCGACTCGTGGTCGCGGGATTCGATGTCCAGCAATGGGATACAAGAACCCACCGGCAGATCGGCGAGCCGCTACGTGAGCACACCGCAGCGGTAGGATACGTAACCTACAGTCGCGACGGCACTGTCATCGCCTCGGCCAGCGATGACAAGACGATCCGGCTGTGGGATGCCATGACGGGTCGGCCTCTTGGGGAGCCACTGGACGGACACGAACTCATCGTGTCCAGCGTCGCGCTTCACCCCGATTCAGGTCGAGTTCTCTCCGGCAGCCTGGATTCCACCGTCCGCGAATGGGAGGTGGGCGGCGGGCGAACCATGCACCACGGCGCCAAGGTGTTGGGCGCGGACGTGAGCCCGAATGGCAGGCATATCGTCTCTGGCGGCACGGATGGCATCATCCGACAGTGGGACACCGCCACCGGTGCGCAGCTCGGGCCCTTGATCCGCGGCGAGCACGGCATTTTCCAGATCGCGGAATACACAGCCGAAGGCACACAGGTGGCGGCCACCGGGTTCAGCCCCAAGTCCCTCGCGTTGACTGACATTCAGCTTTGGGATGCTGCATCGGGGGCGGCGATCGCGCCGCCGATCGCTCTGCCACCAGGAACGACCGGCCACACATACGATCCCGGCCGGCGCAGGCTGGTGATCAGAGCTGACGGTTATGCCCAGATTCGAGACATGGCGAGTATGCGT
Organism: Nocardia sp. NPDC059195; assembly: GCF_042754695.1. Classification (NCBI taxonomy): domain Bacteria; kingdom Bacillati; phylum Actinomycetota; class Actinomycetes; order Mycobacteriales; family Nocardiaceae; genus Nocardia; species Nocardia sp. NPDC059195. The sequence continues at coordinate 43,640 of NZ_JBHZBG010000004.1, read as the reverse complement.
CCGATCGGACCGGAACTGCGCCATGACGATGGTTCTGTGCGGACGGCATCTATCGACAACGGCGGACGGCGTGTCGCTACCGGCGCCACCGACTACTCGGTGCGGTTGTGGGACCCAGACACCGGTCAACCAGTTGGCCAGCCGATGACCGGGCAAGCATGGGTCAAGAGCACCACCTTCAGCCCGGACGGCCAGCTGCTCGCCGTCGGCTACGAAGACAAATCGGTGCGCATCTGGAATACCGATACCGGCAGGCAAATCGACGAACCCATGTGGCAGGACGGACCGGCCAGCATGGTCCAATTCTCACCGGACGGCCGCATACTCGTCACCGTCGGCATCGACAATGTGTTGCGACTGTGGGATGTGGAGACGCACCGTCAGATCGGCCCGGCCTTGGTCGGGCACGGCGCCCCAGTTACCGCTGTCGACTTCACGCCCGACGGTTCTGCGATCATGTCCGCGAGTGTTGACGAGACCATCCGCGTGTGGCCGGTGCCGACTGCCTCGCCCGAGCAACTCTGCGCCAAGATGACCCACAATATGAGCCGGGAGACATGGCGGAACTGGGTCTCTTCGGAGATCGACTACATCGAGCTGTGTGCGGGATTACCGATCGCCGGCGAGGAGGAATAGCCGATGATTACCGACGACGATTTCCTGAATACCCTCTGGCAGCGGCGAACTCGCTGGTCGACCACCGCTACCCAGATGAAGCGACAGTTGGATCGAACGCGCCTGGCGGTTCTCCTCCTCGGCAGCTGGGGCGCGATTGCCACGGCCTCGACCACGACCATCCTCCGCTCGGCAGGCACCCCGACCCGCATCGTGGCGCTGTCGGGCGCGGTGGCGTTGGCGGTGGCGACGTTTCTCACCGCCCAGTACCTGACCGCGGAATCGACCCGCCGCTGGATTCGAGCCCGGGCGGTCTCCGAGGGTGTCAAGCACCGAATTCTCACCTTCCGCGCCACCGGTGACGCGGAACAATCCGGGCAATTGCTGGCCGATATCGATGGCATCGAGCGGACGGCAGCGGACCTGTTGCCGATGCTCGCGCCCAGCGCCGAAGCCGTCGAGGCGCCACGATCGATGCACCCCGAAGAGTATGTCCACGACCGGGTACGGGCCCAGATCGACGACTACTACCTGCCCGCGGCCCGCTGCTACAGCACCCGTGCGACCCGGCTGCGCCGCGCCGCTGTCGGCCTCGGCCTCGCGGCTACGATCGTCGCCGCGATCAATACCGGTGTCGGTGTGGAAGCGGCGGGCCGCATCGCGCCCTGGGTCGCGGTGATGACCACGCTGAGTGGATCGTTGCTGGCCTATCTCGCAGGCAAGCGGTACGACTTCCTGGTGATGACCTACCTCGCTACCGCGGATCGCCTGCGACGGCGGCTCGATCGGTGGCGCACCGACGGGTCACCCACCGACCGGGTCCGGTGGGCGGCGTTCGTCGCGGACTGCGAGAACACCATCTCGCTCGAGAACGCGAGCTGGATGGCGAAATGGGGCGAGCGCACAGAGATCTGACGACCTCGACCGTCTCGGCCCCGAGACGCGCGCGCGGACGACTTCGGCACCACGCCGAGCGGCCTCGCCGATCGTCTGCTGTGGCTGATCGACCGCCTCGAGCAGGTGAGCGAACTGGTCAGCGCCGCATCATCGCTCGACCTTGCGGAAATGCCTCGGCTGACCCGGTTGATGTCGCAACAGACGCTGACGTGCTCTTGCGGCAGGGGTGGACCGGGGCGGATAGCCTGATCGCAGTCACATGGGTGGTGCGAAGGAGCTGTGATGGAGTTCGGGCCGGGGGCGATCCTTGCGGGGTACCGCATCGAGCGCAGGGTCGGTGGCGGGGGGATGGGAGCGGTCTATCTGGCTCAGCATCCGCGACTGCCGCGCCGGGACGCGGTGAAGGTGCTCGATGCGCGGCTGGCGGTGGAGCCGACGTTTCGGGCGCGGTTCGAGCGTGAGGCCGATCTGGCTGCGCGGCTGCGGCATCCGAATGTGGTGCAGATCTTCGATCGTGGGGTCGATGGCGATCGGCTGTGGATCGCGATGCAGTTCGTGGATGGGCTCGACGCGGCGCAGTTGCTGCGTCAGGGGTTGTCGGTGCTCACGCCGGAGCGCGCGGTTCACATTGTCGCCGAGGCGGCCAAGGGGCTGGACTACGCGCATCGGCAGGGGCTGCTGCATCGCGATATCAAACCGGCGAACCTGCTGATCGCGCGTGCCGACGACGGCACCGACGAAGTACTGGTCACCGACTTCGGGATCGCTCGCAGTATGGGGGAGACGACCAGTCTCACGTCCGCGGGATCGGTGCTCGGCACCCTCGCGTACGCGGCGCCCGAACAGCTCGAGGGGCAGCCGCTCGACGTGCGCACCGATGTGTACGCCCTCGGCGGGACCCTCTACGAGCTGCTCACCGGGTTCGTTCCGTACCAGCGGGAGAGTCCGGCCGCGTTGATCAGCGCGCATCTGATCGAACCGCCGCCACGCCCGACGGCGGGTAATCCGGCATTGCCGTTCGCGCTGGACGCGGTGATCGCGCGGGCGATGGCGAAGAACCCGGACGACCGGTACGCCAGCTGTGGTGAGCTCGCCGACGCGGCGATCGCGGCCTTCACCGGCAGGCGGGTAGTGGGGGATACCGCTGTGCTGCAGGGAGATACGCGACCCACACCACCGCGTGCTCCCGGCACGTCGCGGACGAGGAAAGCCCTGCTCGCGGTGGGCGGCGTGGCGGTGGTGGCCGGGGTGACCGCGATCGCCGTGCTGACTGCCAAGGACCGGGGCGGGGCGGAGGCGACAACGCCCGTCGCGCAGATCGGTGCCGTCCCGAACAGCTCGAGGGCGGCGCCGGCCCTGCGTCCCTGGCTCGACGATGTCCTCGCCGGTGATACGAGCGCGCTGATCCGCAAGTGCTGGACCCAGTCGCCCGCGGAGATTCCCCGGATGTACGGCGACGTCGAGCAGATCACCGATGCGGTGCGCCGCCCTGGCGTCCTCGGGCCATTCGGACCGTACTGGCAGAACGACGCGCTCCAGGTCAGCTTGCGCCCCAGCGAATTACGGTCCGACTACGGCTGCCCGATCGTCAGCGACCGGTCGGCGACCCGGCTCACCGACGAGCAGGCCCGCTACACCGTCGAGCGCTATCTGAGCCGGGTGGTCGGTGATCCGGTGAACCCGGCCGACGTGGAACCGGACTACCCACTGCTGTGCAACGGCGCCCAACCGGGCACCACGCTGTCCGGCGTGCGGCACTTCGAGGACAAGGCGCTCACGGTCCGCGGCTCCGCAGGCTCGGTCGTGACCGTCAGCGCGCCGGTGACCAGCTCCGAGGGTGCGACGTCGTCGGTCGACCTCACCCTCGACCATGCCGCGAACGGTTTCTGCATCTCCCGTATCGACCGGGCAGGCTGAGCGGCGGGCCCGGTGGCAGCCCGGCTTATCCGAAAAGGACGATCCGTCCGGTGGACAAGCCGACCCGGCCGCTCACCATCAGATGGTGAAGGCATGGGATAGGCTACGGCGGAAAGTTGGAACATGTTGATATGCAACACATTCGGGCCGCCGTATTCTGGCTCGTGTTCGAATCGGGACATATTTCAAATGGGGACATACACCGTCCTCCACCAACGCAATCGGGTGGCGGGTGCTGTGAATTTTTCTGAAGGGGTTGGGCATGAGGGCGACAGCGGGAATTTTCGGCCTTCTCCTTGCGATGGCCGGGGCCGTGATGATGTGTTTCGCCTATATGGCGCAGCATGATCTGCGCGACGACTCGGCCCAATCGACGCGAGATCTGGGTTGGAGCTGCGAAGCGCATCGCGACTACCCAGAAAAGCAGGAATGCACGTGGGGCTATTGGGACTCCATGTCCAACCACACTGCCGGCGAAGACACCGGGCCCGTCCGAGAACGAACAGCCGAACTCATCAGTGATGTCGTGCTGATCGGTGCCGCGCTCTTCGTGGGTGGTTTGGTCCTGACGGGCGGGGCGCTCGCAGGTGGGGGACGATCGGCTGCTGTCCTGCCCGTAGCGCCACCCCGCCAGCAGGTTCACGGTTCGTCGGAGCAATGGCCCAGCCCATGACCCTGTCATCGGGTCGGCCACCCGGACTGGATCGGGCCTAGTGGTCGACGAGGTCCTGCGCGGAAATCAGGGCGAGTTCCTCGGCAAGGGTGGTGACGGTGTCGCGGATCTGAGCTTCGGTGTGGCAGGCCGTGACGAAGAAGCGGAGTCGGGCCAGGTCTTCCGGGACGGCCGGGTACAGAATCGGATTGACGTTGATCCCGCGGCGCAACAGCGCGGTGGACAGTTTCAGCGTCTTCATCGAGTCGCCCACAATGCACGGGATGATCGGGGTGTTGCGGCTGTCGCCGGTATTGATGCCTGCCTCGCGGGCAAGGCGCAGAAAGAGTTCCGAGTTGCGTCGCAGGCGGTCGAGTGGCTCGCGGTCGGCCCGCAACAGCCGCATCGCGGCCAGGGAGGCGGCGGCGTTCATCGGTGTCATTCCGACGCTGTAGACGAAGCCGGGGGTGGTGTATTTCAGGAACCGGATCAGGTCAGCGCTGCCGGCCACATAGCCACCGCAGCCCGCGAGCGCTTTCGACATCGTGCCGGACCACAGTTCGACGTCGCCGCGGTCGACATCGAAGTATTCGCCGATGCCACCGCCGGTCTCGCCGAGCACCCCGACGCTGTGCGCCTCGTCGATCATCAGCAGTGCCTGGTGCTTGTTCTTGATCTCGATGATCGCGGGCAGATCGGGGATGTCACCGTCCTGGCTGTAGACGCCTTCGATGAGGATCAGGACTCGGCGGTACTGGTGACGGATTTCGGTCAGCAACGCGTCGAGGGCGGCGTGGTCGTTGTGGGGGAACGGTCTGCGGGTCGCGCCGGACAGTTGGCAGCCCTGCAGGATGCTGTCGTGCGCCAGGCTGTCGTGGATCACCAGGTCTTGTCCTCCGACGAGATGTCCGATGATCGTCACGTTCGTCGAATGGCCGCCGACCAGCGCGATCGCGTCCTCGGTGCCGAGCAGGGCGGACAGTTCGGCCTCGAGTTCACGATGGATCGGCTTCTCGCCGGAGAGCAGGCGGCTGGCCGAGACCGAGCTGCCGTAGCGGGCCACGGCGTCTTGAACGGCGGCGACGACCGCGGGGTGGCCCGACATCCCCAGGTAGTTGTAGCTGGCGAAGTTGACCACCTGGTTGCCGCCGATGAACGAGGTATCCCTGGTGACGCCGTCGTTGATCAGGAAATACGGGTTGGCCAGGCCGAGCGCTTCGCCGCCTGCGAGCCGGTCGGCGATGGCCCGCACCTCGGCGAAGTCGGCGATCCGGTATTCGGGGGCGACAGTGGTCGGTCTGGTTTCGGTTGTGGGAGCGGTGTTTTCGGGCGTGCGGGGCGCCGGCGCGTTTCCCTCGGCGGGCGAATCGGTGAGCTGACCGGTCAGGTGGGCGATGATGTCGCCCAGTGTCGTTGTCCCCGTGATGCGGGTCGGGTCGATGGTCGTGCCGGGGAGTTTGCGTGCCAGACCGGCGAACAGGTCGGTCAGCATGAGCGAATCGAGTCCGAGGCCGTCCCCGAGTGTCCGGGTGTCGTGCAGCCGGTCGGCGGGAAATCCGCTGACCCTGGCCAGTTCCGCGCGGACGATGCCCGCGACGGCGTCCGGGGTGGGATCGCGGCGCGCGGTGCCGGTGTCGAGGTGTGGGCCACGTGCCTCGGCCGGTGCCGCCAGCAGGCCGGCCAGCACCGCGTTCTGTTCACGGAAGAGTGCGATCAGTGGGTCGATCATTGTTCCCTCGGTATCTGCTTGCGCCGGTGCGGATTTCGGTGTGCGCGCCGAGGCGCCGACTTCGCTGACAGCGGGTGGCTCCACCCAGAATCGGTGCGCGACGGAGAACTCGTACACCGGCAGACGCCGACGCACGCGCTGTGCGGGTTCGTAGAGTTCGTTCCACACGGGGTCGAGACCGTCGCAGTAGAGCGCGGCGACAGTAGCGGCGAGTTCCTCGCCGGTCGCGCTCGGGCCGGGGCTCGGAGACAGGTAACGGGCATCTAGTTCGGGGTTGATCTTGCGCGCCGACGCGGAGAGGACGCGGCGGGGTCCGATCTCGACGAGGTGCGTCGGGTCCGTACCGAGCGCGGCCTGCACGGCGTCGCCGAAACGGACTGTGGCGCGGACGTGTTCGGTCCAGTATTCGGCATCCATCACCTCGTCGGGGTCGAGCGGTCGGCCGTGCACGGTCGAGTAGATCGGCAGGGCGGCGGCGCGGTAGGCGCAGGTACTGGCGACGGCCTCGAACTCGGCCAGCATCGGCGCCATCAGCGGACTGTGGAACGCGTGTGACACGGTGAGCGGTTTCGCGATCACCGAACGCGTGCGCAGCGCCGACCGGATGCGGGTGAGCGCCTCGGCGTCGCCGGAGAGAACGAGATCTTCCGGGCCGTTGACGGCGGCGAGCACCACAGCGGGTTCGGCGGTGAGCAGGTCGGCGATCCGCTCTGGCGTTGAGCGCACGGCCAGCATCGCGCCGCCAGCGGGCAGACGTTGCATCAGCCGCCCGCGCGCGGTGACCAGTTTGCAGGCGTCATCGAGATCGAAGACGCCCGCCACCGCGGCGGCCGCGAATTCGCCGATGCTGTGCCCGATCAGCCACGCGGGCCGCACGCCCAGGTCGGCGAGCGTCTTGGCGATGGCGTATTCCATGGCGAAGATCGCGGGTTGGGCGAGCGCGGTGGGGTCGAGGTCGGCGTGCTCGTCGAGCAGTAACTCCCGGACCGAGCGGCCGAGGTGGTCGGCCATGGCGGCATCGACCAGCTCGAGCGCGCGCCGGAAACCGTGGCTCGCCTCGTGCAGAGTGCGCCCCATCCCGGGGAATTGGGACCCCTGGCCGGTGAACATCCAGCCGACACGCACCGGCCGCGCGAGGCCCTGAAGTTCGCGACGCGGCCTGCCCACGTGTTCGCGCGCACCGTCACCGGATGTCGCATCGGCGCGCAACTGCGCGATCGCCTCGTCGCGGTCGTCGGCGACGACGGCGAGCCGGTAGCGGCCCGACGACTTCACCTGATTGCTGGTCCAACAGAACTGGGCAAAGTGGTTCTGCGGCAACGACCGCAATGCCTCGGACATCCGAATCGCGTTGCGCCGTAGCCCGTCTTCGGTGTTCGACGAAAGGGTGAGCACTCCCACCCCCGATGCCGCGGGCGTTGCGGCGGTCCTTGCGCTCGCCAGCACCATGTGCACATTCGTGCCGCCCAGGCCGAAGCTGCTCACACCACAGAGCGCGGGTCCGTCGAGGGGCAGGGGATCGGCCAGCAGACGCAGGCCTTGCTGCGCCATCTGCAGGCGCGGATTCTCCTGATCGGCGAACCTCGACGGCGGGACGACACCATGGTGCAGGCTGAGGACGGCTTTGATGAGCCCGGCGACACCCGCGGCACCCTCGGTGTGGCCGAGGTTGCCCTTGATGGATCCGATGCCGCACGGCCGCGCCCGGTTGTTCGCGTGCAGCTTGCCCAACGCCTTGACTTCGATCATGTCGCCGAGAACAGTTCCGGTGCCGTGCGCCTCGATGAAGTCGATGTCGTCGGCACGTACCCCAGCCCGCTGATAGGCCGCACCGATCACCGTCTGCTGGGCCCACCGGTTCGGCGCGGTGATGCCGTTGCTGCGCCCGTCGGAATTGACCGCGCTGCCCTTGATCACCGCGTAGATCGGCAGCCCCGCGGCCTCGGCGTCGGCCAGGCGGCGCAGGACGAGCACCGCGACGCCTTCCCCGCGCACGATCCCATCGGCGTTGCCGCTGAACGGTTTACACCGCGCGTCCGGTGCCGACAGCCCAGCCTGGGTGTAGAACACGCCGACGGCCGGAGTCAGCACGAGATTCACGCCGCCGGCGACAGCCTGGTCGCAATCGCCCGCCGCCAGTGCGGCGCACGCGAGATGCACCGCGACCAGCGACGACGAGCATGCTGTGTCGACGGCGATACTCGGCCCCGCGAGGTCGAACTGGTAGGACAGCCGGTTGGCGGTCATGAAGTAGCCGTTGCCGGATCCGTGCTGCGGGGTGATCGCGGCGTAGTCGCTCATCTGCAGGTTGGCCCATTCGTTGGCCATCACGCCGACGTAAACCCCTGTCCGCGAGCCGGATTGCGCGCGGGGATCGAGCGTGGCGTCCTCGAAGGCTCGCCAGGTGGCCTGCAGCAGCAGGCGTTGTTGCGGGTCCATCGACTCGGCCTCGTGGGAGGTGATGCCGAAGAATTCGTGGTCGAACGCGTCGGCGTCGTCGATGAATCCGCCGCTGCGGGTGTTGATGGTGCCGGGCGCGCCGGTCGGGTCGTGGAAGTCGTCGGCGTTCCAGCGGCTCGACGGTACTTCCGAGATCGCGTCGCGACCGTTGATCAGCAGCTGCCACAACCGCGCCGGGTCGGCGGCGTGGGGGAAGCGGCAGTCGAGGCCGACGACAGCGATGTCGGTCATGCCGCGACGGCGGTTTCCGCGGCGAGGTAGGCGGAGATGGCCGTGATGGTGGGGTATTCGAAGACCAGGGTCGGGTCGATGTCGAGCATCCAACGGTCTTCGATCTCGCCGCACAGGGCCACCGCCGACACCGAGTCCATGCCGAGTTCGGCGAGCGGGATCGTCGGGTCCACCTGGTGCTGTGCGCGTTCGGTGTAGTCGGCGACGCGCTCGATGAGCCAGTCCTGGATCGTCGTGGAGTGGGTGATAGTGGTGCTGAACATGTTTCGGCTCCTCAGCGGGTCGCGGTCGATGATCGGCTCATGGCCGGTTCGAGATCTTCGTGCAGGACGGTCGCGATGGTGTTGTCGAGGAAGGCCTCGCGCATCGAGGCCCGTTGGACTTTGCCGCTGGTGGTGCGGTGCACGGATCGGCTTTCGATGAGGACGACGCTCGGGGCGGGCACATCGAAACCGCGAGCGACCGCGATCTTGATCGTCGAGGTCAGCTCGGCGAGGGTGGTACCGCGCAGCATCGCTGTCTTGACCCCCTGCACGACGACGAGTCGCTCCCGGCCACCGGCCTCGACGGAGACGGCGACACCGGTGGTGAGCGCGGGGTGCAGCTGCTCCACCACTTCCTCGACATCCTGCGGGTACAGGTTTCGGCCGTTGATGATCAGCAGGTCCTTGAGCCGTCCGGTGACGAACAGTTCGCCACCGCGCAGCATTCCGAGGTCGCCGGTGCGCAGGAACGGTCCTTCGGCGCCGAGATACGCGTCGAAGGTGTGGCGGGTCTCCTCGGGCCGGTTCCAGTAGCCCGCGGCGACGCTGTCGCCGCGAATCCAGATCTCGCCGACGGCGTCGTCGCCGGCCTGCTGCCCGGTGTGCATGTCGACGACGCGGACGGTGAGGCCGGGCGCCGCCTTGCCGCAACCGACCAGCAAGCTGTCGGTACCGTCGACGATCTCCGGCTGCGCGTCGATCGCCGCGGCGGTGGCCAGCAGCGTCGCCTCGGCCAGGCCGTAGGCGGGCAGCAGTGCGGTCGGGCGCCACCCAGCGGGGGCGAACCGTTCGCGCACCGCGGCGATGGTCCGTGCGCGGACCGGTTCGGCGCCACACAACGCCACCTCGAGGGTGGACAGGTCGAGGGCGGCCAACTGCTCGTCGGTGACGCGCTTGGTGATCAGTTCATAGGCGAAGTTCGGGGCGGCGGTGCAGGTTGCGCGGTACTTGTCGATCGTCTGCAGCCAGCGAACGGGGCGTTTGAGGAAGGTGGTCGGCGACATGAACACCAGGTTCGCGCCGGCGTAGATCGAGGCGAGCAGCGATCCGATCAGGCCCATGTCGTGAAATTGCGGGATCCAGGTGACGCCCGTCGAGGCGTCGCTGATCCCGATCGAGGTGGAGATCGCGGCCTCGTTGTGCAGGAGGTTGCCGTGGGTGACGACGACGCCCTTCGGCGTGCCGGTCGAGCCGGACGTGTACTGCAGGAACGCGATGGTCCCGGTGTCGATATCGGGCAGGCGCCACGCATCGGGGTCACCGAGCTGTTCGTCCGTGGCCACCACCGCCGCGGTCGTGGCCGCGGCGACCATCGGCTGGAAGTTGGCGGTGGTGAGAACCAAGCGGGCACCGGAGTCGGCGATGATGCCCGCCACCCGTTGGGTACTGCGCTCATCGTGGGGCAGCGGCGCGGGCACCGCGATGACGCCCGCGTAGAGGCAGCCGAGGAAGGCCCGCAGGAAAGCCATACCGTCCAGGTAGAGCAGGACGACGGGTTCCGCCGATTCCGGGCGGTCGGCCAGCCACGCGGCGAGCGCCCTGGCGTCGCGATCGAGTTCGGGGTAGGTGACGATCTCCTCGACCAGCTCGCGCCCGGCCTCACGCAGGTAGGTGTAGGAGCGTGTCTCTCCGTACGTGTGAACCTGGTGCCTGACGTGGTGCACGTAACTGGGCTGCATGCGGCCGTTCCTTCACAGGGGAGAAAGTCATAGGGGATGACTATGACTATCCGCTCTCTGTGCCGGTGGAGATAGTGCCCGCGGGTATCACCCAGCTAACCCGGGGGGTGGCATCTGTGCACCCTTGGTGGAAGTCGAACCCGCGACTCAGGCGACCGACGCACTGACAGCGTTGTTGCCCCTCATGAACCTGCGGACAAGATCTATCATTGACGACGAAGTGTCTGCGTGGACGAAGTGAGAGGCCAGGATGTCTACACCCGACGACGACCCGAGCGCGATCTTTCGCCGGTACCTGAGTTCGGTGGTGCTGCATGCTCAGGCGGGCGCGAAGGCGGTCGATCTGCACGCGACCGACCTCTACGCACTGAATATCCTCGAGCTGAACGGTGCGATGACACCGGGGGAACTCGGCACTCGTACCGGACTCACCACCGGCCCGACCACCCGTCTCGTCGACCGCCTCGAGCAGGCCGGATACGTGCGCCGCGGTGCCGACCTGAGCGACCGGCGCAAGGTCATCGTCGAACCGATCGACCAGCCTGCCGAGTTGGACAAGGTACTTGCCCCCGCCCGGCGCCGGATCGGCGAGATCATCGCGAGCTATACCCCGGCGCAGCGCGAAGTGCTCTTCGACTATTTCGCGCGCGCGGCCGTGGCCTACCAGGAGTCCGTGGCCGATCTTCGTGACTGAGGTTCACGGGTGGGGGTTTCGCGGAAGTCAGTGCGGTAATCGACAATCCGCACACGATCGAGATCACCAGGCTCTCCTGTCGGATTTCCGGGCGAGAAAACGCACAGGAGAGCCTGGTGACCGGCGGTCCGGTTCAGTGATCAGTGTCCGCGGGCGATCCAGTCCGCGAGCGCGGGCCGCTCCGTGCCGATGGTGGTGGTGTCGCCGTGGCCGGTGTGGACCGTTGTCTCCTCGGGGAGGGTGAGCAGGCGATCCCGGATCGAATCGATGATCGTGTCGAAGTCGGAGAACGAGCGGCCGGTGGCGCCGGGGCCACCGGCGAAAAGGGTGTCGCCGGTGAACAGGGCCGCGAGATCGGGGACATGCAGCGAGACCGAGCCGGGGGAGTGGCCGGGGGTGTGCAGGATGTCGATATCGATGCCCGCCACGGTGATTCGCGCAGTGTCCGCCAGGGAACGGTAGTCGGCACTCGGGTGGGTCATGCGCCAGAGTGGCTCGTCACCGGGGTGGAGGAGGACGGGAGCGTCGAGGCGCTCGGCCAGTTCCGGGGCGACGGTCACGTGGTCGTTGTGGCCGTGGGTGCACAGGATGGCGGTGACCTGACGGTTCCCGACCGCGTCGGCGATGGCGTCGGCGTTATGGGCGGCATCGATGACGAGCACCTCGTCGTCGTCACCGATGAGCCACACATTGTTGTCGACATCCCAGCTGCCACCGTCGAGCGCGAAAGTGCCCGAGGTGACCACTCTTTCGATGCGGGTCACCAGACCACCACCGAACGCAGCACCTTGCCCTCGGCCATCGCGGCGAACGCCTGCTCGACCCCGTCGATGCCGATCCGCTCGGTGACGAACCGGTCTAGCGGCAGTCGGCCCTGACGGAAGAGATCGATGAGCATCGGGAAGTCGCGTTCGGGCAGACAGTCGCCGTACCAGGACGATTTCAGCGCGCCGCCGTGCGAGAACAAGTCGATGAGCGGCATCTCCAACTTCATGTCCGGTGTCGGGACACCGACGAGGACGACCGTGCCCGCCAGGTCGCGCCCGTAGAACGCCTGCTGCCAGGTTTCCGGGCGGCCGACCGCGTCGATCACCACATCGGCACCGAAATCGCCGGTGAGTTCCTTGATCCGCTCGACCACGTCTTCGCTGGTCGCGTCGATGGTGTGGGTGGCACCGAAGTCCTTGGCCCAGTCCAGCTTTTGCTGATCACGGTCGATGGCGATGATCGTGCCCGCACCGGCGAGACGCGCACCGGCGATGGCCGCGTCGCCCACGCCGCCACAGCCGATCACCGCGACGCTGTCGCCGCGCGAGACGTTCCCGGTGTTCATGGCGGCACCGATCCCGGCCATCACGCCACAGCCGAGCAGACCGGCGACGGCCGGGTCGGTCTCGGAATCGACCTTGGTGCACTGCTTTTCGTGCACGAGGGTCTTGTCGGCGAACGCGCCTACCCCGAGCGCCGGGGTGAGCGGTGTGCCGTCGGTGAGCGTCATCGGAACGCTGGCGTTGTGGGTGTCGAAGCAGTACCAGGGGCGCCCGCGTCGACACGCACGGCATTCGCCGCAGACCGCGCGCCAGTTGAGGACGACGAAGTCACCCTCGGACACATGGGTTACGGCGGCGCCAACGGACTCGACCACTCCGGCGGCCTCGTGACCGAGCAGGAACGGGAACTCGTCGTTGATCCCGCCCTCGCGATAGTGCAGGTCGGTGTGGCACACCCCGCAAGCCTGGACGCGGACGACCACATCGTGAGGTCCCGGATCGGGAATTACGATGTCGACGGTTTCGACCGGCGCGTTCTTCGCGCGGGCGATGACTCCGCGAACGGTGTCTGGCATGCGGACCTCCTCATGGTTGGCGTGGTCTACGTCAACGCTAGCGGGCCCGCCCGCCCGATCAGTCCGGGATGGGTGGGATCTCTCCTGTCGGACTGCCGAGTTCTTCCTTCACGTGGTGCTCCACGAGCAACGGAACATAGTCGCGGATGTGCACTTTCCCGAACGCGTCGTAGACCTTGTGCACGATGTCGGCCAGCTCGGCGGGTGCGATGGTCGGGTATCGGATGATCAACCGCTCGATGACCTCGTCGAGTTGGCGGTTCTCGTGAGTCGTCATATTCCACGGTTACCCGGAGACGACGTCGATCAACGGGTCGGCGCCTAATCGAGTTGACGTCCTTACCTGCCGTCCGGGCCGATCCGTGTCAGCACCGCGTTGGCCACCAGGCACGCGCTGTCGACGACATCGGTCAGCGGTTGGCGGTATTCGTCGAGCACCCACTTCTGGGCGATGATCACGATGGCGCCGACCAGGCCGAGCAGCACGGTGCGCACGCTGACGGCGGGATGGGTTTCCAGGTCGACGTGCGGGGTGAACAGGGCAAAGCAGATGTCGACGATGGCGTCGAGAACGCTGTGGTGGGCCCGGTCGACGGCGGGGCTCACGCCGAGGATCTCGAAGAACGCGATCCGGGGCACCCGTGGGTCGTCGAGGATGAGCTGGAAGTATGCGGTCAGGGCGACGTGCACCTGGGTGTCGATGTCGGCGTCGGTCTCGCGAAGGCCGGTATGGATCGCCTCGATCATCCTGGCGGCGGTCTCGCGGTACACCTCGAGCAGCAGATCCTCACTGTCGGTGAAGGATTCGTAGAAGTAGCGTTTGCCGACGCCTGCCGCCGCGCAGATCGTGGTGACTGTGCTGTTGCGGTAGCCGTCGGTGCCGAAGGCGTCGGTAGCCGCTTCGATCAGCCGGGCGCGGCGTTCCTGCTGACGTTGTCCCGGTGCGGCGCCACGGTATCGGCGGCCGTCGTCGAGTTCGGGCGCTGTCACAGTGCCAATTCTGTCAGGCGGCGGCCGCGGGGTGCGCGCGGGCGCCGATCGAGGATTGCCCAGAACATGTTCTTGCGATCGAACGTGACCCACGCTACGTTACTTCCCGGTACGGGAACGTTGTGGTTCCCGATGGTCGAGGGGTGAACCGAAGCATGATCACACATCGCGGGCGGCTGGCTGCGCTGGTCGCATCCGTCGTTGTCTTGGCAGGCGCCGTCGCATCCGCACCGGTCGGCCAGGCATCGCCGAACGCCGAGGGTCTCGACGCTCAGTTCATCGCCACCCATAACGGTCCGCAGCAATACCCCAACGTCTTCATCGAGTGGGACGTGCCGATCACGATGAGTGACGGCACCGTATTGAAAGCCAACGTCTATCACCCAGCCGGTGCGGACGGTCAGCCGGTCGCCGAGCCGACACCCACCATCGTCAACATGACCCCCTACACCAAGCTGGTCACCAACATCGCGGACTCGGCACTGGCGGTGCCCGGCCTGTCGGATCTGCTGATGCCGGTGCTGCAGAACCTGGACTTCACGCCGTTCGGTTTCAGCAGCCTCAGCGACATGATGAACGCGCTGCCCGGCGGCGCGGCCCGCACCTTCGGCGTCGACCGGAACCTGATCCGCGGCGGCTACACCCAGGTGGTCGTCGACGTGCGCGGCACCGGTTTCTCACAGGGCACCTGGCAGGTGTTCGGTGAACGCGAGCAACTCGACGGCGTGGAAGTCGTCGACTGGGCGGCGAAGCAGGGCTGGTCCGACGGCAAGATCGGGATGAGCGGCATCTCCTACTCGGGGATCAACCAACTGCAGACCGCGCAGCGTCATCCGGAAGCGCTCAAGGCGATCTTCCCGGTCGTGCCAGGTAGCGACCTGATCCGCGATGTCGCCGCCCCCGGTGGCGCGCTCGGGATCGGGTTCATCCCGACCTGGCTGCTCGCTGTCGACGGCGCGAAACTGCTGCCCGACATGGTGTCTGTGCTCACCGGCAAATTCGACTGGGTCTGGCTGCGCGACCGGGTGCGCGACCCGTTCACCTTCTTCAATGTGCTCATCGCCGCGCTCACCACCCCGAGCATCGAGCAGATCCCGCCGGAGATGGCCGCGATCCTCGACGACGAGAGCCCACTGCGGAAGGCCTGGGTCGGCTCGCCCGAACAGGTGCAGGTGCCGACCTTCCTCTACGGCGGCTGGCACGACATCTTCACCTACTCCACCCCGCGCATCTACAACGCGGTGAACGTGCCCGCCGAGCAGAAGAAGCTCGTCATGGACGACGTCTACCACGTGACGGTGAGCTCGGGCATGGGCCAGCCGGGTGCGCCCGCGCCACTGGAATCGTTGCAGCGCGCGTGGTTCGACAAGTGGCTCAAGGGCATCGACAACGGCATCGACCGCTACGACCCGGTCACGTTGTGGCAGCAGGGAAGTGACCAGTGGACCACCGACGTCGCCTTCCCGCGGCCCGGCATGCAGTACCGGCGGATGTATCTCGACGCGGCCTCCTCCGGCACCGCGCCGGGCGCTCGCCACGACGGCAGCCTGCGCACCGCTCCCGGTGCCGCACAGCGTGTTTCGGTGGACCCGAGCCTGACCACCATCTGCTCGCGTGATGCCGCGCAGGGCACAGCCGGACTGGTGCCGCTACCCGATATCTGCGCGAAGGACGCCCGGATCAGCGAGGGTGCCGCGCTCACCTTCACCACGGCGCCGGTGACCCAGCCGACGAGGATCTCCGGGGCGATCGCCGCACACCTGAACACCGTGCTCGACGCCACCGACGGCTACTGGACGGTGACCGTCAATGATGTAGCGCCGGATGGCACTTCGACGGTCTGGTCGCAGGGCCAGCTGACAGCCTCACTGCGCGCGATCGACGAAGGCAAGGCGACCCGCTCGCCGAACGGCGACTACACCGACCCGTATCCGTACCTCACCCTGGATACCCGTCAGCCGATCGTGCCCGGCGAGCCGACGACGATCGACATCGGAATCCGCGCCACCGACGGTGTCCTGCTGCCGGGCCACCGCCTGCGCGTCGACATCTTCGCGGGCAACTTCCCCAGCGGAATCCCGTTGCGCCCGTTGCTGAACGAAAGCGGCCTGCGCACCCAGCACCTCGAGCTGGACCCGTCCCGCCCGAGCTGGATCAACGTCCCCCTCGACACCGATCCCGGCTGGTGACCCGACTCGACCAGCCGCGATAGGGCGCCCCCGGCAGATCACGAGACGATCGATAAGCCGGGGGTTCAGCCGCGGCCGAGGGCGCTGGCCAGTTCCTGCTTGTTCATCTTGGAGCGGCCGTCGATATTGCGGCGCCGGGCTTCCTCATAGAGCTGATCGCGGGTCTTGCCGCTGCCCTGGGCCCGCTGGCCGCCACGTCGCTGCGCGGCACTGCCGGATCGCGATGACTTGCCCGATCCCTTGGTCTCGCCGTGCTCGGCGCGGGTCTTGTTGACCGTCCGTGCGGCGATTTCCTCAGCCCTTTTCTCGCTGCGGCCACGGTCGCGCTCAGATTTCTTGATGTCTTTGTATTGACGTTCGCGCTTGTCGCTCCACGCTTGCTGGGGCATCGGCTGCTCCTGTCGTCTCGGGATGTCGCCTGTGGTGGACGCCTACCCGGGGATCGGCCGAGGAAACAGGACGACAGCAATGCCCTGGCAATTCTTGCCTGGCACACTGTTCTGGTGGGCGTACCGGGCAGGGCGGCGAACCGCGTATGGCGGTGGATCCGCAGCGCGCCCGGCACCTATCTGTGGCTGACCGCCCTCGCCGTCACGACGGTGATCATCGATCTCCTCCCACCCGATGAAGCCAGACAGTGGCTCGATCACCGGTCGACCAACCTGCACCACCTCGGTCAAGATCCCCTGCGGGTGCTGATCACCAGCGCGTTCTGGACCGACGGCGGCGGATGGCTCGCCTATGCGGTGCTGTTCACGCTCTTTCACGCCAATGCCGAACGCTGGCTCGGCACGCTGCGCTGGCTGGTGGTCGTCGTGCTCGCGCACGTGGGCGCCACCTATCTCAGCCAGGGCGTGGTGCTGTGGGCGATCCGCAGCGAGGACGCGCCCGAACGGGCGATGTACATCCTCGATGTGGGCGTCAGCTACGGGCTGGCCGGTGTCGCCGCGGTGCTCGCCTATCGGTTCGTGACGCCGTGGCGCTGGGTGTACGTGTTCGCGGTGCTCGCGGTGGTGGTTCCGCCGATCTTCATCGACCGCACCTTCACCGATATCGGGCATGCGAGCGCGGCCGCCATCGGTTTCGCCTGCTACCCGCTGACCCGAGGCCGCGGGCAACGGTGGGATCCCGGTGTACTGCTGAGGCGGCGGTCCACCGTCGAGCGTTGATTGCTCACTAGGGTGAAGCTGGTGATCTTGCTGGCGATAGGTGTGGTTCTGCTCGGTGTGTTCGCGCTGCGCTTCCGTCAGGAGCGGCGCCGATTCAGCAACGGCGTGTTGCTGCTGCTCGGAATTCTGTGTGCCGGCGCCGCGCTGATCGGCTCGGGCGCCGAAGGGGCCGGGCCCGAACTGCTCGTCTTCTTCGCGCTCGCGTTGTCGCCGCTGCTGGTGCTGGTGCTGGCCGGACTGCTGATGCTCAACGGCGTGGTGATGTTGCGCCGCGAGGGTGTTCGCCTGGCGAACCTGCTCTCGTTCGGACTCGGCGTCGCGCTGCTGATTCCGTACGCACTGCTGGTGGTGGCGGTGATCGCGGAATGGACGGTGTTCGGGGTGTTGTTGCTCGCGGTCGTGCTCGTCGCCGCCTACCTCGGCTTCGTGCTGGTCGCGTTCCTGTTCTATTCGGTCGTCTACAGCTGGGTGACCCGCACCGACGACGCCGTCGCGATCGTGGTGCACGGCTCCGGCCTGCTCGGTGACCGGGTTCCGCCGCTGCTGGCGAGCAGGCTCGACCGAGCGCTGGGTATCTGGCGTACCGACCGTGCGCACGGTCCGTCGCCGCTGCTGATCACCAGCGGCGGCAAGGGTTCCGACGAGAAGGTCGCCGAAAGCACCGCGATGGCCGCCTACCTGGTCGAACACGGCGTGCCCGACGAGGAGATCCTGCGGGAGGACCGCTCGACGACCACCCGCGAGAACTTGCTGTTCAGCCGGGAATTGCTCGCCCGGCGCGGGATCGAGAGCCGCATCCTGCTGGTCACCAGCAACTTTCATGTGCTGCGCACCGCGCTGCTCGCCCGCTCGGTCGGGTTCGACGCCCAGGCGGTCGGCGCGCCGACCGCGCGCTACTACCTGCCCAGCGCCATCCTGCGCGAATACGTCGGGATTCTGGCCGAGCACAAGGCGGTCAATGCCGTGATGTGCGCGTTGCTGGTGGCGGCGCCGGTCGCGCTGGCGATCTTCGGTGAAGCGAAGTGACAGATTTAGGTGTTACGTAAAGTTATGGATAGTTGTATCATCGGGACTACCGAGTGGGGCGCAACGTCGCGACCTGGTGCACGGAGGTTCGTGCGCGGTTGATCGAGGAGTACCGATGAAGTTATTTCCTTGGGGGAGAGAAGTCCCGGACACCGATCCGGGCGTTGTGGCGTTGCATGCCCGTAATGTCGCTTTCGACTGGTCGGGTGTTGACCTGCAGTGGATGTCGGCAGAGCCGATCGCCAGTCACCTGATCAGTGCGTTGAACATGCTGCTGCCCGAGGGCGAGCGCATGTTCATCGAGACCTATCGCGAGGCATTGCCCTACGTCAAGGACGCGAAACTGCGCGAGGACATGCTCGGTTTCATCGGGCAGGAATCGATGCACGCGCAGACTCACGCGAAGGTGCTCGAGGATGTGTTCGTCGGGCACGGTGTCGACATCGCCCCGTACGTGAAGCAGATGGAATACCTGTTCCGTATCTCGCTGGGATCGCGCGGTGGCGACGATCGCGCGGGTCGGCAGATGCTGGTCGAACGGGTCGCCTTCATCGCTTGTCTCGAGCATTTCTTCGCCTGGCTCGGCGATTGGATTCTCAACGCCGACCTGGAGAAGTTCGGGGGTGACCCACGGATGCTCGATCTGTTCCGCTGGCACGGTGCCGAGGAGGTCGAGCATCGCAATGTCGCTCATGACGTCGCGGAGTACTTCGGGGTCGGGTATGTCCGGCGCTGTGCGGCGATGACCCTGGTGTTCCCGATCTTCATCGTCTTGCTGGTGCGGGGGGCTCGATTCCTTGTCCAGCAGGATCAGCAGTTGCCCGATTACGGCTATCCGCGGGTGATCGCCGGTGTGTTCGGCGCGATGTGGCGTGGGGCGCTGCCCGGCGTGCCTTCGCTGCTGCGCAGCGCGCTCTCGACCTTCCAGCCCGGGTACAACCCGGAGAGCGTCGGCTCGACGGCGCAGGCCCTCGCCTACCTGGCGGCCTCGCCCGGTGCCCGCGCGGCAGCGTCGTGACCACTCGCGAACTCCCCGCCGATCTGTATGGCAAGGACCGCCACGACCAGGCGGTCAGGATCCTCGATGCCGTCGCCTCCGCCCGGCTGCGCTGGGCCGCCTTGGTCAACCGCCGTGATCTGCGACCGCGGGTCGAAGATCGCCGCCTGCCCGTGGTGGTGACCGAACGCCGGATCGAAGCGCACGACCAGGACGTGGTGAGCCTGCGCCTCGAGTCGCCCGACGGCCGGGTCCTGCCGCGCTGGCGGCCCGGCGCGCACCTCGACCTCGAATTGCCGTCGGGCCGGTTGCGGCAGTACTCGCTGTGCGGCGACCCCGCCGACGAGCGCGCCTACCGGGTAGCGGTGCGCCGTATTCCCGGCGGTGGCGGCGGCTCGGTCGAGGTGCACGACGCACTGCCGGTCGGCAGTCGATTGGTGGTACGCGGGCCACGCAATGCCTTCCCGTTCGCGGTGCCGGGGTACGGATCACCTTCGCAGCGACTGCATTTCATCGCCGGCGGCATCGGCATCACGCCGATTCTGCCGATGGCCCGGCTCGCGCACCGCCTCGGTGTGCCGTGGACCCTGGTGTACAGCGGGCGCAGCCGCGACACCATCCCGTTCCTGGCCGAGACCGAGAGCTTCGGTGCGAATGTCGTCGTGCGCACCGATGACGAACACGGTCTGCCCGCCGCGGCGGATCTGCTGGCAGGCGTCGGTCCTGGCACCGCGGTCTACGCGTGCGGCCCCACCCCGATGACCTCGGCGATCGTCGCCGCGGTGCGCGAGATGGGCGAAGTGGAACTGCATTTCGAGCGGTTCTCGCCACCGCCGGTCGTCGACGGCACACCGTTCGAGCTCGAATTCGCCTCCAGCGGTGCGGTAGTCACCGTCGACGCCGACCGCACCGTGCTCGACACCATTCTCGATACGCGCCCCGACCAGCCCTATTCGTGCAGGCAGGGCTTCTGTGGCACCTGTGTGGTGCGGGTCAGGTCGGGCGAACCAGACCATCGCGAGACCGTGCTCTCCGCTGACGACCACGCCGAGGGTGCCATGCTCGCGTGTGTATCTCGTTCTCGCGGTGAGCGATTGGTGCTCGACCTATGAATTCCTTCGGGAACAACTCAGTGGACAGGGAATCCGACAGATCATGACGAACGACAGCCCGCAGCCCGTGAATCAGCGCACCGTCCGCAGCGGCGATTTCGACATCGCCGTGTTCGAGTACGGCGACCCGACCGCCGACACCATCGTGCTCGTGCACGGCTGGCCCGACACCCATCACCTGTGGGACCGGGTTATTCCACTGCTCACCGAGCGTTTCCACGTGGTCGCCTACGACACCCGTGGTCACGGTGAATCCACCCGCACCCAGCGCACCGACGACTTCCGTCTCGACGAACTCGCCCGCGATTTCTACGCCGTGATCGACGCGGTGAGCCCCGACCGCCCCGTGCACGTGCTCGCCCACGACTGGGGTTCGGTGCAGGTGTGGGAAGCGGTGTGCGAGCCGCAGGCCAGTGCGCGCGTCGCCTCGTTCACCTCGGTTTCGGGCCCCAACCTCGACCACCTGGCCAGCTGGGTGCGCGACCGGCTCGCCCGCCCCACCCTGCGCAATGTGTGGCAGCCGATGACCCAACTCGCCTCCTCGGCCTACACCTTCTTCTTCATGACGCCCGGGCTGCCGCGCGCCACGTTCAACGCCATCGGCACCGAAAAGGTGTGGCAGCGCGCGGTTTCCATCATGAATGACACCCCCGCCGCCAACGTGAAGCTCGGCCCGACGTTCCGCCGCGACATGGTCGACGGGCTGCTCATCTATCGCGCAAACATCGTGGCGCGCATGCTCTCCCCGCGTGAGCGTCGCACCGAGGTCCCGGTGCAGTTGATCGTCGCGGGCCGCGACGTCGCCGTGCGGCCCGCGGGTTACGACGATTCGGCCAAGTGGACCGACCGGCTGTGGCGTCGCGACGTCCCCGCCGGGCACTGGATGCCGTTCTCCCATCCGGAACTCCTCGCCACCGCGACCACCGAGCTGATCGACGCGCTCGACGGGGCCGGCGTATCGCGGGGGCTCGCCAGGGCTGAGGTAGGTACCGCGCAAAGGGAATTCGAGAACAAGCTGGTGGTCGTCACCGGTGCGGGTAGCGGCATCGGCCGGGAGACCGCGCTGGCATTCGCGCGGCTCGGTGCCGAAGTGGTGGTCTCCGATGTCAACGAGCTCGCCGCCAAGGCCACCGCGGAGCTCGTCGCCTCGGAAGGTGGTGTGGCGCACTACTATTCGCTGGACGTGTCGAACGAAGACGCGGTGCGCGCGCATGCCGACCTGGTGATCGCCGCGCACGGCGTGCCCGATGTGCTGGTCAACAATGCCGGTGTCGGTCAGGCAGGCGGGTTCCTCGACACTCCGTCGGAGGAGTTCGACCGTGTCCTGCGGATCAACCTCGGCGGTGTCGTCAACGGCTGCCGGGCTTTCGGCGCGGCGATGGCCGATCGTGGGCTCGGCGGGCACATCGTGAACCTGTCCAGCATGGCCGCCTACAGTCCGCAGCGCGATATGGCGGCCTATGCCACCAGCAAGTCGGCGGTGTTCATGTTCTCCGACTGCCTGCGTGCCGAACTGGCCGACCGCGGCATCTCGGTGTCGACCGTGTGCCCGGGCATCGTGCACACGAATATCGTTGCCACCACCCGTATCTCGGGTGTCTCCGCCCGAGAAGAGGCGGCCGCGCAGCAGAAGTTCGACAAGCTGTACGAGCGCCGCGGCTACACCCCCGACCGGGTGGCGGCGCAGATCGTGAAGGCGGTGCGGACCGGGCGCGACATCGTGCCGGTGACACCGGAATCGTGGGTGCAGTACCGGATCAACCGGATCGCACCCGGCGCGGTGCGGTTGGCCGCACGCCGGATGAAGCTCGTCTGAGTCGGCTTACGCCCGGCGCAGTTGCTCCGCCACGGCGGCAATGTGCCGGGCGTCCACGCCCCATGGGTCCTCGACGCCGACCTTCCGGTCCAGGTCCCACAGCACACACTCTTCGTCGGGTTGGGCCACCATCGACCAGGCGACCACGGTGCGGCCCAGTTGTTCGACCATGGTGCCGTGACGCTGCGTGCTCTCCCCGACGCCCTCGGGGAAATGGTGCAGGAAACGTCCGTACGCCTGCTCGCAGAAGCTGGCGTAGAGCTGGGTACACAGGATGAAGCCGTGCCACGCCTCGTCGACCGCGTGCGAGGGCATCCCGATCACCTGATCGTCGCGAATGGCGGCACCGCAGCACCGCAACCATTGGCGCAGACCGGTTTCCACGAGATCGCGAGGTTGCCAAGGCGAGGTCTTGAAGATCGCCTCGGGGAAACGCAGCGCGGCGACGGTGCGGTCGACGGTGGGGAGGTCGACTTGCCGTCTGCCGGGCCGGGGAAAAGAGAACGCCACAATTCACTGTAAGGCCACCAGCGGTGAGGTATCAGCCGCAGTGGTGGCTCATGATCGTGTGACCTACGTCCTAGTGCACTTGACCTGAACTCCGCTCGAGGTTTCATCCTTGACTTGTTCGGTCAACGCCACGAAGGAGTCGCCATGCGTGCAGTGCAGGTCAAAGAATTCGGTGGGCCAGAGGTCCTGGAGGTGCTGGACTTGCCCGCACCACAACCGGATTCGGTCGAAGTAGTCGTCGACGTCGAGGTCGCCGACGTGATGTTCCTCGACACCCGGCTGCGCAGCGGGTGGGGTCAGGACTACTTCCCGCTGAGCCTGCCCTACGTTCCCGGTGGGGCGATCGGTGGTGTGGTGAGTGCGGTCGGCGCCGAGGTCGATCCCCGCTGGCTCGGCAAGCGCGTAGTCACCGCGACCGCAGCCAGCGGCATCGGCGGGGGCCTGCCCATCGGTGGCTATGCCGAGAAATCCCTTGCCAAGGCCGCCACTTTGACCGAGATCCCCGACGAACTGACCACCGAGCAGGCCGTCGGCCTCGCGCACGATGGCCGCACCGCCCTGTCGGTGTTCGACAGGGCTGCGGTGCAACCGAATTCGTGGGTGCTGATCACCGCCGCGGCGGGTGGGCTCGGCACGCTGCTCATCCAGCTGTCGATCGCGGCAGGCGCGCACGTTGTCGCCGCGGCCCGTGGTCCGGAAAAGCTCGCGCTCGCAACACGATTGGGAGCGACTGAGGTGGTCGACTACTCCGTCGAGGGCTGGGCGGAGCACGTTCGCGAGATCACGGGTGGGGGAGCGGCCATCGTCTTCGACGGAGCGGGTGGCGAGCTCGGCGGTGCGGCGTTGGCCGCCGCTGCCGACAACGGACTGTTCCTCGGATATGGCGCTGCCGCAGGAGAGTTCGCAGACGGAGACACCGATGGCGCAGTAGCACGGGCTGTCACGGTGCTGGGACTGTTCGACATCGTCGGCAAGGACGTCGACTGGGTCGACATCACGTCCCGGGCTCAGGCGGCGGTAGCGGAGGGTGCGCTGGAAGTGGTGATCGGGCAGACGTTCCCGATCGACCAGGTGCGGGAGGCTCATGCCGCGATCGAAAGCCGCTCCGCCCTCGGTCGTACCTTATTGACGGTCGGCGCGTCATTGTAACTTGTTATGCGCCGCAACGGAATACACGTTAAGTTATGTTCTGTGCAGGGACTGATTATCGTCGCAGTGATCGCTGCGGTTCTGTTGTTGGTAATAGGAGTGATCAAGTTGGCCAGCAACCCAGGGGACAACATCGACCGTCGCGATCGCGAGGTTCGATTACGGGGAGGCCAGCGAGCGAAAAGCTCGTAAACCCCTACCCTCGGGTGCAGCACCACGACGGCGATCGGCCGCCGCGTCTTCCTCGGAACCCGCGACCCCGATCGCCGTTTCTGCACCCAGTCAACCCGCATCACCCAGCCGCCGCGACACGACCGCCGCGCCAAGTGGTCAACCCCGCACTCCGCCGGGTACCATGCGACTCGCCCGCGGAGACCCCCGCGGCGAGGGGCGGTAGCTCAGTCGGTTAGAGCCGCGGACTCATAATCCGCTGGTCGTGGGTTCGAGCCCCACCCGCCCCACTTACCCCCTCTGAACTGCGGATATGTTCTTTTCGCCGGAGCGCGACAACGGCCCCTCGGCATGTTAGACGCCGCGTCCGCTGACGCCCGATGTCGTCGCGGGCCTCGATCCTGAGGTGGAAATCTCCGATCTGGAGGACGACATCATCGAAATCGACTACTCGCGTTGACCGTTCGATCGCGCAGCAGGGCCTCGGTGGGGGCGGAAAGGCGGCCATCCACTTCCCGCTCGGCCCAGTGATGCCGCCGCAGCGCGGGCAGCGGCATGCATGCTGGTCGCGTTCAGCACAGGCTGCCGTGCGGTCCGTTGGGTGGGGATTCCGGCGCGGTTATTGCTGTGGGCGAACGGTCAGAATTTGTTGGGCTACTCCCACTGGGCCATGGGTGTCGTGCAGGACGGTGCTGGTCAATCCTTGCCCCGCCTGGCCGAACGTCACGGCGGTGTCGAGGCCGGTCCAGGTGCCTTCGGGTTGCCGGTAGAGGTGGATGGTCAGGTCCAGGTTGGGGAACATCCACTTGGTGGGTTCCTGCCGTACCGCGATCCCGTTCGCGGTATCGACCAGCGCGATAAATGTCGCCAGCGGATCGGCCGATTCCGCGGCGACCAAGTCCACCGGTGAGTGCACCCACGCGGTGGTCCGTCCGGGCTGGGGCACGCCGACGGGGCGGGTATCCACCGAGGCGATGTACCCGCCGGGCCATACCGAGGTCAGCGGCCAGGACGCCAACGACTCGGGTGCCGGGAGTCGGTCGGGCTCCCCGCCCGCGACACTGTCACTGTCCTGGCTGCTCAGCATCCAGGCGCGCGCGGAGACGACGTCGCGTCCGGCGATGGTAACTGTCGCCTCGACCAGTTCGATGGTGCGCCCGGGGCGGATCGTGCGGACCGTGATCTCGAATTCGTCGCACGCTATCCGGCCCAGGATGTCGAAGCTGATCCGGCTCATCACCAGCGCAGGACGTTGTTCGTGTGTTCGCGTGCGCTGGATCTCGTGGACGATCAGGCCGCCGAGCGGGCTGAAGTGCTGCTCGGCGGTGTCCCACGCGCCGCCGGCGTGCACTGTCGGCGCGAAACGGTGGGCGCCGACTCGGTGAAAGTAGGCGGACGCGGGAACAGTCATATCCTTCACATTTCTCAACCTATCGGTCGAATTTTGATCGAGCAAGTCGAATTACCGTCCAAGTGGTTGGTGGCAGGCGAGCCGAGGGCTTCAGGTGGGTCGACCAATCGACCTCTCGGTCTATCCGCGCGAAACGCGGTAGGCGCTTCGACGATCACCTCGATAGGATCGGGCGATGACTTCGAGCACGGACGAGAGCGTCGCGCCTGCCGGGCGCGCGGAGCGGCGGCGCGATCGACGCAAGGCGGAGATGATCGTCGCCGCGTTGCAGATCCTGTCCGGCGTCGGTTACCAGGGGATGCGGTTCGAGGACGTCGCCGAGCGCTCCGATATCGCGAAAGCCACTCTCTACCACTATTTTCCGAGCAAAGACGCGCTGGTCTCCGCCGCATTGGAGAAACTGACATCTGACGTGCTCACGCACCTGAGCAAGGCCCTGGACGCTGCCTCGACACTGTCCGCGACCGAGCAGCTACGCGACCTCATCGCCGAGCAGTTGCGTGTCCTGACAGTGCTGTATCCCGAAGTGGGCAAACTGTTCTCGTTCCCCGCACCCTGGCCCGAGCAGCACAGCGAATCCATCAAGACCATGCGTCGGCGCCACGATCGGATCTTCCGGGAGGTCATCGACGGCGGCATCGCGTCGGGCGAGTTCGACTGCCCGGATCCGTCGGTCGCACTGCACTGCCTACACGGCATCTTGAACCACGCCTCGATCTGGCTACGTCCGGACGCCGACCCCGAGGGCCGAACCCGCGACGCCGTCGTCGAGCAATCACTGCGGCTGTTCACTCGGCCCCAGGCAATCGCGACCTGACCAGAGTGTCGTGGCTTTCGCGGTTGGCGAGCACCTCGGTCATGTGCGTCTGGGCCCAGGCTCTGAGGCCGCGCGTCAGGTGGTGGAGCGAGAGGCCGAGATCGGTCAACTCGTAGGTGACGGTGACCGGGACGGTCGGCGTCACGGTGCGAGTGAGTAAGCCGTCACGTTCGAGCGATCGCAGTGTTTGGGTCAGCATCTTCTGGCTGACACCCACCAGGAGTCGAGAGATCTCGGAGTAGCGCATCGCCTTGGGGGCGTCTGTTGGAGCGGGAACGGGCGAGCCGTCGCCGCCGAGCGCGCAGAGGATCAGGACGACCCACTTGTCGGAGATTCGGTCGAGTAGTTGGCGGCTGGGGCATGCCGCCAGGAACGCGTTGTATTCCACCTTTGCCTGCGCCTTCTTCTGAGCCGCCGTCTGAGTCACGGATCGTGCCTTCCTTCGGGTGGGTTACGCACTCCAAAGTGCCTACTTCCTCACGGGAAGTTACTCTCCGATACTGGTCCACGGAGGCGGAAAGCGCCACCCTCGAGCGAACGACGAAGGGCACCACGTGAGTACATCTGCGACTTCTCTTCCCGGCGGCACCTGGGCCCTCGGCGACCTGACGGTCACCCGGTTCGGCTACGGTGCCATGCAGCTCGCCGGCCCGTGGGTCATGGGCCCGCCTGCCGATCACGACGGTGCGCTGGCCGTCCTGCGTGCGGCCGTCGAACTGGGGATCACCCACATCGACACCAGTGACGCCTATGGGCCGCGGATAACCAACGAGCTGATCCGAGAGGCGCTTCACCCTTATCCCGATTCACTGCGCATAGTGACCAAGGTTGGCGCGAACCGTGACGCACAGGGTGGCTGGCCGGTAGCCCGGCGACCCGAAGACCTGCGCAAGCAGGTCAACGAGAACCTTCAGGCGCTCGGGGTCGAGGTGCTCGACCTGGTCAACATGCGGATGGGCGACGCCGAAGGGCCGCAGCCGGGTTCGCTCGCCGAGGCGTTCGGGACTCTCGTCGAGCTCCAGCGGGACGGTCTGATCCGCCACCTCGGGGTCAGCAACGTCACCACCGAGCAGGTCGCCGAAGCGCAGGGCATCGCCCCGATCGTGTGTGTGCAGAACATGTACAACCTCGCCCACCGCCACGACGATGAGCTCATCGACCGGCTCGCCTCCGAGGGCATTGCGTATGTGCCGTTCTTCCCGCTCGGCGGGTTCAGTCCGCTGCAGTCCTCGGCGCTCTCGGCGGTCGCCCGCCGCCTGGGGGCGACTTCGATGTCGGTCGCGCTTGCCTGGCTGCTGCAGCGTTCACCGAACATTCTGCTCATCCCCGGTACGTCGAAGGTGCCGCACCTGCGTGCGAACGTCGCAGGCGCCGGCCTCTCTCTCGCATATGAGGACTTGGCAGAGCTGGACGACCTCACCCGCCCGGCCGACCCCCAGCTGTGACAGTGGACCGCACGTCACGAAGATCGGATGGTCTAGGGCTCGTTTCGTTGCGTCGACTTCGCGCTCAGCCCCGCGATGAGTAGGGCGACCATTCGGCGCGGGTTGTAGCGGGGTGTGCTGCCGCCGATGCAGAGGTTGCCGGCGGCGCGGAGGAGTTCGTAGGGATCGGTGCCGGGGTGGATTTCGCCTGCGGTGGTGGCGGCGGTGAGCAGGTTGGCGCAGGTGGGGACCAGGCGGTCGAGGAAGTAGGTGTGCAGGGTTTCGAAGGTGGTGGCGTCGGACTGAAGTGCTTCGGCCAGGCCGTGTTTGGTGGTGAGGAAGTCGGTGAAGAGGGTTATCCACTCGCCGAGTGCGGCGTGGGGGGAGCTGTGGGTGGACAGGAGGGCCGGGCCCGCTTCGGCGCATGCTTCGACCTGGTGGCGATAGACGGCGACGATGAGGTCGGCTCGGGTGGGGAAGTGGCGGTAGATGGTGCCGACGCCGACGCCTGCCCTGGTGGCGATCTCGCGGACGGGGACATCGACGCCGGAGGCGATGAACGCTGCCGCGGCAGCGTCGAGTAGCGCTTGCTGGTTGCGCCGGGCGTCGGCGCGTTTGCGCGGTGCCTCGGCCGGGTTGTCGACCACGGTCGCGAAATCTCCCTCTTGGCAAACGGAACAGTGTTCCGTATGTTGATTAGCGGAACATCGTTCCGCTTGGTTGAGGATGCCAGAATCGGCGAGCCGAACCAAGCTCATCTGGGAGGAACCGCCATGCAGTACCGCACTCTGGGTCGTACCGGCGTTCAGGTCAGCACGCTCGTGCTCGGCGCGATGAACTTCGGCAAGCTGGGAAAGTCCACGCAGGACGAGGTCACCGCCATGATCGACGTCGCCATCGACGGCGGCATCAACCTCATCGATACCGCCGACATGTACGGCCAGGGCGAATCCGAGGAACTGGTCGGTAAGGCCATCGCGGGCCGCCGCGACGACATCGTGCTGGCCACGAAGGCGAGCATGCCGATGGGCGAGGAGCGCAACCATCGCGGCGGTTCGCGCCGCTGGCTGACCACCGCGCTCGACAACAGCCTGCGCCGACTCGGCGTCGACCATGTCGATCTCTATCAGATCCACCGCTGGGACCCCGAAACCAGCGATGAGGAAACCCTCTCGGCACTGACCGATCTGCAGCGCGCAGGCAAGATCGGCTACTTCGGATCCTCGACGTTTCCCGCCTACCGCATCGTGCAGGCGCAGTGGGCCGCCAAAGAACACCACCTGAGCCGCTACGTCACCGAACAGCCCGCCTACTCGATCCTGCAGCGCGGCATCGAAACCCACGTCCTGCCGGTCACCGAGGACTGCGGCCTCGGCGTGCTCGCCTGGAGCCCACTGGCCTCGGGTTGGCTCTCTGGTGCGATCCGTGCCGACCGTGAAATATCTACCAGCCGTTCAACATTCATGCCTGACCGCTACGACACCGCCATCGCGGCCAATCATGCCAAGATGACCGCCGTCGAACAACTCGCCAAAGTGGCCGACCAGGCAGGCCTGACTCTGATTCAACTCGCACTAGGTTTCGTCACCGCCCACCCGGCTGTGACCAGCGCGATCATCGGCCCACGCACCATGGACCACTTGCACTCTCAACTGGCCGCGGCCGACACCGTATTGTCGGCTGAGGTGCTCGATGCCATCGATGCAATCGTCGCCCCCGGCGTCGACCTCGCGCCGCACGAAAAGCATGACACCCCACCATCTCTGCTCGACGCCTCCCTGCGTCGCCGCTGAATTCCGACCCTTCGAGACCCGGTGGAACAAGTGGCGATGGGTGGCAGGACGGGCTGATCGGCGCATGTCTTGCGGATGTCCGCGGGGACCGGCCGAGGTATTTGACTTACAGTTACAGAATAACTACGGTCGGACCCGTGGCACGGACAAAAGGCTTTGACCCCGACGATGCGGTCGCGAAAGCGATGGAGGTGTTCTGGCGTAAGGGATTCGCCCGCACCACGCCGCAGGATCTCCTCGATGCGATCGGCATCGGCCGGGGCAGTCTGTACAACGCGTTCGAGGGCAAGCGTGATCTGTTCGATCGGTCGCTGCGCCTCTATCAGGCGAAAGAAGCTGCGCGGATGATCGATCTCCTCGACGGCCCTGGCTCGCCGCGGGATCGAGTGCATACCGCGCTCACCATGGTCCTCGACGCCGCCTGCGCCGACTCCGAACGTGGCGGTTGCCTGGTCACGAATACTGCCATCGAACTAGGTGACGACGACGATGTCGGCCTGCTCGTGCGGCGCATTTTCGACCGCCAGCACGAGGCTTTTCGGGGTGCCGTCGAGGAGGGGCAACGCGCTGGGGAATTCAGCGCGGACCTGGACTCGCGAACCGCCGCCACCTTCTTGTTGACCACTATCAACGGTATGCGGGTGCTGGCGAAGGCCGACCCGCGTCCTGCCCGGCTCGCCGGATTGGTCGAGACGGCAATGCGCGCACTGTAGCCCACTGACCGGCTCAATTGTCGACCGTCAGCTGGAGTTGTGTGCTGCCTCAATTCTGTAACTTTAGTTCAAGAAAGGGATATCGTGGATCTGCAACTCGTCGGCAAGACCGCCGTCGTCACCGGAGCGAGCAAAGGTATCGGCCTGGAAATCGTCCGGGCACTCAGCGCCGAAGGAGTGCGCGTGGTTGCCGCCGCGCGCACCGTCACCGCCGAACTCCGCGAGCTCGAACACGCTGTCAGCGCGGTGGCCGTCGATCTGGCCGCCCCGAGCGGGGCCGCAATCTTGATCGAACGTGCCACCGCGATCCTCGGCGAGATCGATCTCCTGATCAACAACGTCGGCGGCGTGGTCCCCGGGAGTATCGACGTCGGCGGCTTCCTCGACATCGCCGACGACGCTTGGGAGCGCACGTACGAGCTCAACCTCTTCAGTACGGTCCGGGTCACCCGCCAAGCTCTACCCAGCCTGCTCCGGCAGCGCGGCGTGATCATCAACATCTCGTCGATCGGCGCCCGTGCAGCCTTTCGCCCGGTCGACTACGGCACCGCGAAAGCCGCGCTGAACAACCTCACCAAAGCTCTCGCCGAGGAGTTCGGAGCGCAGGGTCTCCGCGCCCTCACCGTCTCCCCGGGCCCTACTCGTACCCGCAACTGGTCCGACCCTGACGGATATGCCGCAGACGTCGCCGCCCAAAACGGGGTCACCCTTGATGAATTCCTCGCTCAGGCCCCCGCTCAAATGGGCATCACCACCGGCCGACTGACCGAACCGTGTGAGACTGCGGCGCTGGTCACCTTCCTCGCTTCTCCAGTTTCCGGAAATCTCACGGGCGCCGACTATTTGGCTGATGGCGGCGTGATCAAGACGGTCTAGCGCAGCAATCCTGTCCACGTTCCGCGGCAACGATCCGGTCGTCGATCGAGCGCTGGGGAATCTCGGTGCCGATCGTGCCGAAATAGCGAGGGTCACAGGGGAAGAGAAGGATGCTCCGCGCGTTGTTTTGACCGTCTCGCAGCCCACTGTCAACCGAGGTACGGCACCACTCTGTGTTCCTCGAAGTGTCCGATCCGCAGCCGAACGGTGGGGTGCACCGGCAGTTCGGCCAGCTCATCCGCACCGACAAACCGAACCTCAGTCGATTCGCTACTTATCGTGATTTCGCCACCCAAAAACCGGCCGAGATAGGTGACGGCGAACTCCTGCCGCACCTCTCCGTCCCCATACTCGATGACGTGCTCCGGATCGGTGTAGATACCCAAGAGACCCGTAATCTCGATATCGAGTCCGGTCTCCTCCTTCGTCTCCCGAACCGCACACTCTTCGAGGGTTTCACCGATCTCCATGGCACCCCCTGGCAGCGACCAATTCCCGGAATCGCCCCTGCGCTGCATCAAGATTCGCCCGGAACCGTCCGTGACCAGAACAGAACCGCCGGGCACGAGGCTGGTGGCCTTTGGGGCGCTCGGGTCCTTGTAGTAGTCACGCCGTGAGCTCATGCGAAAGTCCTTGCGCATAGGGGGTCGCCGAACCCCAGATCTGTTCGAATTGCTCGGCGAACGAGGAGAAGATCCCGTGCTGGGACAGCTTCCGCAGATGGAGCGCCGGGTGCTGATATCCGCGGGCACGGAAGAGATACGGCGTCACGATCATCTTGTCGTCGAACCGGAACACCGAGTTGTAGAGATGGCTGGTGTGCAGACCGATGTCGCAACCTGGCGTATCGGTCAGCGGACCTAACATGTTCAGCGCGTTGCGGATTCTGCCGGCAAGAGTTCCGTTCATCTGTTCCAGCGCATCACGCTCGACCACGTGCGGGCAGTCCGGATCCGCGAACGCTAGTCGGATGCGAGTTCCGTTGCGGCACTTGGCGGCGAGAATGTCCGCCGCATCCGGCAGCAGTTCCAGCACGAACGGGTAGGCATAGCCGACGATGTCGATCTGCTCGTCGGCCCCGAGAATCAGCGAGGTCCACAGGTCGTTCGGAATATCTGCCCGATGAGCGTAGGTACCCTGGACCTCAGCAGTCGCCGCCCCACCCACTGCGAGATCAGGGCGAGTCTGCGGCCACAACAGATCTTCGGTCTCATCAAGAACCCGCGCGACCAACGCCCGCGTGCGCCGATGCGGGACACGACCGGACAGCCACCGGTTGACGGTCTTCACGTCGACACCGACAGCATCCGCTAGCGCAACCGAATCCAGTCGCGCACGAAGCATCGCCGATTCCAAACGGGTGGCCATGCTCGAACCATACGGCGCATTTCCTGGACATACCAGCACCTTTGAAATGTCTGCTGAAATGTCCCGGACGTAGTTCAGGTGCCCGACTCGGAGCAATACCGTCAGATCACCGTGCACGACCAACAGCCAAGGGGGCGACGTGATCTACGGACGAACATCTCTCATGTATCCGAGAACAGACCTGACCGACGGGAGACGTCGATGACCACGTTGCTCGACCAAGCACTCGTCCTCCGAATCCTGCAGCCTGGCGGGCAACTCACCGATCGCCAGATAGCCGATAACACAGCACTTTCCATCCGCCGAACGAGACGAGCACTACGCACCCTCCATCTCAACGGCTTACTCCGCCAAGTCACCCACCGTCAAGCCTGGGAACTGTCGACCTGCGGCCACGCCTACACCAACACCCCAACCGGCCAAGCCATGCTCGACGTTCCCCGGTCGGCACTCGCCGGATGAAACCCATCGCCATCGGATACCTGCGATCCGACATCTCCGGAACAGCACAGAACTGGGACGAGATCCGAATCCGCTCCCTGGCCATGCGATACGGCTACGACCTCGCGAAAACCATCGTGTTCACCCCAAGAACCCCAGACCCGATCACCCGACTGATCGCTACTGCTCACCGGACCGCTGCCGATGCTGTCTTCACGCCCCACCTCGCGCACCTCGGCACCGAACTGCCGGGTGTCCTCGTCCGAACCTGCGACGTGATCACCGTCAATGACGAGAACACCTACGCCAGATCATATTCGTCAGCCGGAGCGCTACGGTGACTACGTGATGCGCGAGGAATCAGACAACCTACTCAGCGCCGACCTCGAAGCGCCCGTCAACGCTGTCGGAGTGATGGTGGTGCAGTCACCCGCGCGGCGTGAGGATCACGATCGGGATTCTGCGGTTGCCTGCGTTGCGTTGGTAGAAGTCGTAGCTCGGGAAGAACTCGATGAACTCCGGCCACAGTAGGTTTCGTTCCTCATCGGTTGCTACGCGGGCTCGGACGGGGTGCGACCGATGGCCGATTCGGATCATGGTGCCCGGGTTGGCTTTCAGGTTGTGAAACCAGGCTGGGTGGGTTGGTTGGCCGGCTTTGGATGCGGCTATGGCGATGACTACATCAAGGGTGATGTTCGGTGGGTGCCGGTCCTGGCGCCGACGTGGTCGAGGAGCAGGATTCGGGCACCGGGCCAGCCGGGCATGCGCCCACCCAGTCGGCCGCCGGTCCGGCGGTACAGGGCCACATGGAGTTTCGTCGACCGACGGCCCAGGTAGATGCCGCGCTTGTTCACGAATTGGGAGCACGATTCCACCAGTCGTGCCACCAACGACCTCTTGCCCGGATCGGCATGGTTCGGATCACTCACTGCCCCTCCAGTGTTCGGTCTACTACGGCCTATAGTAGATGAATTCTCGGTCGGCGGAGGGTGAATAGTCAAGCGAGCAATTCGCGGGCAAGGGTTGTGGTCCACCAGGATTCGACTCGGTCGGGGGACCAGCCCCGTTCGGTGGTGAGGGTCGTGTAGACATCGATGGTGCAGAGGGCCGCGTAGATGTCGACCGAGGTGGGGAGGTCTTCGCGGAGAGTGCCGGGGGGCCATGAGGTGAAGACCTCGATGCGGGTTCGGTCGGCCCGGTGGCGGGCGTCGCTGTAGGTGGTGGCCAGGGCGGGTTCGGTGCGGCCTGCTTCGCGGATCAGGGCGATCACGTCGGCGGCCCGTTCGTAGAGGCGGCGGTCGTAGGCGGCCATGGCGGCCAGTTGCGCGCGCGGGTCGCCTGCGGCGGATTCCAGCGTGTCGAGCATTCGGGGGGCGTCGGCGGAGAGGTCGGCGGCGTCGACTATTGCCTGGATGAGGCCGGTTTTATTGCCGTAGGCAGAGTAGACGGTGGGGGCGGAGACGCCTGCTTCGCGAGCCACGTCGCGGACTGTAGTCGCCGCCCAGCCTTGCTCCACGAAGAGGCGGCGGGCGGCCTGGGCGATCTCGGTGCTGGTCGCCTGGGCTTGCAGACTGCGGCGAAGCGAGTCGTAGCGGCGGCGGGGTGGGTCGGTCGCCATCGGGGGTTTCCCCTTTCGTTTTACGGTACCTATATTAAAAATGTGAGTGGTAAATCTAATCTGTCGAGCGGTGTGCGGTTTCAGCGGGCCGCGGGGTTCGCCGGCATCGGGTTCGCGCTGGTCATCCTGGGGGCCAACCTGATCTTGGCACCAGCGGGACTGCCGAAGCCGGGTACCGACTCTCGCACAGCAGTCGCGTTCTTCGTCGACCACCGTGACCTCGTCGCGCTGGCGATGGCCCCGGTACCGCTGGGATGGTTCTGTGCCGTGCTGTTCGGCGCAGGCGTGCTGGCGGCGCTGCGCCCGGCCGAGCGGACGGCGGGCACAGGATGGTCGCTGGTCGGCTTCGCCGGATTGCTCTTGCAGAATGCGACTTTCACCGTGATCGTCGGAATACGCTATGCCCTGGGCGCTTCGAGTGGGGAAGGTGCGGCGCTGTGGGCGCTGCAAGACGCCCTGCTCGCGCTGAACGGCACCTTCCTCGCGACAGCGCTGGTCGGCCTGACCATCGCCGGTCGGCACGGCGGTCTGGTGAAGACATGGCACGCCGTCATCGGATTCCTTGCTGCCGCATTGCAATTCACCGCAGCCAGCATCGCGCCCCTGATTATCGACCAC
Organism: Nocardia sp. NPDC059195; assembly: GCF_042754695.1. Taxonomy (NCBI): domain Bacteria; kingdom Bacillati; phylum Actinomycetota; class Actinomycetes; order Mycobacteriales; family Nocardiaceae; genus Nocardia; species Nocardia sp. NPDC059195. The sequence continues at coordinate 8,449 of NZ_JBHZBG010000004.1, read as the reverse complement.
GACGGCCCACTCGGTCTCATCGGCTTGTCCGGTTGGCTGCTGTGGGCGGTCTGGTTCGTCGCCTACGGCATTGCGCTCCTGCGCACGAACAAGCAGCGATGACTTTTGTCATGCCCGACCCGTGCGATTCCCATCGCGGATCGGTGACTGCGCTTACTACTGGTAACGCCTCGCGTCGACCACCGTAGAGGGCATGAGAAACACAGACGTCATCACCGCACGCGGGCTGCGCCGCACATACGGCCGCGGCGACGACGCATTCGAAGCCGTCAAAGGTGTCGACCTCGAGGTGCACGAGGGGGAGGTGTTCGCGCTGCTCGGGACGAACGGCGCGGGCAAGACTTCGACGCTCGACATGCTGGAAGGGCTCATCGCCCCGTCGGCGGGCGAGGTCGAAGTTTTCGGGCTCGACCCGCTCCGGCACCGGGACCAGGTCCGCCCGAGGGTCGGCATCATGTTGCAGTCCGGTGGGCTGCCCGCCGAGCTGACCGTCGCCGAGACCCTCGAAATGTGGCGCGGGACATGCACCGATCCGACCACCGCCGACGCCGTGCTGGCACAGGTCGGCCTGACCGATCGCGCGGGCGTGCGAGTGGGCTCGCTGTCGGGTGGTGAGCAGCGCCGCGTCGATCTGGCGTGCGCCCTGCTCGGACAACCGCGCTTGCTGTTCCTGGACGAACCGACCACCGGCCTCGATCCGGAAAGCCGGCGTGGGACCTGGCAATTGCTCGCCGACCTCAAAGCATCGGGGGTGACGATGGTTCTCACCACGCACTATCTGGACGAGGCCGAAGCACTCGCCGATCAGATCGCGATCATGCACAAGGGGGCGATCGCCCGTAGGGGCACGCTGCGCGACATCGTCGAGGACCACCCGGCGCGCATCGCCTTCGACCACCCCGGACTGCCCGTGCCGCAGTTTCGCGGCGCCCGCGTCGACGCACACGCGCGAGTCACCATCAGCACCAATGATTTACAGGGCCACCTGTTCGAACTGCTCGGCTGGGCACGCGAAGCAGGCGTGCGGTTGACCGGACTCGAGGCGCGTGCCGCATCGCTGGAATCGGTCTTTCTCGATATCGCCGAGGCAACCACTCCCACCCTGATCGGAGCACGATGACTACCACCCTGCCCGCCGGCGGATTTCGCCGCCGACCACTCACCGCTCTCGCCAAGGCCGAGTGGCTGCAGTTCCGGCGCAACAAGACCCTTGTCTACATGGCCACGGTGTTCCCGATCGGAATTCCGTTGGTCACCTTCCTCATTGCCCGCAAGGACGCCGAGCCGACAACGGCGATGGCGGCGGTGGCCTTCGAAATGCTCGCGCTGCTCGCCCTGCTGTTCGTCCAGTACTACTCGGTGCTCTCGATGGTGACCACTCGCCGCAGCGAAGGTGTGCTGAAACGGCTGCGCACAGGTGAGGCCGCCGACTGGCAGATCCAGCTCGCCCCGGCCATACCCGGCGCCATCATGACCCTCGCGTGCACCGCTGTCGTCACCGTGGTGGTCTACGGCACCGGCACACCCGCCCCCGTCAACCCCCTCGCGATCGCCGTGGCTCTGATCGGCGGGACGGTGCTGTTCTCGCTGCTTGCCCTGGCGACCAGCGCGTACACCAAGAACGCCGAGGCCGCGCAGATCACCTCGCTGCCGGTGATGATCATCGCGATGCTCGGCATGGCCTCCATCCGCACCGTGCTGCCCGACCGGCTGGCGCAGGTGGCCGACTGGACTCCCTTCGCCGCCGTCTCCGATCTCATCTCCCTCGGCACGGCGGGCAAGCTGTCGGCGGTCGCCGAATCCGACGCCGCCCTCAGCTTCGCGGACACCGTCATCGAATCCGGCCGGCCGTTTGCGACACTGGCGCTATGGACCGTTCTCGCGCTCGTGCTGACCCGCAAGAGCTTCCGCTGGGACGACCGCGGGTGATGCGCGCGACCGCCTGGTGGCATGAGCTGTCGGGGTCGGCCAAGTACCGGCTCTACTCGCGGCTCACGTTCCAGGCGGCCATCGCCGGTCTGGCAGCCGCGTTGGCGGTCTCCGCGGGCTCGGTGGTGGCGGTGCTCATGATCGTCGTCGCCGGCATCGCGGCGATGGTCGCGGTGGAGGCGCAACCCGCTTTCGCGACCGTCCCCGGTGTGGTGGCACGGCCGCGGATGCTGCCGCTCGCCACCGCGGTCCTGGCCGCGCTCTGGGTGGTCAGCGGAGTCGTTGCCCACCTCGCCGGCGGCGAGTCGACTGTCGTCAGCGCACGCGTTGTCGGTGTGTCCGCGGCCTTGCTGACGATCTTCTCCGTCGTCGCGTTCGCCAGGCACAAGTGGTGGATTCTGATCGGCCTCAGTGTGATTACCCCGCCGGTGCTGGGAGCGCCGCTGGTGGCCGGACTGCAGGGGACCGCGTCGCTGCTGCTCGCGGGGGCGTTCGCGATCGTGTTGACACTGCTCACCGTGTGGGCGCTGGGAATCATCGACGAGTTGGAGCGGACCAAAGGGGTCGAGGCGCAGCTGCAGGTCGCCGAGGAACGGCTGCGTTTCTCTCGCGACCTGCACGATGTCGTCGGCCGCGGGTTCTCCGCCATCGCGGTGAAAAGTGAACTGGCGGTGGCGCTGTCACGAGCAGGCGACCGCGATCGGGCGACCGTGGAGATGGAAGAGGTCAGAACGCTTGCGGTCGAATCGATGGGACAGATGCGCACCCTGGTGCGCGGCTACCGCAATATCGACCTGCGCGGGGAGGTGGCTGGGGCACGATCACTGCTGTCGGCGGCGGGGTGCGAACTCGTCGTCGAGGGTGACGCGGCCAAGGTGCCCGCGGCATTCCATGAGGTCGCGGCCTGGGTGGTCCGTGAAGGCACCACGAATATCGTCGAGCACTCGGCAGCGACGACCGCGACTCTCACACTCGGCGCGTCAGGCATGTCGCTGCGCAACGATCGTCCGCAGCGTTCGATCGGTGAACGATCCGGGCTGCGTGGGCTCGGCGAACGCCTCGCCGCGGTCGGCGCGACCCTCGACATCGCCACCTCCGGCGACGAGTTCATCCTCGAAATCCATTGGGAGAATCAGTGATTCCCGTACTCCTCGCCGACGACGAAACTCTCATCCGCGCCGCCATGGCGACGATGCTCGGGCTGGAGCCCGATCTCGATGTCGTCGCCCACGTGGGCTCCGGCGCCGAGCTCCTCGCCGCGTGGCGCCGTCGGGCCGAGGGTGGTGAGCCGGTCGCGGTCGCCGTCATCGATCTGCAGATGCCGGGCATCGACGGCATCGACACCGCGGTCGAACTGCTCCGAATCACCCCTGGCGCAGGGACTTTGATCGTCACCAGCCATGGCAGGCCCGGCTATCTCAAGCGCGCGCTCGCCGCGGGTGTGCGAGGTTTCTTGCCCAAGACGACCTCGGCGGCGACGCTGGCTGAGGTTATCCGGTCGGTGCACAACGGTGGCCGATACGTCGATCCCGAACTCGCGGCCGAAGCCATCAGCGCGGGGGATACCGTCCTCACCGCCCGCGAGGCCGACGTCCTCGAATTCGCCGCCGACGGTGCCTCCGTGGAGGACATCGCCAAACGCGCACACCTCTCGCCCGGCACCACCCGCAACTACCTGTCCTCGGCCATGACCAAGCTCGGCGTGTCCAATCGCTACGAAGCCGCACTCAAAGCTCGGGAGAAGGGCTGGATCTAGCCCGTATTCGCCTAGGGTGTGGGGCATTACGGCTGCGATGAGAGGGATGGCGATGGCTGCTGCGCTGGTCAAAGGGCAGAACGCGAGCTTGGATTCGGGGGAGGTGGTGCTGTCTGTTCGGGGCGGGGTCGCGGCCGATCTCTCGGCACTGTTGGTGACCGATGCGGGGAAAGTTCGCTCGGACGCGGACTTCGTCTTCTTCAATCAGCCACAGGCGCCGGGTGTCCGGTTGAACGGTGCCGGACTCGAGGTTTCGCTGGGCGCCGTGCCGGGTGATATCGCGCAGATCCGCGCGGTGATTACCGTTGCGGCAGAAGGCGATACGTTCGGAAGTGCCGCGTCTCCGGTCGCTTCGGTGGCTGATCGTGCCGGGACTGTGTTGCACGAGTATGTGATCGAGGGGCTCGGTCGTGAGTCGGTGGTGATCGCGCTCGAGCTGTATCGCCGGGGCGAACAGTGGAAGGTCCGCGCGGTCGGGCAGGGCTACGCGGGCGGGTTCGCCGACCTGGTCACCGATCATGGGGTGAGCGTCGACGACGAGCCGGGCGTTGTCGCGGTGCCGGAAGTTCGCACCGTGCCGGGGGAGGCGGCGCTGTCTTTCGAGAAGCGGCAGAAGCTGGACATGCGCAAACGCGACGTCGCGAAGGTGCTGATCGACAAAGGCGCTTTCGGAGCCAGAGCGCGGGTGGTGCTGGTCATCGACAAGACCGGCAGCATGCAGAAGATGTACAGCGGCGCGACCGTGCATCGGGTCGTCGAGCGGATGATCCCGGTTGCCACCCAGCTCGATGACGACGGCACCCTGGAGGCCTACCTCTACGCGCTGACCTACGCGAAGCTGCCCGATATCACCGTGGCGGGCGGCGAGCAGTGGGCGCGGACCTACCTGCACCTCAAGGGCACCCACCAGGGCATCGACTACGACGGGATCGGCGGCCGCAACGACGAACTGCCCATCATGCGCGCGGTCATCGACAGCCTCACCGCTGAGCCGACGCTGGTGCTGTTCTTCACCGACGGCGGCTTCGCGAAAAGACGTGAGATCGCCGCTCTCATGCGCGAGGCCGCCCACCTGCCCGCGTTCTGGCAGTTCATCGGCCTCGGCACGGCCAATTTCGGCGTCCTGCGAACTCTCGACGAACTCGACGGCCGCATCGTCGACAACGCCGGCTTCTTCGCTCTCGCCGACATCGACAAGGTCGACGACGCCGAGCTCTACCGCCTCCTGCTCAGCGAATTCCCGGACTGGCTGCGCGCCGCCCGTGCCGCGGGGATCGTGACGGCGTAGGCAACCCTCGTCAGAAATCGAGTTGTCGCTGGTCGCGAGGATCGTTAGCGTGTCTACCGTTTGCTGTTCGGCAAACTGAAAGGACGAGCTCATGGAACCGATTACCGAACGCGACATCAGGTCGTCGTTCGTCAACTGCTCGAAAGGTGACGCGAAGCGGTTGAATGTGCCGCGTGACCTGGGTGAGCGCCCCTGGGAGGATCTCGACTTCCTCGGGTGGACCGACCCGTCGTACGCGGGGCGCTGTTATATCTCGGTGCCGCGGGCGGACGGGCTGGTCAGTGTCGCATTGCGGCATGAGACCGGTGGGTCGGGCAAGACACAGATGTGCACGATCTGCCTCACCACGCATTCCGGCGGTGGTGTTTCGCTGATGACCGCGAGCAAGACGGGCGAGTCGGGGCGCAAGGGGAATACGGTCGGCAGCTACATGTGCACCGATCTGGCCTGCTCGCTGTACGCGCGCAACAAGAAGCGGCCGTCGATGGGTAGCCGGTATCGCGAGGATCTGACGCCGGAAGAGAAGGCGGAGCGGGTGGTGGAAAACCTGAACGCCTTCGTGGACCGGCTCTACACCTAGCCGACCCGACCCGCGCGATGACAGGAGGTAGATGCTGTGCGCCGACACTCGATAGACCATGGGGCCCGAGTTCTGTTGATCCCCAACAGGACTCGGGTCGATTCGTTCCTGACCGGTCGAGGCGGCCCGGGCTGATCCCGGACCGTCCCGAGCGGAGCAGGAAACCTAGAGCATCGCGTTCATGATGGTGCCCGCGCTGGTGGCGACGACGCCGCCGATCATCGCGCCCGCGACCATCTTCGGCGACTGCATCGCGCCGCCGGTCCATTTCTCCCAGGCGAACTTTCCGCCGGCGACAGTGATGGCGACGATGCCGGACAGCAGGATGAACCAGGTCAAGTAGCTGACCATCTGCATGATCTTGTCCGCGAGCGGTGGTGCTTCGGGGGTCGGATTGCCGATCTGCGCCAAGGTATCGGTGACGGCGGCCAGAAACATGGGGTCTCACTCGGTAGCTCGGAGGAACGGAACGACGATGAACTCTGCACTGATGGTATCCGGTCATGTGCGACGGCGTCGGTGCCCATCTGGACCGAACCGATCGGTTTTGTTGGTGTGCAGGGGGTTCGCGCCCGTATCCTGGACCACGATCGAATACGGCAGGGCTGGAACGCAGTTCGCGTCACGCGATAGGGGAGCAGGCTATGAGCATCATTCTGACGTCGATGGCCGACACCATCACCACGTACGCGCAGATCGGCAACCCGTCGCCGCAAGCGCCTCCGCTGTCGGACAAGATCATGCAAATGGTCCAGTACTTGACCTGGTTCATGATCCTGTCGGGCGTGCTCGCCATCACCGTCGCCGGCGGAAAGTTCGCCTGGGAGAAGTGGAACGGTAGCGCGATGGAGTCGCCGAAGATGATCGCGGGCGCCATGATCGGCGGTGTGGTCGCCACCAGTGGCGGCACCATCATGAACGCGATCCTCGGCTAGATCCGCGCGCCCTTGGCGCGATTGCAGGCCCGGCACAGGATCTGCAGGTTCGTCGCGCTCGTCGCACCACCGCGGCTGAGCGGGATGATGTGGTCGAATTCCAGGTAGTGGCCGTCGCCGCATTCGACGCACGCGCCGCCGTCGCGCTGCCACACCTGGGCTTTCACATCCTGGGGGATGCTGCGGCTGTCGCGCTGCCCCGGTGTCAGGACCAGGCGTTTCGACACGCGCAGCGCACCTTCCAGCGCCGCCGCCACATAGTCGGGGTCGGTGACGCCGAAGGTCGCGCCGCCGCGTGCTGAGGTCGCCGCGAGCACGACCGTGCCGTGCTCGGGATGCACCGACACCACCCGGTTCCACGGCAGCTCGATGCCGGTGCCGTCGCCGACGAAGCGCAGCTTCTTGGAGCTGCCGATGAGCCGGCCCTCGGTGTTGCGTGGGCCCCGGGCGAGCATGCGGATGTGGACGGCGGGCAGGTCGAGGTGGACGCGCTCGTCGGGGTCCAGGTGCAGGCCGGGGGTGTTGACGGTGGGCAGTTCGCCGGCCCGCAAGCGGGAGAGGGTGCGGCCGCGATGCATTCGGCGGCGCAGATCGTCGACGATGCCGCCGGACAGTGCCAGCTCGCTGACGACGTGTTCGAAGGCATCCAGTTCGTCGGCGAACACCTCACCGTCAGCGAAGGCGAAGGCGACCATTCGCTCGACCTGGGTCAGGCCCGCCTCGCGCAGTAGTGTTCGGCCGCGCTCCTCGTCGATGCGCTGGAAGCGCAGGGCGGCCCACACCTCGGTCCATTCCTCCGACATCGTGCCGGTGCTCGCCAGGACGCGCCTGGCTCGGTTGCGCCAGTGGGTGAGGAATTCCTCGATCTCGTCGGCACAGTTCTTGCACGGTCCGTGACCACCGAACAGCTTGCGCCGCAACGGATTGCCGCAGCGGGTGCAGCGGGTTCGGTGATCGTGGATGTGCGGATGGACGCTGGTGGTCCACTCGTCGCCGTCCCACCAGCGGAGCTGATCGGGGGTTTCCGGGTCGGGGTGCCAGTCGGCGATCTCCGGGTCGACCGGCGGCGGGGGCGGCACGTCGATGACGCGGCGGGACAGGGCCGGTGGGCGCGCCGACGTCGGTCCGTCGTGCCGCGACGCGGCTGGATTCGGAGACCCGGGAGACGACCGGTTCGCCCGGTGGCCGGCGTCGGGCAGATCGGCGGCAGACGTCGACGTGTCGTGTCGTGACGGCACACTCGCGAATCGTGCGCGATCGGCGGTGCGCGCGGCGTCGGCGGATGATGCCCGATTCGGTCGCGCGGGCACCCGCGAGCTGTCGTCGGGTGTGATGCCGGGGCGTCCGCTGGCGGGTTCGTCCACCGTGACCCCGAATTCACCGGCCAGGCCGGCCAGCCCACCGGACCAGCCCTGGCCGATCGCACGGAACCGCCACTGGCCGTCGCGGCGGTAGAACTCGCCGAACATCATCGCCTGCACGTCTTCGATGCCGTCGATGGTGAACTGGGCGATCGGGCCGTCGGCGGCGTGCACGGTCAAGGTGAGGTCGGGAAGCTGGTCGAAGGTGGCGTCGTCGAGAGACGCGCTGACGACGATGCGCGCCACATCGGGTTCGGTGCGGGGTAGCGAAATGCTCAGTCGCGCGGTCCCCGGGGCGGGCTCCTGGTCCAGGGTCACCGCCTGGGAGGCGTGGCGGGGTGCGTTGAAGAAGACGAAGTCCCGGTCAGCACGGACTAGACCCGACTCGGTGACCAGCAGGGCATGCGCGTCTACGGCATGCGCCGACCGCCATGAAACGACCACGGCGAGAAGCGATGTCGGGACCGGCGCGTGCGCACCCTTGCGTAGTTCCATGGTGCTCGCATGATGTCATGAAGGTCCGACAGTGTTTATTGGCGCGCTGGCGCGCGCGTGTCCGCGGCCCCAAGGGGCCGCCGGTTAGCGCTCGAGACTAGAGCC